>JBCBKQ010000243.1:0-8870 GCA_038521595.1 Cyanobacteria bacterium J06627_28 | reverse complement strand
TATTCATTAGTTCCCTTAAATACTGTACGAGTCACTTTGGGGAGTTGTGTAGTCCCCTTTAAGGGGACTTTTTGTCAGCACCAAAAAGTAGGCTAGAAAATTTCACCTCGACGCTTGCTGCTCACATTCTTGAGGTGCTTTTTCACAGTGCTCAAGGCAATGTAGAGGCGCTGAGAAATCTGACGGTACGTGAAACCTTGAAGGTGCAACGCCCAAACTTCTCTTTCTCTTGCGGTTAGCTGATATCGATAGGCATCACAGCGCGATCGCTGCTGGGCAACTTGAGCCAAATCTTCTAGCGTTACCAAAATAAATCTAGGAGAGGCTGTGGTTAGCTCAATCCACTCGCCCCTGATCTGAATGTGAAAGTCGGTGTCTCCTAGCAGTTCCTCCTGCAGCTGCAATTTTTCGGTTGGAAACTTACGCGAGCTATCAATCATCAGATCGCAGAGATACGTAATCGTGAGTGGCATCTCAAAAATTACGTCGCTCTTGGGGATGGGGCTATTTTCTTTTGTCCTTGTTTGGTTCTCGTATTTACCGGGAAGCAATTTGTTCTGGAGGTTTTGAGATTTAATTTTTTGACACAGTGCCTGAGCCTTTGGCGTACTCAAAATGAGTTGACCATTGTGGTCAAACAAAAGTGAACCCTGGGCAGGGAACAGTTGTCCCCAAAGCTGTTCAAAAATGATTGAAAGATATTCAGCGGTTTCACTCTGAATAGGTGAGGCGTTTACTGAAGGTGGTTCAAGTGCAGAGGGTCGTGTCTGCACTTGACTAGCGTTGGTAGATGTCATGCTTCCTCATCAATAATTCGGATAATCGGTAATGAGTGTTAGGCGGGGGCTTTCACTCCTAAAATGAAGCAATTTTTTTTGATATGACTCATTACAGTTCCTACTTTAGTGATCTTACTCAGACATCAACTATGACTAGGGTGAGTCTTTGCTTAAGGACAGAGTGGCATCCAGTACCTGTGTGTCTGTGCATAGCATTTGTGGGCAAGGGTATGAAGGGGTGTGAAGTTTAAAGAAAAGCTCCTCTTTCTCAAGAACGAGAAACAAGGAGCTGAACTACGGAGGATCGTTAACACTCGATGAGCTAGGAGACTTTAACTGCTAGCTGGTTGAACTGTTATGCGCGGCTGAGTGCGGTCCACGTGAGCGGGCCGATAATGCCGTCTGCGGTAAGTCCACTGGCCTGTTGAAAGCGGGTGACTGCAGCATAGGTAAGTGGCCCAAAGTCACCATCTACCTCGCCATTGTAATAGAGTGAGATGGCTAGACGTTGCTGTGCGCGTCTAATCGCTGTCCGCGTTTCGTCAGTAGAATTGACGCCATCTCCCTGACGCAGAATGGGCATTTCCACTGGCCCATCGGCGCAGAGTGCTTTCCACGTTTGAGGGCCAACGATACCGTCATTATTTAAGAAGACATCAGACTGAAATCCTCTGACGATAGCTTCTAGTGCTGTGCCGATGACATTGCCATTACTGTAAATGTAATGTTGTGAATATCCACGGCTGCTCTCTGCTAGCAATCGCTGCAGGGCTTTAACCGCTGGGCCGCTGTCGTTGAGCTGTAAAATGGGCTGCGCACTGGGTGTCGCGCAGCGTCGAATGAGTGTTTGAACTGACATGGTGTGTGTTCCTAAGTGAAAATGTAGTGCCTGATGGCTTCTTTATTAGACGGTATTAGGAGAGCATTTAGCAGTCCCCTTGGTGGGTACTATTCCGTTTATAGAAAAATGTTCAACAGAAAAAAGTGCATGATACACGGGACAATCCAACAGGCGCCTACGTTTTTACGTACTTAACGACAAACTAAAACCAATGTTGGTTCATCCAATCCAAGGTATTTGTAAATGTTTCAGATTGCATATAGTCTTCGGTAACTTGGGTCATATAATTTATCGTTTCCTCATCGGCAGCATCCATCCCTACGTATCTCGGCTTATTATGCCTACTGATGAAAGTAGGATTCAGCCTGCGATATTGATGTTTGGTTAGCATCTGCCCGCACTGATAGTCACCAATACCAGTTGTGCCATCGAACATTATCTGAATCAATGGATTAACCCATTGAACGATTCCCTCTCTGTTAATAAGCTCGTCTTTGTACTTCAAGTTGAGCCCAGTCCCGATTGACAGCATGACGATATCGCTCAGCGCTACTTTACGCTTATCTGGTTCTTGACGAGGATAGTATCTTTGGTCTTGAGTTTGTGCGATCGCACACATAGACGGATTGTTGGCATAGACACCCCCATCGATATAGCCATTTACTGAGGGGAAAAAAGTCGGCGCTGCAGTAGTACAAAGACCGGCCTCTACAACCTTAGTTTTTTTATCTTCGTTAACCTTAGTTTTTTTATCTTCGTTGTCCTCTTTCTGTTCCTTTCCTGGATCATTGTTTACGTCAAAGTTATGAAAGAGTTTTGGCTTCCAGTAACGCTTTTCAGGATGATTTGAGGCATTATCTAGATCAAAGGTAGGAATCAAAACCCTTTTAGATAATTCTCCCAATAACATGTCTTTCCCAAAAATCCCTTCTAACTTCTTTCTCAGGGGCTTGTTGGTATATTTCGCAGCTACGAAACCACACCCGTCAAGGGCTCCATTGACTATCGATTTTTTGAAAACTTGACGGCTGTCATGAGCATAAATATTTTTAACACGGTCTAGTAATTTGACTCGGTCTGGTGACTTTCTTTCTTTCGCAATTGCTAAGGCTAACAAGCCACCCGTAGAGGTTCCAGCCAGAAAATTAACTGATTCTAAAAAATCTTCATTTCTTTTGTCTTCAAAGTATTTTTGAATAGTCTGGAGCATAATGGCGGTGATTAACCCACGCACGCCGCCACCGTCCAAGGAAATAATTCTATATTTCGAGGTTGACATTATTAGAGATTCCAATGTTTGTATGTGTAAAGATGAAATAGATACTTTAGGCGTCAGTGCCAGCGACCGTGCTAGAGACAAGAACTAGCCCCTAAAAAATAAGCGAGTTCAAAAGTGAAGTAGACAAGCACGAGAACTACACAAGTCCCAATGAGCCAGACCAGCCAATCCCATTTTCGATTGTCACGTTTACGAAAAGCTTCTAGTGCTCTTTCTGCTTTCGCTAGCTGACGCTCGCTCGTTAGTAGCCTTTGCTGAACTAGCCTACATTCATCTTCCTTTTTCTCAAGTGCCTGCTTTGCATCGTGTAGTTTTCGTGATGTCTGAGCATGTTTTGAAACTATTTGAGAAGGCTGAATTCGTCTCGGAGGCGGTCCTCCCATGGGAGAGCGATACAGCCTTCGAGTCGAAGTTCGAACATATTCTTTTTTATCTGGAGAGGGGTGGCGATAGGAGTAAGTCATAACCAATAGTGTTGTAACAAATAGTGACTCGGCAAAAAATGAGCACTGATCTCAGATGCGTGAATATCGCAATTGAATCGCGAGTAGCGTTGTTCTTGTCCTTAACTGTGACACTCGCTGGTATGTCACACGTTTATGTACCTGTCAACATACCGACGCCGTGCACGAATAAAACAGTCCCCGAAAGGGGAATCTCGTAAAAAGCACGAGCTTTAACTAACGTGAACGTAACGCTTTACAACATCGATGTAGAGTAAGCTAAGTCAATGGTGTGAAGTAGGGTGAAGTTTTGGGCCGTTAATCGTACAAGTCCTTGACTACGGACTATTATTGTCAGTTAATCCCGCATATCTGCGCAATATGTAGCGATAAGGGACTTATGCTGACAGTGCAGCGAGCTTGTGACATGTCCGATGAAATAGAAGCCTCAAACGTTCATGACTGGTTTCCGCCAGCTCTGCAAAAACGCTATGTAGAAAATATTGTTGGAAAAGTTGGGTTGACCCTCAAGCAAGCCACATACTTTGTCCGACTGTGGGGATACAACTACCTCAAGCAAAGCGGTGCAAAGCAAGTTCCGATCAAAGTACTAGATTGTCATCTCAAGAGCTTCTATTGTTCTCATAGTGAGGCTGCAGACTTATTTTATAGTGAGACTGAAAGGGGAAGTCATCGCTCGGCAGGCATGATTATCGATAAGCTCGTTGCCAAAAAACTCGTAAAACGAGAGTCTTTTGACGGCAGTACGACTCGGCTGAGTCTGCATATTCCAGATGGCTTTTTGTTGCCTACGGCCTGTTTGGGTAGCGATCTATACGCTGATGCGTTTAATGCACGTAACGATGCACCTATCGTTGCAAATATTTTAGGAGAGCTTTATACCTATGACAGTGAGCGTCCAAAATCTATGACGCACCATATCAAAAAGGGTCTGCGTCAGTGGGCGGCGCTCTACCCGACGGGAATGAGAGTTATTAGACAGAAGTCTGATGGTTTTCCGGTTGGCTTTGCTTCTTTTTTCCCCACGAGCCCTGACTCAGAAGAAAAATTTAATCTGCCTCCGAGCGAAAGCTTACACCTGACTCGATTGACCGAGTCTGACCCGATAAAAATTGCAACCGTAGGCGATCTAGAATGCTATGCCGTTTATATTCGCGGGTGGCAAATTCAGCCTCAGTTGTGGAGCCATGAGTCTGCCTGTTTGTTGTTTCAAGACTCTCAGGATACGCTCAAACAGATGCAGAAAGACTTTCCTAATCTCTGTGAAATATACAGCATTACTATTCACCCTCGGCTAGAGGCTTTTGCGCTGACGCTTGGGTTCAAAATATTGAGGTCAGATCCTAGTTCCTCGTTGCGCTGGTTGTACATGCCACTAGATCGGTTTATTACCTTGGATTATTACGATCTGCTTTTGGATTTTGATTTCAGTATTTGGTAGGGGCACCGAGCAAGCATAAGACCGTAAAAGGTACCCTGCCAGGAGACTGTCGCACCTAGGGTCTGCTTGTTGTAATGAAGAGGCTTCAAGGCATTACATCTTCATTAAAAGGAACAATTCACATGTCAGTCCAAACGTTAATCCGAGCCTGCACAACTGGCCCTCAAACAACATTAAAAGTAGGTGACCAAGGCCCAGAGGTCAACACTATGCGCCGTTTGCTCGCGTCTACAAACCGTGGGTTTGGCGTCGCTGGTATTACTGTTGGGGATATCTTTCATGATGGAATTGAAATCATGATTCGAGAGTTTCAGTATCAGGTATTTCTGACTCCTGACGGCATTGTTGGCCCCAAAACTTGGAAAGCGCTGTGCACCGATGGCCCGGTAGATATGCCCACGATTCGCCAAGGCGATCGCACAGATTTGACTGAGTACGTGACGCTAGCGCAGGAACGTCTTGCGAATGCTGGCTATGCTTCGGCCGCGCCTGATGGTGACTTTGGCCCTGCTACTCATGCGGCGGTTGTGCGATTTCAGCGAGCCAAAGGGCTTGCAACAGACGGTATTGTCGGGCCTGTGACCTGGAGGGCGCTAAGCTTTGCGTGTAACAGCGGGAGCTCAGCTCCATAGGTTAGTCGGTCTGCGTCACTTGCCGCAGTTTCAGGTATAGCTAGCTGCTCGATGCATTAAGCAGCTGGCTATGTTTACTTACAAGGTTTTGTATGTTTATCCGCCGTAGTTCCAGCCGGTGGATTCTAACAGTAAGGGCTTACCCTCACGGTGCTCACCTGCGCCGACCACTTCACCGACAAATACGGTATGGTCGCCATGCTCTACCGAACCAACAACTTTACACTCCACATAGCCGAGCGAATCTTTAATAATCGGGCAGCCCGTTTCTTCGCCCAGATAAAACTCAATTTCTTCAAACTTGTTGCCTACGCGGCGCAAGGGCTTAAAGAAATTTTGGGCCATTTCTTTTTGTCCATCTTCTAGGACGCTGAGGGCAAAGACGCCGCTGGCCTTGACCATTTCGTGCGACCTGGAGTCATTTTTAATGCAGTTCACCACCAGCGGCGGTGCAAAAGAACCCTGCATCACCCAGCTGGCTGTAAACCCGTTGACGTCATCACCTTCTTTGGTGCCACACACGTATAGACCGTGAGGGATCTTACGAAGCATGGTTTTCTTAGCTTGTTCGTTTAGCACAGGCTTATTCCTTATCGATTTGTTCTGCTAAACAGTTTATGACATTCAGCCAAACCGCAGAATCATCCTACGGTGGCAGGTTGTGTTTATGCTGTTTCTGAAATCAGGTATTGCTCAAAGCGCGATCGCACCTCCGCATCCAACCGCTTTGGTCGTTTACTCGCCAAATCAATAAAAATACCTCGCTGAGCCCCTTCTGCCGCCAGCTCACCGTCCTGATTGAAAAACTGAAACTCTATGCGGGCTGAGGCACCCTTAAGCTGCGAAAGCCATAGGGTTGCGCTTACGTGATCGCCCAAATACAAAGGCGTTTTATAGCGAATAGTGGTCTCTACTAGCGCTGGGCCGTAACCCTCACCAATCAACTCATGAATCGGCAGGTCTATCGCCTCGAGCAACCGCACCCGCCCGATTTCCATCCACTCAATGTAGACCAGGTTATTCACATGGCCCATGGCGTCAATGTGAAAGGGCTGAATTTCGGGTGTGTACTCAAGCTTGCGCATAGATCTTCCTTCCTGGCCTACTTTCTCGCCTACTTCCTGGCTATTCCAGCCGCGCGGGCCACTTCTTGTACTGCCGCAGAAACTGCCGGGGCGACGCGCTCATCAAAGACTGAGGGCATGATGTTGTCTGGTGACAGCTCCGGATCTGGGATGAGAGATGCGATCGCATGACCCGCCGCTAAAAACATCTCCGTCGTAATCTCCTGTGCCCGGCAGTCCACCGCCCCACGAATGACGCCCGGAAAGGCCAGCACATTATTAATCTGGTTCGGATAGTCACTGCGACCTGTCGCCATTACCGCGACTATGCCTTTGACTAGCTCCGGCTGAATCTCTGGCACGGGGTTTGCCATGGCAAATACGATGGGCTTATCTGCCATAGACTTCACCATCTCTACGCTGACAACGCCCGGGGCGCTCACGCCCATAAATACGTCTGCGCCTTTCATCGCATCGGCGAGCGTGCCAGATTTCGCCACGGCGAATGCTTGCTTTGCGGTGGTCAGGTTCGTGCGATCGCGCCCAATAATCCCTTTAGAATCACACACCACCAAATCCGTCACCCCTGCCGTGCGAAACAGCCGCGCCATCGACAATCCTGCTGCCCCCGCACCATTGATTACAAGGCGAATCTCACCAATTTTCTTACCCACCACTTTCAGCGCATTCGTCAGCGCTGCCAAGCTCACAATCGCCGTCCCATGCTGATCGTCATGAAAAATCGGAATATCTAGCTCCGCCTGTAGCCGCTTCTCAATTTCAAAGCAGCGCGGTGCACCAATATCCTCCAGATTCACCGCCCCAAACACCGGTGCAATTCGCTTCACCGTCTCAATAATTTCCTCGGTGTCCTGCGTATCCAGGCAAATTGGAAACGCATCGAGCCCGGCGAACTCCTTAAACAGCATGGCCTTGCCTTCCATCACTGGCATTGAGCCCTCAGCGCCCAAATTGCCCAGCCCTAGCACCGCGCTGCCATCGCTGACAATCGCTACCGTGTTGCCCTTAATCGTGTAGTCGTATACCTTCTCTGGGTGCTTTGCAATCTCTACGCATACCCGGCCGACTCCTGGCGTGTAGGCCATTGCCAAATCATCCTGCTCCCGCAGAGGAATTTTGGCTTCTACCCGCAGTTTGCCGCCTCGGTGTAGGGCAAACGTTCGGTCATATACGGCCAGTACGTCTATTTTTGGAAGCGATCGCACTGCCCGCTCAATCTGCTCAGCCCCTTGCGCGCTCGCCGCATCTACCGAAATTTCTCGCACGATGGCGTTGCGGCTTTTTTCCACCACATCTATGTTTCCTAGGTTTCCGCCTGCCTGTGCGATCGCTTCTATCACTGCTGCCAGCTGGCTCACCTGATTGGGCAATCGAATGCGCAACGTCAAACTGTAGCTAGGATTCGGCGTCAAACTGACCATGATGGGAATGATGAAGTATGAATGATGAATGATGAGTTAAAGCGTAGCGCTAATTGGATCGATGAAGTACGAACGAGGTACACCACTCTTTCACTGAGTATGACAACCGATAAAAATCACCCGCCAAAATTGCCCCTCCCCGTACCAGTCATTACAATTCAGCAATTCGACTCTATATTGAATCTATATTGAGATAAGCTAGCCACTTCTTCACCCTTCATCCTTCCTCGTTCCTCCTTCTCTTCCGCCATGCCTTCCCTCTACGCCGAAATTGACATCAATGCGCCGCAAAGCGTCGTTTGGGAAGCTCTCATGCGCAAAGACCAGTGGCGCTTTTGGAATACCTTTCTCTACGACTGCGATCCTGGAATGCGGCTTGCCCGTGGCAACGAAATCTTTTTGGCCATGCAGCGACTAGAAGGCGACGAAGAAACAGAATTTCAGCCTTTGATAACGATGGTGCGCCCCCCCTCTATGATGCGTTGGGTTTCTACGATTCCTGGCTTACGCACTGAGCATATCTTTGAACTGCGAGAAAACGTTCCTGGCCGCACCCGCTACATCCATCGCGAGGTCTTTTCAGGCATCCTTTCAAAAGTCTTCCTTCCCTTCATTCGCCAAGACGAACGCCAAGGCCTACGCCGCATGACACAGCAGTTAAAAATGCACGTAGAACAAACCGTGCTTGGCAACGGCCCCGACCCCCGCGATTATCAAAATCGCTACCCCGATCCTCGTGATGCCTACGGTCGGCCCGCTTATGATAGACCTGACTATGGCAGGCCAGATTACAACAGACCCGACTACAACAGACCCGACTACGGTCGGCCAAACTACAACGACCGCCCCTACGATGATCGCCGGTACGATGACCGTCGACCACGGAATAATCGAGGATATGACGATAGAAACGATTACCCGCCTCAGG
>JBCBKQ010000242.1:0-8923 GCA_038521595.1 Cyanobacteria bacterium J06627_28 | reverse complement strand
AGCTGACATGGTGGTCGAAGTTCAATATCCGGTAAAACCCATCTCAGCATAGTCAGCCTCAACCTAGACAAGACCAAAAACTAGACAAGACCAAAAACTAGACAAGACCAAAAACTAAACAAGACCAAAACCAATCGTTTCGAAATACACCATCAAGACTTCGTAGGAGTAATTAGTATGACCATTGAACTATGGGCACTGTTCGGGGTGACTGCAATTTTGTGGATTGCGATCTTCACCCAGCAAATTCAGGCCGACAAAGTAGGCGGAGCAAAGTACGCACTCTCCAACCGAGAGCAAGGACATCAATTCAAAGGCGCAACCGCTTTAACAGGTCGCCTGACCCGGTCGGTACGCAACCATGTGGAAGGACTCATGATTTTTGCACCCTTGGTGCTTATTGCAACAGCTACTAATGTTTCAAACGTTTGGACTCAGTATGCTGCGATCGCATATTTTATGTCTAGAGCCCTTCATTTTCTCTTATATGCAGCGGGCATTACCCCATTTCGCAGCTTAGCTTGGGCCTTGGGTTTTTTCCTCGCGACGGGCGGCTTTGTCTTTGGGCTAGTCATTGGCTAGCTAGCACAGATAACTTCCTTAGGCCGCAGTAAACGATAGCGCGACGCCATTAATGCAGTGGCGCTTACCCGTCGGCTGCGGCCCATCGTTAAACACATGGCCCAAGTGACCCCCGCAACGACGGCAGTGGACTTCAGTGCGTGTCATCAAAAAAGAGCGATCAACAGAAGTACCTACGGCATTTTCGAGCGCGTCATAAAAGCTGGGCCAGCCGGTACCGCTATTGAACTTTGTCTCTGATGAATACAGCGGTAAATCGCAGCCTGCACAGCTGTAGGTACCTGCCGTGTAGTTTTTATCTAATGGGCTGCTGTGAGGCGCTTCTGTTTTGTGCTCTCTGAGTACGCCAAACGCTTTGGGCGATAAAATTTCGCGCCACTCTTCTTCTGTTTTTGTAATTTCGAACGTAGCAAGCTCGGGCTTAGGAACGCGCGGATTAACAACGGCAGGTTCAGTATCTGCCACCGCTTGAGAGCAACCTGATAAAGCCTGACCTAAGGAAAATGCACCGAGAAAAGCAGTGCCTGATTTTAAAAAGTGACGTTTTTTCATAATTAATTGAGAGTGTTGCCCTTAATAGAACATCTGCGACAAGCAGAATATTCCTATGCCTGTGGTGTCTATTTTACTGCGATGTTCTGAGAGATGCCTGAGCGTATCGTAGTGTTTTGCTTAGGACATTAGGACATTCTTTCTGACGTTAGCTGCCTCGATTCCGACCAAAGGTAAGGTTCTCTAGACTTTGACCCGGTGGTAAATCAATAAATACGCGATCGCCCTCCTCCAAGCCATCAAGCACCTGAATGCGATCGCCCACCTGCGAGCCCAACACCACCGGCTCAAACTCTGCCCGTCCATCTTCACCAGGCACTAGCACACCCGTCTCACCCGCCTGGGTAATAATAGACACCGCCGGAATCACCAGGGCATCGTCCACTTTATCCCCAATAAACGAGACGGTTGTATTCATATTTGAGCGCAGCTGATCGAGCCCGGTCAATAGCTGAACGCGCACCTGAAAGACCGTGACGTTTTGCTGCTCAATGGCTTCTGGCGCAATCAGCCTCACCGTGCCCTCAAAGGTCTCTTCCTGAAAGGCATCGGCTTGAATTTCAACAGATTGCCCCACCTCGATACGGTTAATATCTGCTTCGGGCACTTCGGCAATCACTTCTAGGCCATTGGCAATCGCCACAATCGCCGTCGAAGTCGCAGAGGTCACATCCGAGGCCGTCGCCGTGGGGGTTACGATAGCCCCCTCCGAGGCAAAGCGCTGAGTGACAATGCCATCAAAAGGCGCACGAATCAGCGTGTCGTCCAGCTGTACCTGTACCGCCTGAAGCTGTCCCTGGGCGCGGGCCAGTCTGGCTTCGGCCTGAGCAATGGTCTCTGCATCATTGCCATTTTGCTGATCAAACAGGCGCTGCTCGGCATCGTCTATGCGGGCCAGTGCCTGATCGATATTGGCGGCAGCACTACGATTTTCACTAATGGCACGATCAAGATCGCTACGAGAGACCGCGCCGCGATCAAACAATTGCTGGGTGCGATCGCGTTCATCTTCTGAGAGCGACAGGCGGGCCCGAGCATCTTGCAGCTGGGCACGCGCTAATTCTACAGCGGCCTCCGCCTGTCCAATATCAGTATTAGAAGCGCCGTTAAGCGCATCGTCTAGCTGGGCGCGTGCTTCGTTAACGCTGGCCTCGTTTTGAACAATTTGGGCGTTTATCTGATCGTTATCCATGCGGGCAATCAGCTGCCCTTGGCTAATGCGATCGCCTTGTTCAACCAGCAGCTCACGGACAATACCCGCAGATTTTGGGCTGAGGTTCACGGTGCGAATGGGCTCTACATTGCCACTGGCGGTGATGCGCACAGTTAGCTCGCCAGCCATGACGGGAATAGTCAGCGCTTCTAGGTCGTAGTCGGGGCCTTTGTTTGAGAGTGTGAATGCGATCGCGCCAACGCCAATCACACTAGCAAGGCCCAGCCCAATTAGCCAAGGCAACGGACGTTTGATACGACGAAAAAAAGGCAGACGCATTAGATAGACAGAAGAAACAGTCGCCTACTTAGGATAGTGACTTTTAGCAAAACTAACATTGGGGGTTGTCCGAAACAGGCATTCCGAAACAGGCATTCCGAAACAGGCATTCCGAAACAGGCACTCCGAAACAGGCATTCCGAATAACGCCTTAAAACAAAGCCCGATGCATGAATATTTCTATGCATCGGGCTAATTGTCTCTTCCAAAATGGGAGCTGATCAGCGCCTAAAGAGAAAAGGAACTATCTATAGAGGCCTCACCTTAATGATGGTGATGCTCCTTCTGTTTTACGGCCACACCAGAAGTCTGCTCTTTTGCATCATGGCTGTGGGGCTCATGATTATGATGACCCTGTCCATGGTGGTCATGATGTCCATGGTTGTGATGACTATGGCCATGATGGTCATGGCTGTGCGTATGCTCAGCGTTCATCTCACGCAACTCAGCATTTACCGTTAGCGGAGCCGCCTCTAGCAATGCCTGAATTTCCACATCGGCCCAGTCAGCCACCATCTGCATAAACTCAGGATGCTCATTGACGCAATCCATCTGTACATAGGTCACCTGCGGATTTTTCCGGCGCAGCTGATGAATGATGTGATCCACATCTAGCAGAGTCTCGTGATTTTCTGTGGCAAAGCCAATGGGCATCATCACCAGCGCCGTTGCCCCCAGGTCAATAATGTTTTGCCCTGCGACGGCCATATTTGGCTGTGTCCAGTCAATTAGCGGCGTATCGTGGTTCATCCAGCCGATAGAAATCAGCGGATATTTTGAGATCAGCCTTTCACGCACAGACTCATACAGCTTTTGGCTCTCGTCAATGCCAGAGGTAAAGCCCTTTGCCTTATGCGGACAGCCATGGTTGAGCAAGATGATGCCCGTTTGCGAGGGTAAGTGAGCCACAGACAGCTGCGCTTCAATTTTCTCTTCTACTAGCCGAGCCAACAGATCAATGTAGCGCTCTTTATTGTAAAAAGAAGGAATATAGCGGGTGCCTTTTAGCCAGTGCTCGCCAGCACCGCCTAGCTTTGTCAGGGCATCGTTTACCTGCTCTACCGCGATCCCACTGGTAAAAATAGAATCGACCACCAGCAGCGGATAAATTAACAGCTTGCTAAAGCCTTCTGCTTTGATAGTTTCCAGCACTTGCTCAGGCAAATGTGGCGCACAGAAGTTAAATGCCTTGAATACTTTGACGCGATCGCCCCAACGGTTTTGTAAGCAGGTCTCAATACCTTCTCGCTGCTTTTCAAAAATGGCATTGTGTGGCGACACAAAGTTGCCATGCTGATGGCTCCACTCATGCAGGTCAAACATAGCCAGCAGCTTTGCCAGTGGCGGATAAACCCAGGTTGGCACAGGTGCAAATTTTGCAGTGAGAAGGTTTAGCGCCTGCTCGTTGTAGTTGGCAAAGTCTTCGTAGCTTTCGACTTCGCCATAGCCCATCAGCAATACAGCTACACGGTCTTCTGTGGGGGCCGCATTCATAGCCATCTGCTGCGTTTGATTAGAGGTCATGCGATTCTTTGATCCTTATATTTGAGAAACGTATTTGAGCTGTGCGAAAAATGTCTTAGTGGCTCGCAGTTGTTGTTACGGGTTAGTAGTTACTTTCTGTTGTAAATAATGCAGTTGTTTAAGCCTGTTTTTAGTTCCTTTATCCTACCGATAAGACCCTTAAGCAGCCTTCTCTAAAGCGAAGAAAATCTATAGTTTGTCTAATCGCAAAGTCTCTTCTTTTTAACAGCGATAATTTACTCATATTTTTTACTGAAATGAGTTTGGCTAAGGTCAGCATCAGTTCTACCTTTGAGCCACATCAGAAAAGTCATAATCATAAAAACGAACACTTAAAAAGGAGCACTCGTTTGAAAAGATTTGTGGCAATAGTTGCGCTCAGAGATATCCTGGTTTTTTGCCTTAAGTTACAGCTCAAACACAATACATGTTGTTTTGAAACAGATTGTGTCGGGATAAAGCGCGGAAAAGACCAATTTGCATTGATGTCGCTACCGTTTACGCGTCTGGGCAAACTGCGCATAGTCCCTTGTCTACCGACTCATGCTCAGAATTGCCCTTGCCAAAACACCAGACCAAATCGACGAGGTTTTAAAGCTTCGTCATCATGTTTTGGCGACAGAAAATGACCGGCATCTCAAGATAGATGAGTCTAGGCGAATAGACCGCTTTGATGCCTTTCCAACGACGGCTCACCTAGTTGCCATTGAGAATAACTGCATTATCGGTAGCTTACGTTTGACGATGGACTCTAAAGCTGGGCTGCCACCAGCAGTCATGAAAAGCGCACGGTCTGTGGTTCCGGCGGGCAGTAAGCTCATAAGCTGCGATCACTACAGCGTGTTCCCCGCCTTAGATTCACCGCAAATAACAAGAGGATTGGTGCTAGCTGCCTGCTATTTTGCACTATCTGAAAAGGCCACTCACCTGGCTGCCTCTGTGAGCCCTGCCATTGCTCGACGGCTCAGCACTATTGGGTTTAAGGGCATCGCTGACGAACAGGCGCAGAGCACGCTGAGTCGGCCACCGCTAATATTAGATTTGCGCTCAGATTTGGATGATTCTTTTATCCAGTTTTCCCATCAGCATGAACTGCAAGATTTGATGCACGCTTATGGCTGCGTGCTCTACAAACCAGGCGAGTCCATTTTACGCGCAGGGACAGTAGGCGACTGTGCGTTTGTGATTGGTGAAGGAACCGTCGAGGTCATGCACCCTGGAAACAATGATGTCATCGATACTATGGGCGTCGGTGAAGTCTTTGGCGAATTAGCGCTATTGACCGATCATGTGCGGTCTGCCGATATTTTTGCCAAGACTGAGGTGAGAGTGATGGTGCTTGAAAAGACGATCTTTGTAAACTACCTCATGGAAGATCCTAAGGCTTCGCTCAAGCTGCTTCAGAGTATGGGCCATCGCATGAAGCATCTGATCGATCACTGTAACCAAATGGTGGCATGAGCTAGTTTCATAACCTCATTTCCTAATTGAGTTATGGCTGCGGGCTGAGCCACTTTACTCTTCCCACAGTCGTCGGCGTTGCTTGCCGCGTAACCGTGCGTGTGTATCTCGTAAAAGCGAGGGAATGTTCAATTTTTCGGGGCAGCGGGGCAGGCAGTCGCCGCAGTCTGTGCAGCGATCGCCCCGACGGCCCGGAAACCAATGACCGGCATTTTCAAACATGCCATAGCGGTACTGGCCAAAGTCCGTCATATCGTAAGCCACCGCTAAGTTACGCAGCCGCAATACCTCTGGAATGTTGATGGTCTCTGGGCAGGGCAAGCAGGCATGGCACTGCGAGCACCGCTCACTGCCCAACGCATCTACCTGTGTCTGTTCAAGCCGTGCGATCGCCGCTTTTTCTGACTCGCTCAGCGGCCCATCAGCATCGGCCACTTGTAGAGGCCAATCTAATTCACTAGCAACGGCTGGGCCAATGCTGAGCGTCGTAATGCGTGGGTCACTCAGCAGCCAGCGATAGCTGAGCAAAAGCGGATCGACTGGCGCACAAAGGCTAGTTAATCTTTCAGGCGGATTGTACAGACGGCCCCCTTTGTCTGCTGGGGAAATGATGAAAATGCCCATGTCTTGCCGATGGGCCTGGGCAATGGCCGGTGCATTTCGTTGAAAAAAGAAGTTGTAGTGCAGATTGATAAAGCTAAAAGCTTTAGTGGCAATGGCGGATTGAATGAGCGCCAGCGGCCCGTGGGTTGAAAAACCAATATGGTGAATAAGGCCTTTGGCCTGTGCCTGCCTGAGCGCGCCTAGCATTTCTTGCTGAGCCCATGCTAAATGCTCTGCTGTGTTGATGCCATGGATAGCGAGGCAGTCTAGATAGGGCGTGCCTAGATCGGTGAGCGATCGCACAATCGCCGCCTCTACCTCTAAAGCACGTAATGTAGGCGTGAGCTTACTAGTAATCGTTAGCTGCTCGCGCCCAGCCCCTTCAGCCACAGTCAAATTCCTGAACGCTTGTCCAAGGTAGCGCTCACTAGCGCCGTATGCAGGGGCTGTTTCGATATGATTTATGCCAGTCGCAAGGGCCGCTGCGATCACACCCTGCGCGGCCGCAGCATCGGCAAACCGCATGGTTCCCAATGAAAATAGAGATAGCCTTCGCTCTGTTTTTCCAAACCGGCGATCGCGCATAACCGCCTCTCTTCTTATTTAGCTAGTCAGTTATTGGTGGAGCAGCCAGCCAGCCAATTCAGTCAGTTCAGCTAGCCTACACAGAGCGCCCTCTCTCAGCAAAGTCAGCGGGACTAATATCAGACACAAACGCATGAAAAGCCTCTTTTTCAGCGGCATCGGCTTCTCTATCAACCGGCATTGCCGCGTCCAAGATCACCTCTTCCATCACCCAAATGGGCGCATTGACTCGCAGCGCCACAGAAATAGCATCGCTCGGCCTAGCGTCAATTTCTTTTTTTTCTTTACCGTTGCCTACGGTCATCACCGCGTAAAAGGTGTTGTCTCTCAAGGCGTGAATTACCACCCGCTGAAGCCGCATTTTCCAAGCCGTCATCATACTGACGATAAGGTCGTGGGTCATGGGTCGCAGGGGCTTATCGCCTTCTAGCACAGACCGAATAGCTCGCGATTGCTCCGGGGATATAAAGATAGGCAGCTGTCTGCGCTGTGAGCTGTCTCGTAACAAAATAACGGGATTTCGGGTGCCCCCATCAATGGCAATGCCCGTAACCTTCATTTCAATCATCGTTTAATCCCTTAGGCTCGCGAGGTAAACGTTTGCTGACTTTTACGCTTTTTGACAGACATCTTTAGCAAAGAGTGCTGATGAGCTTGAAAATAAAAATTTTATATTCTTAGGCTAAGTCGATTTTCGGTCTACTTTCGCCGCCGATAAAGAATCTTTATCGAAATTAAGGCAAAGGTAAGGCTTGTGTGGTGACCAATGAAATTATCAAAACATATTGATTTGCAAAGGTTTCAGCCTTTTACACAGCCTTCTTTTACACGCCTTTAGAAGCATCCTTTAGAAAGTATCTTTTTTGTCAGCTGCTTTCTTTAGCTATCCCATCATGACTCAACCGCGATCGCAGCCCTTGTAATGTACACAACATTTACCTGCCCTCGCTGACGAATGCTATATGATCTAAGGCTTAGAGTCCTAAAATGCTCAGAATCCTAAGTGTGTAAATCGGGTAAGTTATTTTGTTTACTGGATTAGTGCAGAGTGTAGGCCAGCTACAGCATTTGAGCCCCTACCAGTTAAAAATCACCTGTCCCACTGAGACCGACCCTGTCTTAGTCGGTATTGCGCTGGGTGACAGTATTGCCGTCGATGGCGTGTGCCTCACCGTCGAAAGGGTGTTAACCAAGGGATTCATTGCTGCGGCCTCTCCAGAAACCCTCGAAAAATCCACCCTAGGCAACGTCACTGAAAACGGCAAAGTCAACTTAGAGCCCTCGCTAAGAGTCGGTAGCAAAATTGGTGGGCACTTTGTAACGGGCCATGTAGACGGAACAGGCCGATTGGAAAGGGCTGTGCAGGTCGCCAGTGCCTGGGAAATGAGCTTTAGCGGATTGAGCCCACTGGTGGCTCGTTACATCGTGAGCAAAGGAAGCATCGCGGTCAATGGAATTAGCCTGACCGTAGCTGACTGCAGCGCATCGGGCGATTGGTTTTCGACGGCAGTCATTCCGGTGACCTACGCCGAGACAAACTTGCAGCACTTACGCCCTGGCGACTTGGTAAACCTAGAGGGAGATGTGCTCGGTAAGTACGTAGAGAAATTTTCGAGCCTTGGCAGGGAGCAAAAAAACACCATGGATACGTTTGAATCAGACCTGTCCATGGCGTTTTTAGCTGAGAATGGCTACGCATAGAGGGCCATGCATAAAGAGCCATTGGTCTAGTCACAAAACCTCAAGCACGAATCCTTAAGCACAAACCCTCAAGCACAAACCCTCAAGCACAAACCTCAGTCACAGAACAGGGTTTCTCTGGTCTCTCGGCCTGTCACTGGATTGGTGCCGCTTGCCATGTCACAGAGCTTAATATTGTCCCTAGGATCTAGCAAGACATCAGTAAAGTCTGCGCCGTCAATATTGGCTCCCTGAAACTGGATATTAATCGCGTAGGCCCCTTCTAAAAGCGCATCTTTAAGATTGGCACCGTTGAGCACCGCGCCGTCTAGGGTGGCCCCTTTAAGATTGGCCCCTTCTAAATTTGCACGGGTCAGCCGAGTGGTAAACAGACGCACCAGCTCCAAATTGGCATGGCTGAGGTTCGCTTCTGTTAGGTCGGCT
>JBCBKQ010000241.1:0-8936 GCA_038521595.1 Cyanobacteria bacterium J06627_28 | reverse complement strand
TCCATAATAAAAACCAGCTCGGCGATAGCAACCTGCTACCGTCAGTAATGTGTGACAAATGGCTGTACTATCCCCTGTTCGCTCCTGTCGGGATAGCACAGCCGTTTTTTTGATTAATTACACAACTGTTCTACCAGTGAGAGAAAACCTTCTACTTCTGGTGTTTCTGTGATGTAAGCCGGTTGATAAGACAAGCTCGGCAAGTATTCAGAGACGTTGGCGACACCAACAGAGTGTGGGAAAGCTTCTGCATTAAAGAGACTTTCGTCGTTGGGACTATCGCCTACTGTAATGACATTATTAGGAGATAAGTCAGGAAAGTATTTCTGCAGTACGCGGCTGAGGCCTTCGGCTTTGTTTTGGTGAGGCACTTTTAGGTGGCATTGTACGGTGCTGTAGGTAAAGCCAACGGCATTTTCGGCGCAGCTTTTTTGCATACTGGCAATGTCTGCCTCGTTGAGGCCATCGATATCAAAGGTCCAGTCAGTGAGGCGGTAGGGATTGTCTACGGAGGGTTTGATATCAGGATGGCGCGATCGCAACCGATTAAACATGTTTTGCAGGCGACCACGATGCTGACTCATGCGTGGAATATCAGGCAAGATAACAGGGTCTAAATTGCTTTTGTCGATGTAGATGCCGCCGTTTTCTGCGATCGCACCTACCACGGGCAGGTAATTTACCAAGCCACTGACCCAGCCTGCCGAGCGCCCGGTGACAATCATGACTTTGATATTGCGATCGCGCAGCTTTTCAAACGCCTGTAATAGTCCCGGCGTAAACTCACCTTTTGCCGTCAAAGTGCCATCCATATCTGTCGCCACCAAGCAAACATCATGGAAATGCGCTTGGCTAATCGCCGTCGTCAATACTTGAGGCCGCATACGCTGATTGTTTCCCCTCGCCGAATGTCTAGCAGTGTCACTTTTCCCGATATTATTTTTCCCATATTTCCTACGCATCAACGCTTATTGATACGTAGGATTTAGGCATCAAGTTTAGCCATTCTAATCATTGGGTTGGGCACTCTGAACAAGAGGCACTCGACCGCAGCGATTCAATGTTAAACGGCTCAATGTTAAACGGCAACAACAGCACAATACTGGCCCAAATTGACCCACCTCCCGTCACCCCTGCCACACCCATTAATGTGTGGAAATACAGCACGGGCGGACTTTCTCTGCTGCTAGTGGGGTTGGGTGTGTACTCATACCTACAAAATCGCAAGCTACAAAAGCAGCTAAAGTTTGAAAGCTACAAAAACAAAGAGCTGCATAAGCGCACCAAACTCGCCCTTGGCACCATTACCAAAATGGAGCGCAACCCAGACCTGATCCACTCTAGAGACTTTAACCTCGACTATCTGCGAATGCGGATGGACGAAAAGCAATTTAACTTTGCCATCGTCAATCAGCTAAAGGTCAAAGTCAAGCAGCGACTCAGTGAAGCGCTACGACCGCAGCAGGCCAACACAGGTATGGTCGGCATCGCCAACAGCGCACCTCGAAAAGTGGATCAAATTTTTGATGTGGAATACACCGCACCCAACGATCCTAAGAAGCGAAAGCGTGTGCTTTTCCGCATTCAAATTCAGCTGACTAAGCTCCCTTCCCAGGCAACTTCGCAAACCGTTGCAGAAATCGTTAAGTGCATTGAGAACTTTCTTAACCCGCAGGATAGCGAAGGCTTTTGGCAGCCGACGCTTCAAGGGCGAATTGCCAATATGATGTGGGATCAAAAGGCTAAACCGACGCCCTTGCTGGTGCTGAAGCAGACCAATGAAGGGGTAAATGTGACCTTCCGTACAAAGAAGGACAAGCCTTCTATAGTCTAAAGCTTGTGTGCAGCATACATACTGATGCTCACCCCCATCGCTCCCTTAGGGCAAAGGGGGCTTTAGAGCACGCTAATGCACACTAACGTAGCCAGTTTTTCAACCGAGAAGCAACCTGTGGCCGGCGCAGCTTTCGCATAGCCTTGGTCTGAATCTGGCGAACACGCTCACGAGATAGCTGAAAGATACCGCCAACCTCTTCTAAAGTATGAGTCTCACCCGTCGTGAGGCCGTAGCGCAGCGCAATAATTTCCTTTTCACGCTCTGTCAGCACCTCTGTGAGCACGTCAGAAATCTCTTGACGCATCATAGACTCGCTGATTTGTGACTCAGGGGAGAGCGAATGGCCATCTTCGAGCAGCTCCATCAGCTCAGTGTCTTCGCCTTTGCCCACTCGATGATTGAGCGACAGAGACTTGCGCTGTACCTGCTGCAGCGTGCGTAGCTGCTCAGGGGTCATATCTAGTACTTCAGCAACTTCAGCCTCGGTGGGCGTGCGCTGCAATTCCTTGCGCAGTTCACGGTTTGCCTTCTTGAGCTTATTGAGCTTTTCAACAATGTGAATCGGCAGACGAATCGTACGCGCATCGTTTGCAATAGTGCGCGTAATGCCCTGGCGAATCCACCAGTAAGCATAGGTAGAAAACTTGTAGCCTTTGTCGGGATCAAACTTTTCAGCCGCCCTATTTAGACCAAGGGCACCTTCTTGAATTAGATCTAGGAAGGGAACGCCACGGTTTAGGTAGCGCTTGGCAATGGAGACGACAAGTCGCAGATTCGAGCGAATCATCCGACGCTTGGCGGCCCTGGCCTGTCTTAGAAGCTTCTTCAGCTGGGGCTCACTGTAGCCTAGACTATCGGCTAGCTCAGCTAGCGTCGCACGGCGACCCAAGGCCTCTTTCATTTCTTCAGAGCGGGACTCTAGCTCTACAATGATGCGAACCTGACGAGCAAGCTCAATTTCTTCCGTCGGCTGCAAGAGCGGGTAGCGGGCCATCTCTTTAAAGAAGGCACCCACTGCATCATCGTTGGAGGCCTTACGATAGCGAGAGGAATCGGTCGCCTTGTCAGAATATTGCACAGAATACTGCGCATCTTCTGCAGCATCGCTTTTGGCCAAGTCAGCAGCATCTTCTAGATCGCCTACTATAAGGTCACTCTCCTCATCGGCTAGGGCCACAGCCCCCATAGACATGTCTTCAACCGCTGACGGTGAACCAGTAGAATCAGTCGCTGGTGCGATTGATGGCTGCATTGATGCCTGCATCGAGGCTGACGTAAACGATGATGTGCTTTCGCTGAAAGAATTTGGCTTCATGCTGATGTCAGAGGTATGGAGGGCTGTCATATTTAGAAAGGAATTCACATCATGACGATCTTCTGGACGCTCGCGCGTTGCTCCCTATCGACTTCGCTGCGCCTTACTGGCGCTTTTGGCATTTTTTTACAAAGGTATAGGAACAAATCAACTGTTTTTGATTCGCCTTATACGGCCCACTATAGCAACCCATTATTAAGAAATTGTTCAATCTGATAACTTATATATTTCACACAAGCTCCAGGGCGCTTTTGTAGTGGGGTTTTCATTGTTTTTGTTACTTTTTCTAGCTGACATCTGCCTTTTTCTCATTTAAGCAGTATTGACAGGCAGTCAAGTCTCCAAAATGCGCATCAATCATTTTTATGAGTGAGCTTGAGCACGATTTATCAACCGAATTAGAAACACCATTGGGAGAGGTCAACGGGACTGAGCCCAGTCACAAGTGGATAGAGGTCTTGGTAGACTGTCCGGGTGCTGTAGGTCTATACACTTACCATGTCCCAGACGATTTGGCTGTGAGTGCAGGCGACATTGTGTCTGTCCCTTTTGGTGCGCAGCAGGTGGG
The DNA here is from genome assembly GCA_038521595.1 of Cyanobacteria bacterium J06627_28. Classification (GTDB taxonomy): domain Bacteria; phylum Cyanobacteriota; class Cyanobacteriia; order Phormidesmidales; family Phormidesmidaceae; genus Phormidesmis. Next base: position 5,216 of record JBCBKQ010000241.1, on the reverse strand, counting down.
GGCGATCGCAATTAACCCTCTTCAAAAGACGCCAGAGGGGTTAATCCCCTCATCTATAAAGTCCATTGAAAGTGTTATTAAAAGTGCCTTTTTTACTAAAGAATACTGGCAGCTATTAATCCGTGTCGGACGCTACTATCAAACGCCTTTTATCAGAATCATTCGCACGGCTCTACCGCCTGGATTGTTATCTAAATCACAGCGTAGAATTCGACTGCTTAAAACAGTAAAAAATGACACAAACATATCTACAAACCAAACCAAACAGATAAAAGCAGTATCTACCCTCTCGCAAGAACTATTAGAAACGCTGAAACGGTCTCCGCAAGGAGACTACAGTTGGCAATATTTGCAGCGTCAGCTGGGGCAATACCAGAAAAAATCCGTAAGTACGACTAGTAGTCCTACGCAGGCGCTCAGGCAGCTGATTCATCAGGGTCAGGTAGAGAGCTATTTAGCGACACCCAACGCACCGCGCGCCCAAAAACGTCAGGCTGTCATTTTGCTCCGCGATGCCCATGAGCCGCCTGCGACTACCACAGCCAGCGCCACCGAACTCACGATGCGTCAACGAGAAATCGTCACCGCGCTCAGACGAGAAGGCGGCGAACTCTGGCTAAGCGATGCCCTCCAGCTGCTCCACACCACCACCCAAACGCTCAGAAAAATTGCGGCCCTTGGCTACATAGCCATAGAGGCCAAAGAGCAACTGCGCGTAGGCAGCCATTCGAGCGCCTTGCCCGATAGACCCAAGTCACTCACTGCCGATCAGGCCAGTGCGCTCAAAGTGCTGCACAAGATGACCGGCTATGGGGAGGCGCTGCTTCATGGCGTTACGGGATCTGGGAAAACAGAGGTGTATTTGCAGGCGATCGCACCCATCCTCGCCAGCCAAAAATCCGCCCTCGTCCTTGTCCCTGAAATTGGCCTCACCCCCCAGCTGACTGACCGCTTTCGCAGTCGCTTTGGTGAGCAAGTCTGCGTGTACCACAGCGGCCTGTCCGAAGGCGAACGCTACGACACCTGGCGGCAGATGCTCACCGGCACACCGCAAGTCGTCATCGGCACTCGCTCTGCCATCTTTGCGCCACTGCCTAGTTTGGGCATCATCATCCTCGATGAAGAACACGACAGCAGCTTTAAGCAAGACAGGCCCATGCCCTGCTATCACGCTCGCCAAGTTGCCCGCTGGCGTGCCGAACTCGAAAGCTGTCCCCTCATCCTCGGCTCTGCGACCCCTTCTCTAGAAACCTGGACCAGATTTCAGCCTGAGTCGCTTTCGCGATCTTGCCAAGAGATAGAAGGTGAGACAGAAGGTCAGACAACACTTGACGAGCTCCCCAAAGAGCCCCCAAGCGATCTTCCGAGCGATCCTTCAGCAGCAAAATGCATTTTACATTACCTCTGTCTTCCCACCCGTGTCCACGCCCGTCCCCTACCGCCCATCGAAATTATCGACATGCGAAAGGAACTCCACGAGGGTAACCGCACTATCTTCAGCCGCCCGCTGCAAACGGCCCTAGAAAACTTAGTCGAAAAAGGTCAGCAAGGCATCTTATTTATCCATCGCCGGGGACACAGCAGCTTTGTCTCCTGCCGCAGCTGCGGCCATGTTATGGAATGTCCAAACTGTGATGTATCGCTGTCTTTTCACCAAACTCATGCAGAGGCGAATGCAAAACTGCGCTGTCACTACTGTGGCTACAGTCAATCGCATCCTGACCAGTGCCCTGAGTGCCTATCGCCCTATCTCAAGAAATTTGGCAGCGGTACCCAGCGCATCGTCAATGACCTGGCAAAATACCTGCCCCAGGCCCGATGCCTTCGATTCGACAGCGATACGACTCGCAACAAGGGCGCACATCGGGCGCTGCTTACCCGATTCGCTCAGGGTGAGGCAGATTTGCTGGTGGGTACGCAGATGCTAACCAAAGGAATCGATTTGCCACAGGTCACGCTGGTGGGCGTCATTGCCGCTGATGGATTGCTATTTATGCCAGACTACAGGGCCAGTGAGCGGGCCTTTCAAACGATGATGCAGGTGGCGGGGCGAGCGGGGCGCGGTGAGCAGCCTGGGCGAGTAATCATTCAAACCTACACGCCAGAGCACACGGCAATAGAGGCTTTGGTGCCTTCTACCGAGGGAAAAGATACTGAGGGCAGAGACACAAAGAAAAAAGATAAATTGCCCCAAACGACTGAGCAGTATGGAGAGTTCTTAGCGCAGGAAATGAGCGATCGCGCCGCGTTAAACTATCCACCTTTTGGCAAGCTCATTTTGCTGCGCCTCAGCGGATTAGAAGAAGGCTCCACAGAAAGAGCCGCTGCCCGTCTCGCCCATAAATTAGACACAGACCCCCAGTACAGAGGCAATTACGACATTCTCGGGCCCGTCCCTGCGCCAATTTATCGGGTGGCACGTCGATATCGCTGGCATATTTTGCTCAAGCTATCTGCGGGTGCGATCGCACCCAATCTTGCCAGATTGCGCAGTCCAAAAGGCATCAGGCTCACCATTGATGTCGATCCGTTAAACCTAACCTAGACGCCGTGCCACATAGACACCCTTACCTCAATCGTCTCATTTCGTTCATCCCACGGGTATTCTGTCTTCAGCATTGCTCATCAGCATTAATTGATTAAAAAAATATTGATGTAGAAAACGGCACACTGAAGTTCGGTGGCGTAAGCGAGCATGTTAATTTTCTTATACATTTGTCCCTGAGCCGGTTTTGGTTCGGTAGTCGCTCACTCAACCTCAGGCACTCGTTATCAGACAGTTATTTTCCCAACGTTCTCTAACACTTTGGACACCGCCCCATGGTGGTGTTGCATTCCTCCCTGAGAGGGGCGTCGCGATCGCACTTTCCATTTTGTCAGCCTGGGCAATTAGCTTTAGTTCAGCCTTTGCCAACGGCGGCACCGCAGCTCTGGGCTTCTGGGGATGTGTGCTGCTCATTCCCTGGTTCACCTTTTTATATACAGGCCTTTTTGTCACCGGGCACGACGCTATGCACGGCAGCGTCTCCCCTCAGTACCCAAAACTAAACAAGGCCCTCGGCACCTTAGCCCTGCTGCTCTATGGCCTCATTCCCTACGACAAGCTCTGTAGCGCCCACGACCACCATCACCAGTTTCCTGCCAGCCACCGCGACCCCGACTTTCACAACGGTCGTGATAAGCACCCCGTGCTGTGGTACTTACGTTTCATGGGTAGCTACTGGACATGGCGGCAAACCATCGGGCTCATCATTATTTATAACGGTCTGCATCGTTTACTAGGCGTGCCCGAGTCCAATTTGCTCGTGTTTTGGGCAATTCCCTCACTCCTGAGTTCTATTCAGCTGTTTTACTTCGGCACGTATCTGGTTCACCGCCAGCTACCAGACACTTATGACACACCGCTATGCGCCAATAGCAACTACTGGCCAGAGGTGATTTCGCTCATTACCTGCTATCACTTTGGCTACCACCGAGAGCATCATGCCTTTCCGAAGGTGCCCTGGTGGATGCTGCCTCAGATCGTCTCAGATGTCTCAAAAGGCCAATACAGCAAAGTATATGTACACCAGCGGTGGCAGTGCGCTAGAGAGGATTAATAAGCCTTTTGTCCAACGCGATCGCACCCGCCTAAAGACGTAAATGCTTGCTATCCACATCACTACCAGCTCAATGGGCGCAGCAATGTGACCATAGTGGCTCGGATCCCAATAGGACACCGGACTCTCAAAGCGAAACTGACTAAACGGCCAGAAATGCCGATGGCCATCGTCCGCATGCAGCGGCAAATCTTCCAGACAGTGCAGCACAATGCTGCCAAACAGCAGAGCCCAGCCCGTGCGCTTAAAGCGCAGCATAACGATAATGCCGATCACCGCCAGTGGAATTGAGTTGAACAGGTCAAAGACATCTTGCCAGAAGGGCCGATAGTACTCTGTTCCCCAGATCTGCGGCTCAGGAATGCCCTGAAACTTGAGCAGCGCATAAAAACCAAACATGGCTAAATCAGGAATCAACGCACCCCAAATAATCAGCGGATTCCAGCTGGGCTGCGCCTTACGCCCCAAAAAGGCCAAATTCAAAATAGCGTGAGTGGGCGTATTCATGAAGCCTCACAGACCGTAAATAGAAAAGATATCATCAGAGAGTATAGGAAAAGTCCTCCCCTGTTTATATCGCCTTTATATCGCCTATGAAACTTGGTCTTCCACTAACGCTGATTGCTATCGCAGCGCTAGGCGGCACGCTCGCCTTTACCAATCCCAATGAAGACGACTATGCTGTGTTTCTCTCTGATGCGGTAAACGAGAAAGTACAAGAAGAAATCTGTAATTCTGGCAGGCTCTCTGAGTGGCTTGGCAGAGTGGGCGATGCGCTCAGTGGTGTTTGTCAGAATGTTGTCACCAGCGGCGGCAAACTCTCAGAAAGAGAAGTTCAAACCTTCATAAAAGACAACACCGATTACAACAATCGCTTTTTCTTTAGCACCTATACAACAGACTTACCGTTTGGCACCTATAGAGGATTTGCCGTCTTCAACAAGTTCATACTAAGACCAATCGAAGAAGAACAAAACAATTAATTATCACTAAACTGGCACCTAAACCAACACCCAGACTAACCCCATGAGCATAGCTCGCCCTATCTATTTAGACAGCAACGCCACAACGCCAGTAGACCAGCGGGTGCTAGAGGTGATGCTGCCTTTTTTTACAGACTACTTTGGCAATCCGAGTAGCCTGAACCACTCCTATGGTTGGGAAGCTGAAGCAGGCGTTGAAAAAGCGAGAGAACAGTTAGCCAGTGCTATTAATGCAGACCCGGTGGAAATTATTTTCACGAGCGGTGCAACAGAAGCGAACAACTTGGCCATCAAAGGTGTGGCCGAGTCATACATGCATGAAGGCAAGCACATCGTCACAGTACAGACAGAACACAATGCTGTTCTCGATCCCTGCCGCTATTTGGAAACATTGGGCTTTAGCGTGACCTATTTGCCAGTTAGATCAGATGGGCTAATTGACTTAAGCGAGCTAGAGCAAGCATTTCAGCCAGACACCATTTTAGTGTCAGTAATGGCAGCTAATAATGAAATTGGAGTGTTGCAACCGATTGAAAAGATTGGAAAACTGTGCCGTAGTCGCAACATTCTCTTTCACACAGACGCCGCTCAAGCCCTCGGCAAAATTTCATTAAATGTAGAAAGCATGGGCATT
>JBCBKQ010000240.1:0-8939 GCA_038521595.1 Cyanobacteria bacterium J06627_28 | reverse complement strand
TTAAAAATAGCCAGCAAACAAAGAAAAAGGCCGCTGTACAGAGCTGGACAATGTCTATGGCAGACAGGTAGCCATCGGTTAAAACAGCGAGTGTTCTATCGGAAATGCCAAACAGCCAGGAGAGCGTACCGATCCCCCAAATACCGTGCTTGAGCATCCACAAAAATTCTTGAGTACCGGGTGGCATAAGAAAACGCCCTCGCAGAATCTACGGCAATTGCTCCTATCTTAATTAGTCGAAAAGGAGCTGCCTTCCGCCTTTTGATGTGGATAAGGAGCGTCAGCTAAATAACTTACTTGTTTTCACTCATCCTGATAGTTCCTTAGTAGCTAATCGGTGGCGCTTAGGCTTTAAGCGCGCAGGGATAAAAGATAACAGATAAGTGATAAGCGATATTGCAGCAAGGTTAGTTCATACTATGAGCTGATTAATAAGTAACGCTTAGGCGTTAGCAGATAATAGATAAGTGATAAGCGATATTGCAACAAGGTTAGTCCATACTATGAGCTGATTAATAAGTAACGCTTAGGTGTTAGCAGATAATAGGTAAGTGATAAGCGATATTACAACAAGGTCAGCTTATGCACAGTGTCCGTTAGCAGCTAGGGAGTTCTGGTAGGTAAGTACACAATACCTGTTAGCAAGAAACCGGTACACCTACAGAGAAAACTTTTAGAGAAAACTTTAGAGTGATCGCGGTAGATGGGGCAGTTCTCTCTTATTAGAGATGAAAACAGTGGCTAATTTTTTCATAGTGTGACTATCTACGAAAGCGAACAGAAGTAAAAAAGGAGAATTCTCATGACAGCTTTTACAACAAATGGCACACGGCGCGGCGTCGGGTTGTTCAGAAATCGCTCAGATGCCGAACAGGCGCTGATTAAGCTCAGTGAACATGGTTTTGATATGGATAAGGTGTCTATCGTAAATAAAGACTCTGATCCTGAGAAATTGAATAAGGTCCCAGCGACTGCAGAGAAAGGGCACAATCAGGTCGCAGAAACAGCCGGTAAAGGGGCTACTGCAGGGGGTATTGGCGGTGGTGCGCTAGGCTTGATCGCTGGTTTGGGTATCTTGGCTATTCCTGGGGTAGGTGCTGTGGCTGAGCTAGGTGTCATCTTAGCCAACACCGTTTTGGGGGGCGCGATTGGGGCTGCGGGGGGTGGCCTAGTGGGTGCACTTGTCGGCTGGGGCTTGTCAGAAGATAAGGCTCAGCACTATCAATCGCGGGTGTACGACTCTGGTGACTACCTCCTTTTGATAGAGGGGAGTGGCCGTAGCCTTGAGCAGGCAGAGCGTATTTTGAGTAGCCATAATATTCATGACTGGCACACCTTTGATGGGAGCGATGCGATCGCTCACCAAAGAGGCCGCGAACAGCTAGCCAACGAACCACTGGCATCTAATCGGCCGATTCAAACGGCGCCTCGGCATACCACTGCCCAGCAGCCAGCCTATCCATTTGAACGTGGCAAAGCTTACTAAGAAATGATTGACTCTATGCGCTCAATCGTTTTACAACTGGTCCATCGGCGGCCTGTTCGCCGGTGGGCGCGCCTTGCATTGTTGAGCCTTTCTGCTTTTGCGATCGCCCTGTGCTTTGGCACCCCAGCCCTCGGACAGAGCATTTCATTTGGCCCGAACGGTGCGGCCAGCGCAGAAGGCCTGCCACCCAGTGAGGTCACTCGGTACGGCGTGCTAGAAGCGACCTGGGTCGAATCGCCTGTTAGTAAAGACAGGATTTTTCAGATTGCTTCGCCGACGGTGATTAGCCGGGGCGATCTCTCAGGCGAGCAGATCCCGGTAGAAGTTAGGGCTCAAAACATAGAAGATCTGCTTTGGCTAGAGATTTCACGCTTTAGAGAAAATGCTTTGGCTGAAATATTTCGCCCCTCCGCTGAAGCTGCAGACGATAACTTGCCGACTGTTCAGGTGGTCATTTCCACGCTGCAGGGCCTGCCTGTCTTGCAGTTTTCTAGTTCTGAGACTTCTCGGCCTTTGACCGTCGCGACAGTGACCTCGACAGATGCTGACTTCTATGGTGAAAAGCCACAGAAAGTTGCTGAGCTGTGGAAAGATGCCCTCGAAGAAGAAATTGCGCTAGCAGCTTCTATTTATTCGCCCCAGGCCTTTCGCGATAACCTAGCCAGAGCCGTTGTCACAATAGGTGGATTACTCCTACTCACGGCCGTGCTAACTTTTGTTCATTGGTGGCTTGGGCGAAAGCAGCGTTCTTTGAAAGAACAATACAATAGAGAGATGACTGCTTCTGCGCAGGAGAGGTCTGCGGCGGTCAGCCCACAGTCAGCAGAGGCCAACCGCGCGGTTGTAAATCGGCCGTCCCCAGAAAAGTCGTTCGTTGACAAGTTAAAGAATAAGCAGCTCAAGCAGCTTTTGCAGCATCAGCTGGGCTTAGCCAACAGAATTGATGTGTACAGAACCATACGCTGGGGACTGGTTTGGCTGACGGTGCTCTCTTGGTATGCTGGGCTGTATGTGCTAACCACCCAGCTGCCAATATTGATGCAGTGGCGAGAGCGGCTGCTGACGCGCCCGTTTATCCTGCTTTTAATTTGGTTTATTACCAGTCTGGCCATCAGGACCAGTGGCTTCTTGGTACAGCGAACGATTGGCGTCTGGAGAGAGCGCCCCCGGTTTGTGCTGGGAGATTTTCATCGGCAGGCGGTGCGATCGCAAACAATTGCCGGTGCCCTCAAAGGACTCGCCACTAGCATCATTATCATCATCGGCATTTTGCTAACGCTATCGCAGTTTGGGCTGCCGATGTCGTCTTTGCTGGCAGGGGGAGCCCTGCTGGGTCTGGCGATTTCTTTGGGGGCGCAGAATATTATTAAGGACGTGGTGAACGGCTGTCTGATTTTGATAGAAGATCAGTTTGCCGTGGGAGATGTCGTCACCATCAATGGTGAAAGCGGCGCTGTAGAAAGTCTCAATTTGCGGTTAACGCAGCTTCGAAACCTGGATGGGGAGCTGATTTCTATTCCCAATGGGAATATTGCACTGGTCAAAAATCTGACCAGCAGTTGGTCTCAGGTGAATTTAGCAATCCTGGTGGCCTACGATACAGATGTAGATACGGCGATCGCCGTCATTGAATCTGTTGCCACAGAGCTAAATCACGACGAGCGATGGAAGGAGGCTATCTTGGAGCCACCAGAAATATTGGGCGTAGACGACTTTGACCACAACAGCCTGACGCTGCGTGTTTTGATTCGGACACAGCCGCTGGCTCAGTGGCCGGTTGCGCGTGAGTTTCGTCGCCGCCTCAGAGAGGCCTTTAGGCAAGCAAATATCTTGCCGCCTTTCTCTCGGCAGCTAGTACGGTTTGGCAATAACCTATCCTTTGCAGATATAGCTCATAACCTCAGTGGTGAAGCGGATGGAAAAGTAGGGTTTAACGGCTCTCAATCGTCTGCTGATCTGTAGAAAAAGTCCGGATAGCAATATTGTTGAATTCATATGTTGAATTTACTACTTCCGGCGTTGCCAATCTAGTCGCCGGACTAATACATAGTAAACTCACAGTGAAGGCAACTTCATAGAGATGCATTGGACTAACTCAGTGCATCTCTTCTATTTCACCTTCTCTTCGGTCTTCTGTTCTTGGTAGTCAGAAATGCTTTCATACACTTCTGTGGGGAAGGTGAGATCTCGGTACACGTTGCAGGCATCGGGATCGTCTGCGTTAGGGCAAATGGAGAAATCCTGATGCTTTTGATAGTCTAAGATGGTGTCGCGGTTTGGGGGGCTGTAGTTTTTGCTCGTGACTTGTTGATAGAGCGATCGCGCTTCTTTTTCGCCGAAGTCTTGGTCTTTTTTTAGCTGGGTAACGATCTCATCTTCTTCAGCAAAGTATTGGGCGACCATGGCAAAGACTAGCCTGCCGTAGTGGCCAATATCTTTGCCTGCTTCTAGCGAATCTAGAAGGTGCGCCATCATTGCGCTGTTTCGTAAGTCTGTGAGTGCCATGGTTATTAATATTATTGTGATTAGAATTTGATTAGGGTTATTGTGAACGGGGGATAACTGCCAGCGAGCGAAAGTTATGGACGAGATTGTCGGATTGTCTCCAGTGGGTTTGGGCGATTTGAGTCTACGACTAGGCTGCGCGCTTGTCTCTAGTCTCATCATTGGATGGGAGCGTGAGGCCAAGGAGAAGGCTGCCGGATTGAGAACTAATTTACTTGTTGGTCTTGGCGCTGCATTAGTGATGTTAGTCCCGATTCAGACAGGTGCGGTGCAAGCTTCAGTCGATGTGCTAGGACGTGCTTTACAAGGTGTTATGACGGGGGCTGGCTTCGTAGGTGCTGGCACAGTTTTTAGTAAAAACAGGGTGCATGGTTTGACTTCTGCTGCTGCTATCTGGGTTTCAGCAGCGCTGAGCATTGCGGCAGCCTGTGGTCAGTGGAAGCTCAGTCTCAGCGGCGCAGTCATTGCCTGGATTGTTCTACGGCTGCTCGATCAGCTAGAGAAGCGAATCTAGAAGACCGTTATTGTCTAATCACTGTCTAATAAGTGGTGATTTAATGAGTGGTGATGATAGCCGCTTACATAGATGAGATTGTGGCCCTCGCTTGAATGATGATCTTGCCTGGCTGCACGTCTACGCTGTCGAACTGCAGTGCCATTTCACCGATTTCAAAGTTGCGTAGGTCGAGCAAAGCTCGGGTGCTGTCAATGAGCGATCGCGTCAGTTCTGGCATGTCGTTGGTGGCGTCGTCATACGCTATGTCTTCGAGTGACATGGCGTTACCACCGTCTACTAGCTTTGGCTTTGCCGAAAAAGAAACATGGTTCTTCTCTACGTATTCGATGAGCATGACATCGGCAGAAACGACAATTTTTCCTGCTTCAGGAATGGTGAATTTTATGTTGCTGGCATCTGTCGTCACGCGATCGCCCGAGGGTAGATCAATCTTTTGTCCGCGTAATTTTTTCTTCACGTAGTCCGAATTAAAGGCTGTTTGAATATCTTCTGCCTTCAGGACAATCTTGGTACTTGCTTTTGCGGGCTGCTCTAGCGCTATCTCTCCTATCGCTGCCTTTAGCATGTTGACATCTATTGACTGTGCTTCTAAGTCGAGTGAGTCGGTCCGTAAGTCGTTTTTCACCACTAGCCCCGATCCTGACACGGTGAGCTTATCGACTTGTCCGCCCGCTAGCCTCACTGCATCGGTGTGGATCTCCACCTGGAGATCTTCAACTTCATCTAGCTGAGATCTAACAGCTACTTCAGTTGCCTTACTGATGGTCTGCTCGACCATATCTAAATCCCGTGTACTCATGCTTTTTCCTTTATAAGCATTCAAAGCATAGAAATTTTTGGGTTGTTCAAGCTCTATCTCAAGAATTAACTTGAGCCATGCTAGAGATTTCTTGGGATGTCTTGGGATAGCACGGAAATACTCATGCGAATAATGCAAAACACTGGTGCGAAACCAGTCATGAACTTGATGCACGATGCTTATTGACTGACAGAATATGTACCTGTAGGTAGACAAGATTTGATCGCAGGTTAGATATTTTTATGAATGCTCTGGTAAACATGTAGAGATGTCTGACGGTACGCATAGCCAACTCCGCGCTCAGATACATCAGTTAGAACAGCAGCTTAAGGCTAAGGAGCTGCTTACGCATCAGCTCATTGAGAGCAGTTCAGACTGTGTGAAACTGCTCGACCTAGACGGACGGCTGCTGCAGATGAATGCGACCGGGCTTCGGGCCATGGAAGTGGATGATTTTGAGTGGTATCGTCACGTCCAGTGGACGAGCTTGTGGACGGCTGAGTATCAGCAGGCCGCGCAGCAGTCACTATCTAAGGCTAAGCAAGGGCAGCCGAGTAGCTTCTCTGGCACTGCGCTCACTGCCAAAGGCAATTTAACATGGTGGGAGGTTACGTTGAGTCCTCTCTTTAATGAGCAGCAAACAGTGGATCAGCTGCTGTGTATATCGCAAGATGTGAGCGATCGCGTCCACTCAGCGCGCGCCGTTAAGACTGCTGAACTCCAGCTACAATCTGCACTGTTTGCCGGAAAGACTGGTACCTGGCGCTACCAGATTGATCAAGACAGTGCTGTTACCGATCCTCAGCTTGCCGCTTGGTTTGGCGTCGACCCTGAGCGCGCAGCGACAGGACTGCCGCTCAATGCATATCTAGGAGCCATCCATCCCAAAGATAGGACGCGGGTTTCAAGCGTCATCAACCGCTCTATTCGCCATGGAAAAGATTACAAGTGTGAATACCGCGTTCGAGATGCTATGGGTGAAGAGCGCTACGTTTTGGCACAGGGCCAAATAGAATGCGACGAAAATGGCAAACCTGTCTGTTTTTTAGGCGCAGTGACCAATATCACTAAGCGGCGGCGGGCAGAAAGAGCGCTCAAGGCCAGCGAACGCCGCATTCGCAAAATTCTCAACAGCCTATTTAGCTTTGTCGGTGTGGTTTCTCCTGAAGGCATTCTCCTAGAGGCGAACCACACTGCCTTAGAAGCGGCTTCTCTGGCTCCAGAAGATGTCATTGGGAAGCCGTTTGCAGACGCTTACTGGTGGTCACATTCACCCGATAGCCAAGCGCAGCTAGGTTGGGCCATTGAGCAGGCAACGCAAGGTGAAACCGTTCGTTACGATGCCGAAGTGCGCATCAAAGACGGGCAGCTAATTATCATTGACTTCACCTTAGTACCGGTTTTCGACAGTGTTGGAAAGCTTGAATATCTGATTCCTTCAGGCGTAGATATTACAGAGAGAAAGCAAACAGAAGAGGCGCTAAGGAACAGTGAAAATCTTTTGCGAATCGCGCTCTCTCACGCCAATGCGGGAACCTGGAGCTGGACAATCTCTACAGGAGAGATTGTGTGGTCTGAAGAAAACTACCGGCTGTATGGGCTGGACCCCGAGCAGGGCCCGCCCCGCTACGAAGACTGGTCGGCGGCGATTCACCCAGAAGATCGAGACTGGGTAAATGCAGAAGTTACCCGCGTTTTGGAGCAGCGAGCCCCCGAGTTTCGCGCCGAGTTTCGAGTCGTTCATCCCGTCCATGGAGTTCGCTGGATGCTAGGCATTGGCAGCTTGAGCGTAGATGAACAAGGTAATCCGCTACAGCTATGCGGCATCAATCTAGATGTGACGGAGCGCAAACAAACCGACCTGCAAAAGATGAAGGACAGCGATGTGATTGCCCAACAGCTCGCTGAGATTGAAGCGATTTATCACAATGCGCCGGTTGGGCTAACCATATTGGATAGAGACTTGCGGTTTGTGCGTCTCAATCAGCAGCTGGCAGATATGAACGGGCTTTCTGTAGAGGCACATATTGGGCGCACGGTGCGGGAGGTGGTGCCCGACCTTGCAGATACCGTAGAGCCGATTTTTCAACATATTTTAGAAACTGGAGAGCCGAGACTAGACTTTGAAGTGCACGGGGAAACGGCTGCGCAGCCGGGTGTGGAGCGCTTTTGGCTGGAGAACTGGTACCCCATTAGAAATGCCCGCGATGAAATTGTTGGCATTAATGTGGTGGCCCAGGAGATCACTGATCGGAAACGCGCCGACAGAGAGCGAGAACAGCTGCTGCTAAGGGAGAAGGCTGCCCGAGAAGCCGCTGAAACGGCCAACCGCACAAAAGATGAATTTTTGGCCATTGTTTCCCATGAGCTGCGAACACCGCTCAATCCGATTTTGGGTTGGTCTCAGCTGCTGGCCAGCAAAAAGCTAAGCGAGGAGAAGGTGGCGCGGGCGCTAGAGACCATTTCGCGAAATGCCAAAATGCAGGCTAACTTAATTGACGATTTATTGGATGTTTCTCGAATTTTGCGGGGTACGCTCTCTCTGCAGTCTGAGCCGGTAAAGCTAGCTGCGATCGCTCAGTCTGCCATTGAAACTGTCCATCTCTCCGCCCAGGCAAAGTCTATCGAGATTCGCACTGACTTTGCTCCCGATATCAACCCCGTGCTGGGAGACCCTGGCCGCATACAGCAGATTATTTGGAACCTTCTTTCAAACGCAATCAAGTTTACACCCGATGGTGGGCGCGTTGATGTTGCGGTGAGGCGTTCAGATAGTTCTAAGTACAGAAGGGCTCAAGTTGTTGTCCGCGATACGGGGAAAGGCGTCGCGCCGGGCTTTTTACCCTATCTTTTTGACCGCTTTCGTCAGCAAGATTCGGCGACGACCCGGCAGTTTGGAGGATTGGGTTTGGGGCTTTCTATTTCTCGGTATTTGGTTGAGCTGCATGGGGGTAGTATCTCTGCCAGTAGCCCTGGTGAGGGGCAGGGCGCAACTTTTGTTGTCGAACTACCTATGATGCCGAAGCCTTCTGAAACACCTACGATCATTCCAGAACAGGTAAAGGCGTTTACATTCAGTGATACTAGGGTTTTAGTTGTTGATGACCATGAGGATGCTCGCGATATCGCGACTTTCTTGCTGGAGGATGCGGGGCTCTCTGTGATGACAGCTAGCTCTGCCAGCGAAGCGATAGGTGCCATACACCACAATCGCTTTGATGTGATTATTAGTGACATTGGCATGCCTGAGACAGATGGCTATCAGCTAATTCGAAAGATTCGCGCGCTGCCACCAGACGAAGGGGGACAAATACCTGCCATCTGCCTTACGGCCTATGCAGGAGAAATTGACCTAAAGCGAGCGAAGGCATCGGGGTTTCAAAGGCATATTACGAAGCCTGTAGACCGGGATGTATTGCTAGATGCGATCGCAACCACTATTCAGTCTGCTTGCAGCGCTTAGTCCAGGAGCGGATCGTAAGTGAGCTCCTGCAAGTGACTTTCTATTATCTTTGCCGGGCATCTACAGGTCGTCTTTTTTCTATCGATTGAACCAACAAAAAACTGTAGAACCACGCCTAAAGTATTGCTTCCGATGGATTATACAAATCCCGTCTTCTGACATGTTTTAC
>JBCBKQ010000239.1:0-9018 GCA_038521595.1 Cyanobacteria bacterium J06627_28 | reverse complement strand
GTAATCAGCAGCCACCAGCTGCCAGCCTTCTTTGGGTAAAAAAGCCTGACGAATTTGACGGCTAAAGGCACTGCGCGTCGGAATATTTTGCAGGTTTGGATTAGACGACGAGAGGCGTCAAATTCGTCAGGCTTTTTTACCCAAAGAAGGCTGGCAGCTGGTGGCTGCTGATTACTCTCAGGTCGAGCTGCGAATTTTAGCTCACCTGAGCGAAGAGCCGATTTTGGTCAAAGCCTATAAAGAAAATGACGATGTGCACCAACTGACGGCAACGCTGCTCTTTGATAAGGAAAAAGAAGACATTACGTCTGATGAACGGCGCATTGCTAAGGTGGTTAACTTTGGCGTGATTTATGGCATGGGGGCCACTCGCTTTGCGAGAGAGATGGGCGTGCACCGATTGGAGGCAAAGGGTTTTATTGATCGATTTAACCAGCGCTATCCTAATGTGTTTGAGTATTTGCAGCAGATGCAGCGGGAGGCGATCGCACAGGGATATGTTCAAACCATCGCGGGCCGTCGGCGCTACTTTAACTTCACCACTCGCAGCCTCCAGGCGCTAAAAGGAAAAGACCCCAACGACATTGATCTGGGCAGCCTGCGCACCAATGGCTACGATGCAGCTTCTTTGCGAGCTGCGGCCAATGCTCCTATCCAAGGCTCTAGTGCCGACATCATTAAGGTTGCGATGATCCGTCTGCACGATTTGCTCCAAGGCTATCAGGCCAACATGCTCTTACAGGTACATGACGAGCTTATCTTTGAAGTGCCTCCCGAAGAGTGGGACAAACTAAAGCCCAAAATTGAATCCACCATGGAAGACGCTGTCTCTTTGGCTGTGCCCCTAAAAGTAGAAGCTCAGGCCGGTAAAAACTGGATGGAAGCAAAGTAAAAGGCGGGATAATCCACAATCACACCGACGACATTTCAAGAAAGAGACTTTCAACTCTCCTGCTAAAGCACCCCTTCTCTGGTCAGAGAAGGGGTGCTTTTCTGTGTTATTACGAGACTTTATCTATCTGTTGCGCATGATTACAGGCACTATAAATTGTTGAATCGGCGCTCTTTTGAAGAGTGCTACGCCAAAAGGCGAATAGTTCGGCTATTTTCTCCGCCACTTCACTGAGTGACTAAGGCGAAGTACCGAAAGAGGCTTTTACTATGGAGTCTTTGCCAGGTAAAAACCTCATCTGTTGAAATCTTTTTTGTTCCGTAGTGTATCCGTAGAAAAGCCTGTTTTCAAATCTCTTACAAAGTTGTTTTGCCAGTAAGTGACGTTTCTAGTTCTCCGGTGCATTCTAAAAACATCGAGGGCAGGCCATTCGTTTCCTGACCGTTTCCTACTCAAGAACTTTCACCTACTCAAACGTCCATGAACATTCGTCAGTTGACTACGAGCCTTGGTTTAGCCGCTACCAGTGCATTGGTACTCGCTTCATCACCTGCACAGGCTTTCACGTTTCAATCCAACTTCACCGAAGCACTCAGCGGCAACGACGCACCCAAAGGTGACATCCTGCTAAACTCCATCACATTGGAAGACGGCAGTGTATTAGACGACTTCACAATGGTGACCTCTGCAAACATTCTCTCTAACGATATCTACACTGGTGGCAATAGCGGCGCGGCCAGTGCTGACATTGGTGACCTGGCAACGACTGGGGTAAGGCAAGAAGCCCTTACTGATGAAGACGCTAAGGCAGTGCTTAATAACCTCAACCTCAACAACATCATCGATACTGAAGATAGCGGAAGTTTTATTCTAGATCTCAATTTTGAGAAAGCTGTTGACAACATTTTCTTGTGGGAGCGCGGCATGAATAGCCGTCTAGATGTACAAGCGCTAGATGCCAATGGCAACCTAATCGGCACTCAGCTTCAGCTCTCTAACTCTCGCGACTGGACAGATGCCGGATTCAAAATTGACACAAAGGAGATCGGTAAAGCTCAGAAAGTAGGCTCCATTGGCATTAGCCTAGAAGATCTGGGCCTCAGCACAGGCACAATCAGTGCCCTGCGAGTGTCAAGCGAAGGCAGAGCATACAACGGCCCTGACTTTAAGGTGCTAGGCAGCGTTGCTGACACACAAGATGTTCCTGAGCCTTCTGCACTGCTTGGCTTGGGTGCTGTAGTAGCTGGAGTCTTTGCTACGCGTCGTCGCCAGTCTGCTAAGGCTTAATTGCTGCGCTCTAGTTTTTATTGGACCTGAGATTTATTCATAGCCAGCTGCTTAATGCATTGAGCAGCCGGCTAGGCACTGAGCTCTATAGAACAGGGGCTGTAGCTGTACTAGGTGTAAAGAGCTTAGTGCAGATTGATATAGATATGCAACGAGGCTAAGCCTGCTCATTTTACGAGCAGGCTCTTTTTTTGTGATGATTCACTGATGGGATGGCAAACGTCCTAATGCATTAGAACGTTTGCCCAGAAGAGTTGCTTGTTTGACAAGGGTTGTAGCCCCTAGCAAGTATCCTAAGCAACTCTTCAGAAGCTTATAGCTATGCAACAGACTGCATCCACTGAATGCATTGCTGCATCTGTTGTTTCATCTGAGCTGGGCTACTCGAAAAACGACGACCATGACCTGGCAAAACCCATTCAAAAGCGTAATTCTGGGTGTAGTCTGCGAGCTTTTTCATCGATTCTATTTGCTTGGGCCAAGAGTCCCAACAAAAGTTGCGAAAGGCATACAGCTGAGATAGTCTGGCCGACCAAGCAAGATGGTCGCCGGTAAATAGGTACTTGTTTTTGTAGAGCAGAACGGTATGCCCTGCAGAGTGGCCGGGTTGAGGAATTATGGACAGATCGCTTGCAAGGGAGAACGGCTCATTACCAGAGGGTTGAATTTCTACAGCAGCTGTTGATGAGGTGACGTCCTGTCGATGCAGGATACGATCACAGCCAAAATGCTGATGAAATTTTTCATGGTCGGCAACATCGTCTCTGTGAGTGAGATATAGATATTGAACGCCGCCCATAGCTTCTAACTGCTTGACGAGCGGCGGGGTAAAACGAGGCGAATCGACAAGAATATTTCCCTCCGGGCGCTGGATGAAGTAGCTGGCAGCCCCGAACGATTTTTTAGAGTGGTAGCCACAGTAGAAGACGTTATCGTCAATTGGCAGCGGAAATCTGGATTGGACTGAGCGAATATCTTTTGGGGTGTTGGTGGTGCCAATAGAGCCAGTGGGGCAGGCAAGCAGGGCTTCTAGCGCGGCTACACGGTCTGAGGCTGCTGCTGGCTGAGCGTGCACCGCCGACATACTATCTACTCGGCTATAAATTTGCGGTGCGAGCCAACGGCAAGTATCACAGTCTATACAGCTACTATCGACATAAAAATCACCTGCCACATTTTGAGAGCGTCGATGCTGAAGATGAGCCATAGGGTGCGGTTAAAGGAATGCCTAGAGGAAATGAACGGGAATGAAATACCAAAAGAAATTAGACAAATTACAGTAGTTTTAAGGATGGTGTTATCACGCTCAAATGGTAATCTGCTCCTTTCTAGCCTAGCGCGTCTATTCAGTAATGCGTACTCATTCCGCGTTAGCTTTCTCTTTTGGGTCTACTCGCGTCAATTTCCCCTAATTTCCCCTCATTTTCCCTAGTGCCGCCCCCCTTTAATGCTCTCTCTAGTGCCCTCCTATGAAACGTGCGTTCCGCTCTCTGTCTACACTTGGTCTAGTGCTCTTGTTGGGAGCTGGCACTGGCATTGTGCTGCAAAAATATTTCGACGTGAGCAAGCAGGCTGGCAATTTGTTGAGAGCAGTTGGCCTGTATAAATATGCCTATGGCCCCACAGAAGTCCTCAAAGCGCGCGCTAATCAGCCAACGATTCCGATTCGACTACAGGGTCGGCTCAAGCTCTATGTACTGATAGGCCAGTCAAATATGGTGGGCAAAGCGGCAGTGCCCGAAAACATCAGCACGAGCGCCAATATTTTCACCTTTGGCAATGACTACCGCTGGCAGGTAGCCAAGCCTCCGATTGACAGTAGCGACAACCAGGTGGATTTGGTCTCGGCAGACGATGACGCTGGCTTTGGTCCGGCCTTTCCGTTTGCCCAGACGCTGATCGCTCAAAACAACAATCAAATTATTGGTCTGATTCCCTGCGCCAGGGATGGCTCGTCGATTACTAACTGGGAAAAAAGCCCAAGCGATGACAGTCTGTACGGATCTTGCCTCAAACGCGTCAGGGCAGCGTCTACCATGGGTACGGTTAGCGGTATTTTATTTTTTCAGGGTGAGGCGGATGCCATTGACCCCGATCAGTTTCCGTCTTTGCAACCGGATGCAGGCGCCTGGGCAGAAAAGTTTGCAACTTTTGCGTTTAACTTTCGTACAGATATTGGCAATCCGGCGTTACCGCTGGTGTACGCGCAGCTCGGCCAGCCTGAAAATTTGGAAGGTTTGCCAAACTGGGACGCTGTGCAGCAGCAGCAAGAAAGTCTTCAAATTCCTAATGCTGGCATGATTGTCACTGAGGATTTGCCTATGGATGGGATTCACTTTACGGCAGACAGCTATCGGGTGATTGGTCAGCGGTTTGCAGATGCGATCGCACAGATCAGCCTGGCAAGTACAACAACACCCGACCGCCCAAACGGCGAATCGCCCGCCGCTGACGCTGCACAAACTGACTCTATACAGTAAGCACCATACAGTCAGCGCCCGCCGTCACTCCCTAACAGCTATTCAAAATTAGACTATCCTTCTACCGGCGCATAGTGTCTGCAATCACTACAGGGGCCGCTCGGATTGATTGCACAGCGCACTAGTTCGGAGCGAGCATTGTAGATGCAGGTAATGTCGCCAATTACCCAATCGCCATTAAGGAGCGTGCGTTCATCGGGCACGGAAGTTTCTTTTACATGGACAATCGCTTTGTGGAGATAATAGCGTCCAAGCTTAAGCTGGTACTGGTGGCGACGTACCAAAATCTGATAGGTATGACCGTCAATATCCACATAGGTACCTGGATATAAGCTGCGATCCATCGAACGGTGACCCAAGACGGCTTTGGTATCACTCAAAACGATATCGGTGGGTAGGGCTTTTATGTCCATAGATAAATAATAGCGAGACTCTGCCTTTGTCGCACACGAGACAATCTTTGCTGTTTCGCTCCGAGGATGGGCTTGGGGAGAATGGGCCTGGGTACAAAACATCCCCCAATTGCAGGCAATCGGGGGATGCTTGTAAAAAAGCCTATCTACGCATCAGAGCGCAAGCGAAGGGCTTACTTTTTCGCAGCTTCCTGACGCTCTTTAGCTTCTTTGATGACTTCTTCTGCAACGTTCTTAGGACATGCGGCGTAGTTGCCAAATTCCATGGAGAACTGACCACGACCGGAAGTCATTGTACGCAGGTCACCGATATAGCCAAACATCTCACTCAACGGCACGTCTGCTTTGATGCGAACGCCCATGGGGTTTGAGTTTTGAGACTTGATCATGCCGCGACGACGGTTGAGGTCACCGATGACGTCGCCCATGTGATCGTCTGGGGTGAATACGTCAACGTTCATGATGGGCTCAAGGATTTGCGGGCCAGCTTTGGGGAAGGATTGGCGGTATGCAGATTTGGCTGCAATTTCGAATGCGATCGCACTAGAGTCAACCGCGTGGAAACCACCATCTGTAAGCGTGACTTTCACGTCCACCATGGGATAGCCAGCCAAAGGCCCTTTCTCCATGCTGTTGGCAAAGCCCTTCTCAACCGCAGGCCAGAATTCACGAGGCACGTTACCACCCGTAACCTTGGACTCAAACTCAAAGCCAACGCCCACTTCAGAAGGCTCAATGGTGTAGTCAATTTTCGCAAACTGACCAGAACCACCGGACTGCTTCTTGTGAGTGTAGGAATCGGTAAGCAGCTTTGTGATGGACTCACGATAGGCCACCTGAGGCTTGCCCACTTCGACTTCTACGCCGTGGGTACGCTTGAGAATATCCACCTTAATATCGAGGTGAAGCTCGCCCATACCCTTAATGATGACTTCGCCACTTTCCTGGTCAGTCTCTACATAGAAAGAAGGATCTTCTTGAACCATTTTGCTCAAGGCTAGGCCCATCTTTTCAGAACCGCCTTTTTCCTTGGGCTCAATGGCAATAGAGATAACCGGGTCGGGGAAGACCATGGGTTCAAGCGTCGCAGGATTCTTCGGATCACACAGGGTGTGACCTGTCTGCACATTTTTCATGCCCACGATAGCAACGATGTCACCCGCCTGGGCCACGTCGATTTCCTCACGGGAGTCAGCATGCATAGAAACCAATCGGCCTACGCGGTCTGTTTTACCCGTAAAGGTATTGAGCACCGTATCGCCTTTGCTGAGCATCCCGGAGTAGATGCGGATAAAGGTCAGTGCACCATAGCGGTCATCCATGATTTTGAAGGCGAGTGCACGTAAAGGCGCATCAGGCGTGACTTTAGCAACGCCGCCTGTCTCATTGCCATCGAGGTCAACCTCAGGCTGAGGTGCGATCTCTGTTGGGTTGGGCAGGTAGTCTACAACCGCATCCAACACATTCTGCACGCCTTTATTCTTAAAGGAGGAACCGCAGTATGTGGGGAAAAATGTCAGTTCGCGAGTACCTTTACGAATGCAACGCTTAAGCGTCTCAATGCTTGGCTCTTCGCCTTCGAGGTACTGCTCCATGACATCGTCATCGACTTCTACTGCAGTCTCAATGAGCTTCTCACGATACTCAGCCACCTTGTCTTTCATGTCTTCGGGGACATCGGTGAGTTCGTAGTTCATGGGGTCACCAGAGTTATCCCAAACCCAGGCTTTCTCAGTAAGCAGGTCTACAACGCCAACAAAGTCATCTTCGATGCCGATAGGCAGCACCATCACCAGAGGCTGAGCCGCTAGAATCTCTTCGACCTGTTTGATGACGCTGTAGAAGTCACCACCCGTACGGTCGAGCTTATTGACGTAGATGATACGAGCGACTTTAGACTCGTTCGCGTAGCGCCAGTTTGTTTCAGACTGCGGCTCTACACCGCCAGACGCGCAAAATACACCAATGCCGCCGTCAAGCACTTTCAGCGAGCGATAAACTTCGATAGTGAAGTCAACGTGGCCAGGCGTATCAATAATATTGAGCTGGTGGTCATTCCAGAAGCAGGTGGTAGCCGCAGACTGAATGGTGATGCCGCGCTCCTGCTCTTGATCCATGAAGTCTGTGGTTGCCGCACCATCATGAACTTCACCGATCTTGTGGATCTTGCCGGTGAGCTTCAAAATTCTTTCTGTAGTCGTTGTTTTACCAGCGTCTACATGGGCAAAGATACCGATATTGCGGTATTTGGTCAGATCTTTCATGGTGATTCTTTAGTTGAGGAATGGAAACTGTCGGCGTACCACGTCATAGGTCATCCCTACGAAGGCGGTGCTTACAAGTACAGTGGTCAACCCCCTAGCCCTTTTAGTGAGCCAATTGAGGGAAGCACTAGCCACCTATCACATCCGGTAATCCCTTCCGTTCGTTAAGCGATGCGCTCCGGTGGGCTTGCTGAAAAAGGCTGCTAATACATCTGGTAATAGTACCAACTGTTAAACATTGTAAATTATTTTGTCGTGGTCGGTGCATGGGTTTGAATGTGATCCGGTGCGGATCACATCCCCAATCGGTAGTGTTTTTTCGCCTGTGAGCGCTACACAGATTTTTCTCTTCGGAAGGAATTTATCTGTTGTCAATTCTGTCAATTCACAGCTTTCGACGGATACCTTTCACATATGATTTTGTCGCATCTGCAATCGATAGCCAGAGTAAATAGCGAGACGGATCGTGTGTAACCGCCAGCCTTCGTTAGTTAATGTTGAACCAGAAACTATGACTGAGACCACTGACTGAGACCACTGATTGAGACCACTATGTCTTAGTCCATTTCTGAGTCTCCTAAGGCGTCCTCTACGTCTGCTTGGCTGAGGGTCATTGCGCGGGTGAGCCAGTGCTCATCTAGTTTGCAGATGAGTCGGGCGTTGTTATAGGCCTGACGCATGGTGAGGATGGTGTGGCCGATGTATTTGCCCGCTTCGGTTCGGCGGACGACAAGGGCGCAGTCGGCAATATTTTCGGTGACAAGGCAGATAGGCAGCAGCAGGTCAATGCTGTTGATGTTGGGGTAATAGGTAGGGACGGGGATTTTGTAGTTAGCTTGGGTCTTGAGGAGAGTGCGGCCTAGCGCTTCTTCGAGGCGGTTGACGATGCGGCGATAGGCTTGCGGGTCGGCGTCGAGGGCGTCGGCGAAGGACTTTTTGTAAGTATGGAAGTGTTTGCCGATGAGCGTGTCGGTGTCTCGGGCGGTGAAGTTGGCAGGGGCAAACTGATCAATGAAGGCTTGGGGGAGGCGCTCCATGTTGTCTTTGATGATGTGGGGCCAATCAACCTCTGGATAGCCAGCATCTAGATGATAAAAGGCTCTAGAGGGATCGGTGAGGTAGTTGGCGGCCGGGGGAAGCGTTGGGAAATAGGTCGCGAGCGCTTTGCCTGCTGTGCCTTCACCGGGAATGCAAAAGGACATTTCCCAAGATGTGCGCTTACTTGGAGGGTCTGTGGGAAGCGGCGTCAGCAGGGCATAAATAGGACGCAGGAGTCGGTCAAGCAGGCCGGTGTTGAAGGCTTTGTAGGGTTGGCCGCTGCTGGCAGAGAAAAGTTTTTGCTCGTGCTGGAGGCGGATAAAGGTGTAGCGCAGGTAGCTTTTAAGGATGGGGTAGGGGAAGTTTTCGGGGGGCTGAGGACCGAAGTACCAGCGTTCGGGAAGTGCGATCGCAGCTAATTCACTCACCGTTTGGTTCAGTTTCTCAGGCGAAAGCCCAACAAACTGAGAGAGCTGACTGACCTGACGACTGTTTATACCAGAAGACGGAGCCAGACTCGGCCTTCTGGAGAGATCGCCTGTTGTTGCGGTGCTATTTTTGTGACTGTTCTTCTGGTTATCCCTCTGGTTATCTCTCGGGCTATCCCTCTGATTATCTCTCTGGCTATCCCTCTGGCTATCCCT
>JBCBKQ010000238.1:0-9103 GCA_038521595.1 Cyanobacteria bacterium J06627_28 | reverse complement strand
TCAGCGACCCCAAAAATAAAAGCACGGCCACGCCCGCTAAAGCAGCCCCGGTCAGGCCAGAGATGGCGACATTGCGAATAGAGTTTTGAATAAAAACAGCCTGACTCCAATACCATTGTGGCGGTGAATGGTGTTAAGCAGCGGCTAGCCGAGCTGAGAGCGTCGGGGCTGATTCCCGCAGATATGACGCTCAACACCACGCTGGATGAATCTGTTTTTATTCAAAACTCTATTCGCAATGTCGCCATCTCTGGCCTGACCGGGGCTGCTTTAGCGGGCGTGGCCGTGCTTTTATTTTTGGGGTCGCTGAGGCAAACGTTCATTATCGTGGTGGCCATTCCGCTGGCGACGCTGGTGGCAATTTTGCTGATGGGGCTGTTTGGCCTTTCGCTCAATGTATTTAGCCTGGGCGGGTTAGCGCTGGGCGTTGGCATTGTTGTTGACAATGCCATTGTCATGCTAGAGAACATTGTTAAAGGCGTGGAGAAAAGCAACAAACCTGTCGTACGACAGGCAGAGGTGAGCAGCCGAGAGCTAGAGTCTGCGCTGTTTGCGTCAACTACAACAAACCTAGTGGCCGTGCTGCCTTTTTTACTAATTGGCGGGTTTATCTCACTGTTGTTTAATGAGCTGGTGCTGACGGTGAGCTTTGCAGTGGGGGCATCTTTGATTGTGGCGCTGACGGTGGTGCCTATGCTGACGTCTCGGCTACTCGCGGTGAATAGATCAAGTGGTATCAGCTCGTTTTGGCTGATCCGTCAGTTTGATTTGCGCCTGCAAGGACTGACTCAGCAGTATGGAAAGGTATTGAACTGGGTGCTGCATAGGCGAGTGCTGGTGGTTGCGATCGCATTTCTTATATTCGGCGGCAGTAGCCTATTTATGGTGGGCCGCATCCCTCAGGAGATTTTGCCAAGTATTGCCACGGGTCAGGCCAATGTGAGGGTGCAGTTTCCGCCGGGGACGACCCTAGCTGACAATCAAACAGTGATGACGGCGGTAGATGAGCTGCTGATAGCGCAGCCCGAGGTTGAGTATGCTTTTAGCACGTCAGGCGGATTTCTCTTTGGTGGTAATACCAGTGAAAATGCGCTGCGCGGATCTAGTACGCTGACGCTGGTGCCAGGGACAGATGTGGCTGAGTTTAGCGATCGCATGACCCAAGCGTTTGGCCAGTTCAATCTAGTCAATACCCGCCTGCGCGTCTCACCTGGCAGGGTACGCGGTCTGATATTGAACAACTCACCCGTGCGCGGCGATGTAGATATTATTTTGCAGGGATCAGATGCCGCATCCCTTGAGGCAGCCGGCGCTCAGATACTCAGCGCGCTAGATGAGAGGGCCACACTGGCCAGGTACTCTCCCGACGCGGATCCGCCCCAGCCAGAGGTGCAAATTCGCCCTGATTGGGAACGTGCTGCTGACTTGGGGCTCTCAGCTGAATCCATCGGCCAGACCGTACAGTCCATTTTGTCTGGTTCGGTGCCGACTCAACTTCAACGGGGCGATCGCCTAGTAAACGTACGCGTGCAAACGCCCGAAACGCTGGTGCAAAATCCAGCAGAGCTAGCCCAGCTTCCTCTATTTATTAGCAATAGCGACGGCAGCGCCCGGCCAGTCAGGCTTGGAGACGTTGCCCGCATAGAAGACGGCCAGGCGCCCGGCGAAATTCAGCGCATCAGTCAGCGGCAGGTGTACATCATTGAAGGCAATCTTGGCGAAGGGGCTAGCCTAGGCGCAGCCCTAGAAGAAGTAAACCAGATACTGGCTGACATTACCTTGCCTGAGGGAGTAAGTCGGCTGCCTAGCTTCAGCGCTCAAAGTAATGAAGCGATTACGGGTGGACTCGGCATCCTGGGTGGACTCGCGGCCTTTTTGGTCTTCACGGTTATGGCCGTCCAGTACAACTCCCTGATCGACCCGCTGGTGATTATGCTGACGATGCCTTTAGCTTTGGCGGGGGGCATTTTAGGTCTGTTTGTCACTCAGACGGCCATTGGCGCGACGGTGATTGTGGGCGCGGTGCTGCTGGTCGGCATTGTGGTAAATAATGCCATTATCCTGGTTGAGCTAGCCAACCAAATTTATGAGCAAGAGCAGTGCGACCGACTGATGGCAATGCTAAAGGCTGCGCCCCAGCGCCTGCGACCTATCTTAATGACCACTATCACCACTGTCCTTGGCATGTTTCCAATCGCATTGGGCATTGGTCAAGGGTCAGAATTTTTGCAGCCCTTAGGCGTCGTTGTTTTTTCTGGGCTGTCGTTAGCCACGTTACTGACGCTGTTTGTTATTCCGTGCTTTTACACCCTATTCCACTTTGATTCTGTGTCTGTGCGCGATCGCGCTGCGAAAATAAAATAAGGCCCATGCTGAGTACGTCAACATAGGCCTTGTCTTATTTATTTTGACCTTGTCTGCAAACCCTTAGAGAACGCTAAAGATCTTGTGCTGAGCTACTCAGTCGCTTCCGGGGGGGCAGGCAGAGGCGTTGCGCCATCACCAATGCCACCGTCCGGCTCTACAGGAATAG
Source organism: Cyanobacteria bacterium J06627_28 (assembly GCA_038521595.1). Taxonomy (GTDB): domain Bacteria; phylum Cyanobacteriota; class Cyanobacteriia; order Phormidesmidales; family Phormidesmidaceae; genus Phormidesmis. The sequence goes on along the minus strand of JBCBKQ010000238.1, from coordinate 6,570 downwards.
GGTCCGATGGTAGGACAGTACCTGGCTCGTCTTCCGGACTTTCTATGGTGGGGTCTGCCGCTGGTGGGTCTACACGACCAGGTGTCGCCGGTTCGTTTGAAAAGAACCGCGCCTGCTCGCGGAGTGCGGCGGCTGGCCCTTCTTGTCCCTGTAGCTCTAGCAAATCGGCGGCCTTTAGGAAATCTTCGACGACAGCTGAGACAACGTTTTCAGGGAGCTCGTCAGTATCTCCAAAGGTGGAATTGGCACTTGCATAAACTTGATTAACCCGAGCCTCTGCGCGACCTAAATAAGCACCTGGGTCAGTATCGTCAATTTCAATAGCAGCACTATAGGCTTCGATGGCGTCTGTGTAGTCTTCAGAAATGTAGTAGTCGTATGCGCGGCTAAAGACTTCTTCGTATTCACTGGCGGGGCGAACTTCGATTTGATAGTTGCCGCCTTGGCCAGAAAAAGAGCTAGCCACTGCGCTGTAGGTGCCAGACTCGGGCAGCGTCAACACGATGGTAGAGTTTAGCGTGCCGCCGTAGTCGTCATTGGAGGTGAGCACTTCGCCATCTGGGCCCTTGAGCAGCAAAATGGTGTCAAAGTCTTCGCTCTGCAATTCAATTGTCATAGCGTCACCTGCTTCACCCTCAAAGGTGTAGGTGTCTTCCATGGGGGCCAGGGTTCCCTGCTGCTGCACGATGGTTTGAGCGATCGCGGCCTGATGGGCAATGGTCGCGACGCCCGTTAGCACAGCGGCGGCCATCAGTCCTTGACTCACTTTATCGGGAAGTTTCCCTTGGTTAAATCTCATAGCTCAGCTTTTTCCCTAGTTAACGTTGACGAAGGTAGGCGTCTTGCGGCATTACCTTAGTGCATACATTGATATTTCACAAATGATATTTCACAAATCTAGTGCACAGATGAAGTCCTACTGATAGGCTGTGGGACACTATGGAAGTTGTCTTTGTTTTCGAAGGATATGCGATCGCCACGACAGTTCCCTATCGCTCAAACCCTCCTACTTTGCACTGTCTGGATGATTGCAAGTCAGGGCCTATGGGCTCAGATGGCAAAAGCTGAACCGCTTGTAACTATGACCACCGGGTTTGAAAGGGAGCTTATGGCACTGGAGCTGGCCGAGCTGGAGCTGGCCGAGCTGGAGCTGCTGGCCCAAGCGGTTTCTGAGGAGCTATCGGAGGAGATTCCCACAGAAATCCCTGAGGAGATCCTGCGGACTGAAATTATTACGGAAGCGCGATCGCCCGTTGATGGAGAGCGTCTGACGGCAGCAGAATACGCACAACTGGAGGCAGAGCTGGCTGTTGGGCGTCCGCCGATGCTGAGTCAGCGAATCCGCTACATTATCTTCCTGCTGGAATTTCGCCGTGCCGTCAAGCCCATCTTGCCCTTTCTATAGTTGATTTCTATAGGGATTTCTGTGGGCAATTTCTGTCGGTAATTTCTGCGGATTAGTACGCTGGTTTACCGTTTTGTCACAACATCTCCCCTCAGAACTATCGCCTAAAGTTACTACGCTTTGTTAAGCTAACAGCTATATCAAATAACTGTGATAGCTGAGTGGATTGAGTCCGGTTGAACACCCTATTGCCTAGGGCATAGACAAACTAGGGCGTAACACGATGGCAGCAGACACTCAGACTACTTAACAATAAACCGGGTCAGGTAATTTATATGTCCTCAACAATTGCTCTCGATCAAATTGAGCGGGTTGTTTGGAACCAGCATCAAAATCCCTTTGAAGTTCTGGGGCCACACCAGATAGAGCAAGATGGCAAGCAAGTGTGGGTCGTGCGCACCTACCTACCCCAAGCCGAAACGGCCTGGGTCATTTTTCCTGAAGCCCGTAAAGAATTTGCGATGCACAACGAGCAGCATCCCAACTTTTTTGAAGCCGTAATCGATAGCTCGCTATTTACTGATAAAAAGCTTATTAGCTACCAGATTCGCTACAAGGAAGGGGCAAACGAGCACGTCATCTATGACCCCTACGCCTTTAAGTCACCTGCCATTACCGGGTTTGACGAGCACTTATTTGCAGAGGGCAACCACCACCGCATCTATGAAAAAATGGGCGCCCATCCTATGGAAAAGGATGGCATTGCGGGTGTGTACTTTGCCGTGTGGGCCCCCAATGCGCGTAACGTCTCTGTCATGGGCGACTTTAATAACTGGGACGGCAGACAGCATCAAATGCGCAAAGGCAGCAGCGGCATTTGGGACTTGTTTATTCCCGAGCTAAAGACCGGCGACTCCTACAAGTACGAGGTCAAAAACTACGACGGCCACATTTACGAAAAATCTGACCCCTATGGTTTCTACCAAGAAGTAAGACCCAAGACGGCTTCTGTCGTGGCTGATCTAGACACCTACCAGTGGCAGGACGACGCCTGGATGGAGCACCGCCGTCAGACAGATCAGATGACGCAGCCGATATCGGTTTATGAGGTTCATTTGGGCTCTTGGCTACACGAGTCTTCGGCAGATCCTGCCAAGAATGCAGACGGGACCCCTTCACCTGTTGTGACCGTAGCCGATCTAAAGCCGGGCGCTCGCTTTTTGACCTATCGGGAACTGGCTGCAAAGCTGATTCCTTACGTCAAGGAAATGGGCTTTACGCACATTGAAGTACTGCCCGTAGCAGAGCATCCGTTTGATGGCTCGTGGGGCTATCAGGTCACAGGATACTTTGCACCCACCTCTCGCTACGGCAGCCCACAAGACTTCATGTACTTCGTCGATCAGTGTCACGAACATGGCATTGGTGTGATTGTGGACTGGGTGCCTGGTCACTTTCCCAAAGACGGTCACGGCCTGGCCTTTTTTGACGGTACGCATCTGTACGAGCACGCCGACCCGCGCAAGGGCGAGCACAAAGAATGGGGCACGCTCGTCTTCAACTACGGACGCAACGAGGTTCGCAACTTCCTGATTGCCAACGTCCTCTTTTGGTTCGATAAGTATCACATTGACGGCATTCGGGTCGATGCTGTCGCCTCCATGCTGTACATGGACTACAACCGCAAGCCGGGTGAGTGGGTCGCCAATGAATATGGGGGTCGAGAGAATATTGAAGCCGCTGAATGCCTAAAGCAGGTCAACCATGTACTGTTTAGTCACTACCCTGGTGCGCTATCGATTGCAGAAGAGTCCACCTCTTGGCCCATGGTGTCTTGGCCAACCTATGTGGGTGGCCTAGGCTTCAACCTAAAATGGAACATGGGCTGGATGAACGACATGCTCGACTACTTCGAGATGGATCCTTGGTTCCGTCAGTTCCACCAAAACAATGTGACCTTCAGCATTTGGTACGCCTTCAGTGAGAACTTTATGCTGGCGCTCTCTCACGACGAGGTCGTGCATGGCAAGAGTCATATGATTGGCAAAATGCCAGGTGATGACTGGCAAAAGATGGCCAACATGCGAGCGCTATACGCCTACATGTACGCGCACCCTGGTAAGAAGACTATGTTTATGGGCATGGAGTTTGGTCAGTGGAGCGAGTGGAATGTATGGGGTGATTTGGAGTGGCATTTGCTACAGTTTGACCCGCATAAGAACCTCAAGCATTGCATTGAGCGACTGAATACGCTCTACCGAAGGGAGCCCGCGCTGCATACCCAAGACTTTTCTCAAGAAGGCTTTGAGTGGGTAGACTGTAGCGACAATCGCCATAGCGTGGTGTCCTTCATTCGCTACGACAAATTTAGTGAAGAGTTTATCCTAACGATATGCAACTTCACGCCGCAGCCTCATAGCCACTACCGTGTAGGGGTGCCTACAAAGGGCTACTATCGCGAAATTTTCAATAGCGATGCCCGTGAGTTTGGTGGTGCCAATATTGGTAACTTGGGTGGTAAATGGTCAGATGACTGGGCATTCCACAGCCGTCCTTATTCGCTAGATCTCACTTTGCCTCCGCTAAGCGTGATTATGCTCAAGCTGGACGCACAAAAAACTGAAGCCGCCTTGAATCCTGGAAGAGTTGAAAAGTAAACCGAAACAAGGACAGCATAAAGCCTTGATATGATGAAGCTATAGCTATCCATATCATGGGTGACACCGCGTTTCGGGGTAATCGTTTCGTACTTGATTTGGCTCGGCGAGCTGCGGCCACTGCTCGGGGCGCTACCCTCGTGATGCTCCACCACTTCTGTCGTTCGCTTCAGCGCCTCGACTTTACTAAGGCCTGCCACATATAGCAAAGTAAGGATGTATTCTTACTTTGTCTTGGTGAGCATTCCCTAGCGCCGTACGACGACGCGGGGTCTCACCGCTGCTAGTCGAGTTAGCTGTGGATACTAAACGCCTTTGGCGATCACTAATGTCCTAACTAACTCGACAGAAGCTATAGTGGCCATCCCACTTCACTCGAAGCTTAAAATTTTTATATGGATCAAACCGATTGGCATTAACAACAAACTGAGGAGCCGATATCGTAAAAAGCCTCCCCAAAAATTGGTTAGATAAAGAAAAAAACCATGTTCTGTCAGGCCACTGTCTCTAGGTCGCAATCTCACCTACGATTTTCTGGAACTTCAAGATCACAAACTCTGCTGGCTTCAGCGGCGCATAGCCTACAACAATATTGACAATGCCTTGGTTAATGTCGTTTTGAGTTGTTGTCTCTTTGTCACATTTCACAAAGTAAGCTTCCTTGGGCGAACTCCCCTGCAATGCACCCTGCTGAAACAAATTGTTCATAAACGCGCCTATGTTTAGCCGAATCTGTGCCCACAGGGATTCATCATTGGGTTCAAACACGACCCATTGTGTTCCCCGATACAGACTCTCTTCTAAAAACAGGGCCAATCGTCGCACCGGAATGTACTTCCCTTCTGAGGCAAGCTGATCGTTACCCTGTAACGTTCTTGCCCCCCATACCACTAGACCCGCAATGGGAAAAGCACGTAAGCAGTTAATTCCTAGCGGATTGAGCTGATCATTCTCGTCATCGGTGAGTGGCACGCTAAAGGCTGTTACGCCGCTTATCGTTGCATCCAGACCGGCAGGGGCTTTCCATACACCTTGTTGAGCATCAGTGCGAGCCATAATGCCAGCGATCGCACCACAGGGCACAAACGTCCCAATCTGATTCTCTCTGAGAGGGTCAGGCTTTCTCAGTCTTGGGAAAAAGACAGCTGCATTCTTACTATTGGTGCCCACGTCACCCACACCATCCCTAGCATCAGCCACCTTTGTCCAACTAGAGGGCGCATCGACCAACAGCATCGCTCGGCGTTTCTCACAATAAGCCGCCGACTTAGTCATCAAATCACCATCCACATCATCACCCTTATAAGGTGGAATGCACAGCAAATTGAATAAATCAACCTTCTCCAACGCATAGAGCCCTTTCTTCGCAGCGGCTGTCTCCTCTCCGGTAAAGTCGCTTTGATCGATGGCCACACCATCCGCTACAGCTGTTTTCACCTTACTACTACTCGCCTCTCCCTCCTCTGCTGCGGAGTCCTCCCAAATACTTTTTCCAGGCTCAGGTGGTTTATGAGGAGTGGGTCGAGTCTCGGGAAGTGTGCCGTCAAACCGCACCAGCATCGATGCGCTTTCTAGCACCTCATCTACACGTCGGGCGCTATCGACAACCGATACATTTTGAAACGTTTCAGTCACACCCCTTCTGGTATCGCGAACGATGAGATTAAACAAATCACTATCTGCTAGGCCATAGCGCTCACCGAGTCCCGAAATGCTTGCATATTCAACTCTTGCCCTTAAATGATTTCCCCAACTCCCCGGAGAAGCAGCTGCTAGCGTTAGCGAGCCCTTCTTGACTGCAACCACGGGCGGCGTAGCCTCTGAATCTGCGTCGATTGCTGGCCCGGAAGCCTCTAAAGTCGCAGTGGCCGGTACTAGAATAGGACCGCCATTTGGATCTTCCTCTACTACTGGCTTTCCGTCATCATCAAGTTTTGTCTTCTGCTCCTGGTGAAATAGCCGGACAACAATCGCTTGCTCACCCCCGTTCAGATAAAAGTCTTGAACGGCATAGCCCAGGCTACTCTTGCGCCATAGTCCTCCAAAGGTCCGTTCAAAGTCACCATAGTTATTAATGGTAATCGGTTCATCTATCGGTCCTCTTAGGGCTCTGCCAATAAAGGCCGTAATCGAGGTGGCTACACCCGTGATCGTTTTGACGCCACTGGGTAATTCTTCTACATAAACGCCAGGATAGATGAGATCAACTGGCATAGAAATGTCCTCAAGATAGGTGTATGACCTGAAATTAATCGATCAAGGGGCTGGCTCAAAACGGGGCGATACTTTGGGGCGATACTTTGCGGCAATCAGCACGTCTAAAACCTCATCATTATCTTTCCGTGTGATTGCCAACATGAGTCTAGCCCTTTCTGTCGCTATCCAGCAGCAGTTTGAGTAGGTTGCCAATGGTCTGGCGCGTCGCGTTCAGGGGAATACAACACGGCTAATGAAACAGGGCCGAAAATGAATCACTCCCGTCAAATTATAATTTCACCAAGAAGTAGTTTTATTGTACTGCTATGATAGTTCATATGTACTTGCTAGTCAGGCTGATGTTGGCTCTGA
>JBCBKQ010000237.1:0-9211 GCA_038521595.1 Cyanobacteria bacterium J06627_28 | reverse complement strand
TGTTGCGTGCTAAAGGTTGGCATAGGCAAAAATCACACGCCACTTAGAAGTGTTTTTCGCTGTTGGCTACTTTGCGTGCGAGAGCAGCTGACTTCTAAGACTCTGACACCCTTTGCCGGTAGCTCACTCACATAGTCAACCAAAGCCTGCGTTGTTTTGACTGACTGGTACTCTATGCCATAAGCCTTGCATAAAGAGAAAATTTCTACCTGCTGAGGGGTTGCAAAGTAACGCTCAAAATACGCTTCAGGGGCGTGATTGAATTGTGAAATTGGCAGCATTTCAAAAATGCCACCGCCTTGGTTATTAATCACAATCACAGTCAAATGACCGTCTAGCTGAGCCGCATTCAGCAGACCATTGGTATCGTGTAAAAAGGCTAAATCTCCTGTCAATAGGACAGTTGGTCGATTGTGATGGGCCACACCCATAGCGGTCGAGAGCGTTCCGTCTATACCGTTGGCACCTCGGCTAAACATTGGCTGCACCTGGCGATTGTTTGGCGACCAAAAGTATTCGACGTCTCGCACGGGCATACTATTGGCAATAAACAGCGGCGTATTTTCTGGCAGATGTTGAGATAGCAGCCAAACCAGCTTGCTTTCTACCAGGGCTGTTTCTGTTGTTAGCTGAGTATCTAGCGCTTGGCGGACGGTTTTCTCTTCGGTTAGCCAGCGCCAGGTATAGTCGTTTTTATCAGGTTTTTTAGAGTGCCGTGTTTCTGATGAAAATGACTGCAGAAGGCTTTCTAGCGTTGCTGTGACAAACTGCACCGGGCCATGCAAAGGATCTAGATTTTTTTGTGCGTTGATGATCCATCTTTGAGGTTGATGTACGGTTAGCCACTGTCTCAATACTTTGCTGATGGGCAGCGGGCCAAGTTGAATGACCATTTTTGGGATTAGCTGATCTGCCCGCTCCGATTTGCGCAAGATGATGTCATAGGTGGAGATGAGGGCTTCATTGACCCTGTGATAGTTTCGCAAGGGAGAAAGTCCTTCTGCCAATACCGGCCAGCCTAATTTCTGAGACAGCTTACTTACGGCTTGGCAGTAGCATAGCGGGTCTGCAGGATTACTTGGTCCGGCAATAATGATGCCTTGTTCGCATTGTTGCCAGTCGTGTAAGAGCGCGCGCTTACTTTGTTCTATAGTTGTTGCTGTAGAAGGCGTAACAAACTGAAAGAAGGCTGATGACTTAAAGGTGTCTGCTAGTAACTCTGTTGTTCCATTTGCGATGGGCGGTAGGGGATCGCGGAAGGGACTGTTGTAATGGATTGGGCCAGGAAAAGGTGCGATCGCGTGCTGCCATCCACTAACTAAAGTCTGTCGTAAATAGGCCAACATTTCCATGCTGGCAACCGGCACAGCTAGCTCACTGTAGTGTTTAACAAAATTGCCGTATAGCTTTTGCTGATCGATAGTTTGCCCAGACGCACAGTCTCTTAGCTCTGGCGGGCGATCAGCGGTGAAAATGATTAAAGGAATGCCGCTCTCGTAGGCCTCTATGATGGCTGGGTAGAAGTTTGCGCCTGCTGTGCCAGAGGTGCAGACTAGGGCGACGGGTGTGTGCGATCGCTTGGCACAGCCCAACGCAAAAAACGCCGCCGACCGCTCATCTAAAATCGGCAATGCTTCAAGCTTTGGGTGAGCTGCAAAGGCAAACGTCAGCGGTGTTGAGCGCGAGCCTGGACAGACAACGGCAGTTTGTAGCCCTAAACGAGCCAACGTCTCTACTGCGACAGAAGCCCAAAGACTATTGATATTGCGAAAATCGATAGACATCGTGGAGACTCGGCAACTTAAACCAAAGCATTTAGCAACGTTTGTAGCTTTAGCGTTATCTCTGCTAGCTCTTTTTCAGGCTTTGAGCCTGCAACAATGCCTGCGCCTGCATACAGCCGTGCTTTACAGCCATCTATGAGCGCCGAGCGAATACCGACAATAAACTCGCTATTGCCTTTGGTATCTATCCAGCCGACGGGGGCGGCATAAAGGCCTCGCTCAAAGGTCTCTTGTTGTTTGATTAGCTCGCAGGCGGCGTCGATAGGTAATCCAGCAACGGCTGGCGTGGGATGGAGCTTTGCTAAAACCTTTAGTGGAGAGACGGCATCCTCTGTGTTGAGGCTGGCGGTAATGGGCGTGTGTAAGTGTTGGATGTGGAGCAGTCGAAGCAGCTGTGGATCAGTTGTGTAGTTTGGCTCTAGGCCAAGCGATCGCAGCTGACTAACGATAAACTCCACGACAACCTGATGCTCGTAGCGTTCTTTTTTGCTGTTTATTAAAGACTGCGCTATTTCGGTATCGGTCTCTGATGTTTTGCCTCTAGATGCAGACCCGGCGAGTGCGTCTGTGGTGAGTCGTCCTTTGTTGATGCTGAGGAGTCTTTCGGGGCTGGCGCCGATAAAGGATTGGCCTTTGCCATTGCCGACGGAGAAGACGGTGCAGTCGGGATGATTTTGGCGCAGGGTTTGGAGCGATCGCACCACATCAATCGCCTGCTGCGCCTCTACATCCATCACATCGGCAAGCACTACCTTGTGCATTTGGCCTGCCTTGATTTGCGCTAGGGCACCAGTGACGGCACCTTCAAAGCTAGCAACATCTTTAGAAACCACTTTGCGAGACGCTTGCTTTGCTGCGCCAAAAGCAGTGGACTCATTAATTTGTTGTAGCTGAGCGTGGATTGACTGCGCGATTTGATAGATTTGCGCATCAGTTGATTGTGTCGCAGGCTCAACTAGCGTATTGAAGGTAATGTTTGAGCCTTCTTCTAAGGTCATGACCTGAACTTGAGGCACAAAAATATAGACCGGCTCAAAGCTGTCTGGTGCAAATGCGTCTTGTGCAAAGGCATCTTGTGCAAAGGCGTCTGGTGTAAAGCCGTCTGGTGCTGAGGCGTCTGGTGCAGAGCCGTCTGTTGTTAAGGAAGAAGGCCGCTGTGTGGGCGCATCGAAGAACGTGGCGCTACAAAAGAACCTGCCGGGGAGGTCAGCTTTGGAGCTGGTTTCAGCATGAATGAACTGTGATTTCCAGGCTTGGGTAAAGGCCTGAGCCTGAGCAAATCTTTCTGAGCCAGCGGCGCTACAGCCAACGACCGAACCAATACCGACAAGGGCCCACTGCTGTGGTGAATCGTAATAAAAGTGGCGCTGATCGAGCCTGCCAAGGATTGATAGCACCGACCATGGCTCAATCGACCGAATCGGGAAGGTGAGGCTAGCAACTTTAGGGCGCTGTGCTTGGGCCACTTGCTGCTGAGCCTGATGTAAAAATCGAACTGTCTTCGCCACGTCTGGAGGCATCTCGTTCGCTCCTTTAGCCAAGGCTTCGGCAGGCAAGTTATCAGCAGGCAGGTTATTGGCAGACAGTGTTTTAGCAGGCAGATTATCAGCAGACAGGTTGTTAGCAGACAGATTGTCGGCAGGTGTAGGGCGATCAGTTCCGTACAAGGCAGCTGGCATGGAGGGGCAATCACAGGTGATCTGTCCATTTTCCCACGCTATTCACTTATGCGAAAGGCTTACCCACGGGAAAGAGGCTTATTTTCTATCATTAAGATTTTATTGCCGGATGACATTGATGTGATACTTGCATTGGCTAATGTCTGTCGCTTGCTGTCCCTGTGTATGAGTCGGAAGGAGATGTCATGGCATCCAATTTATCTAACAGCTGTAAGCCAATTTGAGGCTCACCGCTTGCGGCCATTATTTTGAATCGGGTGTATGCATCGAACTCTGCAAGGGCAATCGTAGACAGCTCTTCCATGAGCTTGTTGACGCTAACGCTTAAAGGCTTTTAATCTCTCATGTTTGTCATCGGGTAGTCGAATTGTGAGGGTTGCCAAGCTATGTCCTCCTACCCAATCAATGCGCTGATGAAGACCTGGTATCGATCACGGTGCTGTCTTCCATGCAAGCAAGATAGCACATGCACTATCATTTCGCCCGATGGCAGGAACCAACAGTAGAAGCTCATTTTGTTATACAGATGAGGCTCGGGACGTCACTATCCTGGCCATAAAGACTGCATAAGGCCATATGACGAAGAAAATAGATGGTTTATAGTGGTTGGGAGTTTTGAGGAGTGGGCTTGAATGTCTGTATCTTGGCAGACGGTGTTGCTGGTGGTTTCTGCGGGTGCAGCTGCGCAAATAGCTGCGTTTTTGCTGAATGGTCTGGAGCCGGTTCGCGACTTTCCAGGAAAGAACCCCTTATTCTCGCGAATGACGGCTGCATTTACGTCGGTTCCGTTGCTGGTGACGCTACTGACGAATACCGATGCGAATGACGCTTTAACGATAGTGGGGCAGGCTCGGACGTTGTGCTGGATTTTGGTCGGTGGCGTGACGCTTGCGGTGCTGTACGATGCCGAGCAACTGTGGCGATTGCTACGCAAGGCACAGATACAAGAGCAACGGGAGGCTGCTGAAAAAATCGCTGTGGGCTATGCGCCGCAGACGAGGCAGAAGTTACTACAAGAGGCCCGGCGTCAGGTGCGGCAGCGGCTGAAGTATGCCTATGGTGATCAGGCGTTGATTAACCTGGTGATGAGATCGCAGCAGGATAAAGTGAGTGGTACTGAGATTGAGGGCGATGTCTTTTTGGTACCACAGCCAAAGCAGCAGCTTGAGAGTTTGAAGGATGGCCGTAGGCTGCAGTTGGCTAACAGCGAGGAGACAATTCTAGAGACGTTTGATCATGAGGATGTTGCTGGGCAGCTGTTGATACTGGGTGCGCCCGGCTCCGGAAAGACGACGACGCTGTTAAACCTGGCTGAATCTTTGTTGATTCGGGCAGAGGACTCGGTAGAGATTCCTTATATTTTTGAGCTATCGACTTGGCAAGCTAAGCGGCAGGATATTGCTGGCTGGCTAATGGCTCAGCTGAAGTTTGAGCACAATATCGATGAGGCGGTGAGTCGTCAGTGGATGCTGGATGGGCAATTGTTGCCGCTGCTAGATGGGTTGGATGAGGTGAATGCAGCCCACCAGCAGGAATGTGTGGAGAAGATTAATGCGTTTGTGACTGGGCAATTAGGGAGGCAGACTGTGGTGTGCTGCCGTGATAGAGAATATGACCAAATTACAAGGCGGAGTGGCGTCCGGCTGAATGCTTTGAACGGCGCGCTACGGTTGCAGCCGTTGGATGTGGCTCAGGTGCATATGTACTTTGAACAGATGGGCCGTACAGATATTTTGTTGGCTTTGCAAGATGCTGAAGGCTTAGGGGCAGTGCTGCAACCACGGGAGGATGGAGACGAGGCACTGTTATCGATTCCGTTGTTTTTGCAGATTTTAGCCATTGCGTACGATTCTGAGAAAAGAATTACAACAAAGTCGGCATTGTTGAATGCTTACATTTCTAGACGATTATCTGAAACACAGCGTTATCAAGATCGGCAGCGTGCCAAGAAAAAACAGATAGAAATTGAGTGGGTGTATGACTCGGTAGCAGAAGAACCCGATATAGAGGCAACGACGCGTTATCTAAAGTGGCTGGCCACTCAGCTAAATGAAAATTCGATACCAAACGTCTTTTTGATAGAACGAATGCAGCCAAGTTGGTTAGTAACTAGGAGACAGAAGCTTGAATACGGTCTGATAGGTGGTCTGATAGTTGGTCTGACAGTTGGTCTGATAGTTGGTCTGATAGGTGGTTTGATAGGTGGTCTACAAGAGCCCTTTAAAACCAGAGATAAACCCAATCAGGGGATTATCGCCTCTGCAAAGAATGTTCCAATAGTTTCTATCATTAGCTATCCAGCAGGTATCGCCCTGTACTACTTACCTCGGTACCTGACCGGTCAGGAAGTAACGATAGCTGAAAGTTTTACAGTTAGTATTGCGATCGCTTTAAACTTTGGCCTGGGCTTTGGTGGCGGCTTAGCCGTTATCCAACACATCACACTCCGCTGGTTGCTCTATCGCCAGGGCCAGATCCCCCGCAACTACGCCAAATTCCTCAAATACACCACCGAACGCCGCCTCACCCAACAGGTCGGTGGTAGCTTTCGCTTCATCCACCGCGAACTACTCGACCACTTTGAAAAAATGGACGTAGAGCCTAAAAGGCAGTCCCAGTAGCTACCTTCCAGCATTCCTTACAAGCTATGGCAGCTGTTAGCGGTTAATAATGAGTCCCCGTTTTGCGGTGATGAAGCGCTGTCTTAGCATTGTTGTCGAGCACTTCGCCGCCGTTGACGGTGGCATACACGACCCAGTGGTCACCGCAGTCCATGCGACCAGCGACTTCACACTCTAGGTAGGCGATCGCCTCTTCTAAAATCAGCTGTCCGTCTTCCGTTTCTCTCGTATCTACGCCATCAAAGCGATTTTCGCCAGGGCCAAACGGCTTGAGAAAATGCTTCATTGGTCCGAGATGCTTACCCTCTGCCAAAATATTTAGAACAAAGCTTTCACCCTTGTGCATTAGGGTTTCAACAGCTCTCTCTTTGGCGACGGCAACAGTAAAGCCTGGGGGCGTGAAAGTGGCCTGTGCCACCCAGGATGCCAGCATGGCACTGCTGATATCGCCTTGCTTGGCGGTGACAATGCACATAGAACCCACAAGACGGCCAATGGCCTTTTCCACAGAAGAGGCCGTGATTTTGGGCGCTGCTTTTTTCTTTTTCGCGGCTTTCTTTAGCTGCTGAGCGAAGTCTGTACCAGCCTGCTCGCATTCTTGCAATGTGGTGGCATCTGGCGTGAACTTCACACGAATGGGCTCAAAGCCAAAGCTGTAGCCCGCATCCTTGAACTTGCCCTCTAGCAAATCGATGGCTTCGCCGCTCCAGCCAAATGAACCGAAGACTCCTGCAAGTTTGTTTTTACTGGCTGATGCTAGAACAACGCCGAGGGCAGTTTGAATTTGGGTAGGAGCATGGCCACCCAAGGTTGGTGAGCCCATGATGAAACCGGCGGATTTTTCAGCGGCTTCTTTAATTTCTTCGGTGGTAGCCTGCTCGGCGTTGATAGAGTTTACGGCGACGCCTGCTTTTGTGATGCCGCGTGCGATCGCCTGAGCAATGGTTGCCGTATTGCCATAGGCCGAAGCGTAAATCAAAGCCACTGACTCAGACTGATTCTTTTGCTTTGCGGCCCAGTCTTTGTAGTGCTGGGTAAGCTCAGCGACGCCATAGCGCACGAGTGGCCCTTGACCAACCGCGTAGAGTCGTGGGGCATAGTCGGCTAGCTTCTCGAGTGCGGTTTCGACCTGTCGAGCGTTCGGTGCCATGAGGCAGTCGAAATAATACTGTTGGTCTTCTGAAAGCGCGTCTAACGGATCTTCGTGAGGTAGGTCGTAAGCCTCTTCCCCGCAGACATGTGCGCCAAAAAATTTATCGCTATAGAGGACTTCGCTGTAGCTGTCGTAGGTGCACATCCCACTGGGCCAGCGAGGCGTCGGCGTTGGGATGAACTCTAGGTGGTGTCCTTGGCCGAGGTCGAGGTCTTGATCTACGCCGCCTTTGATGGCTGTGACAGGATAGTTTAGCTCGGCGTCTTTGAGTGCGATCGCCGCAGGTAAAGAACATACAATTGTCGCCTGGGGAGCCAGCTCCATCAGTACCTTGAGCGTTTTCATCCGGTTGGGATTAGTATGTCCCAAGACGATGTAGTCAATGGCGTGTGGATCGATTTCGTCTTTGAGCGCTTCTAAGAAAATTTCAGTAAAGGACGCGCCAGGCGGATCAAGCAGGGCGATTTGGTTGCCACGGATAAGATAGCTGTTGGCCGTTGTTCCCTTTTCGAGGGCATATTCGATTTCAAAGCGCAGGCGTTCCCAAGAGCGCGATCGCAAAACTGTTGTATCGGCAGCAATTGGCAGAACTTGAACATCTCTGCGGCCTGACGTTTCTGGCGCAGCGTCGGCAGAAGGTTGGGCGGTAGGCATCTGTGCAGTCATAGGTGATATCTGATGGGTCTTTACTGAGAACCCCAATCCAGACGATCAATGACTGCAAAGGGGAAAAATTTTTGATGCTAAGCCCAAAGTAACTCCCCTTTTGGAAGGGGTGCCCTTAGGGGCGGGGTAGGTTTCGGGGTGTAGTATGCTCGCCGACTCATCCCTTCACTGCGCGCCATCTCTACGAGGCGGGGAGTTACTTCAGGCTGCGAGAGATGGAAATTGACAGCTTAGTAATAGTTGCCAACTCTTCTATGATGAACAGCCGTCAAGGCCTCTTCCTTAGAAACCTTGCCGTCGTCTACTGTGCAATACACCAGCCAGTGGTCATTTAGCTCCATGCGGCTAGACACTTCGCATTCTAGGTAGGCCAACGCATCTGCCAAAATCGGTGACTTGTTACCAGCAGGGCGAGTACGCACGCCTGCAAAGCGATCCGCACCGGGCGGAAAGCGCTTGAGGAAATGCTTCATCAGCGGTAAATGATTACCTTCTTCCAAAATATTCAACACAAAGCTGTCGCCCACCTGCATCAAAGATTCAATCGCGCGGTCTTTTGCAACGGCAACGGTGAAGCCCAACGGCTCGAAGCTAGCCTGGGTAATCCAAGAGGCCAACATGGCTGACTGTACGTCGCCTTTGGCTGCTGTGATGATGTACAGGCCACTGCTGATGCGACCTAGCGCCTTTTGCAAATCTGCATCAAGGGCTTTGATTTTCTTGATTTTTTTGGTCTTCGCAAGGTCTTGGCCCAAGTCTGTGCCTGTCTCTTCGCAAAGCTGATATAGCGCTTCGCTAGGCGTATCTTTTACACGAATGGGGTCAAAAGCAACTTTTAGATCGAGATCCTGCAGCTTCGTGTGTAGCGTGTCAATTGGCTCATCGTCACCACCGTAGGATTCAAAGAGGCCAAAGGTTTTTTTGCTATTAACGCCAGCTAGCAGAGTGCCTAGCGCTGCGCGAGTTTCTTCGGAGCCTTTACCTGTGGAGGGTGGCATCCCAATGATGACGCCAGTTGCGCGGCTGACGATTTCGTTGACGTCTTGGGCATCGGCGGAGCGCAGGTCAATCATTTCGACGCCAACGCCTGTCTTGGTAATGCCTCGGGCGATCGCCTGTGAAATGCGATCGCTAAACCCATAGTCGGACACGTAAAACACTGCGACGAGCGTTTCAGCGTTGCTTTTTTGTTGACTCCATTCGCGGTAGCGACCAGTCAGCTCATCCAGGTTGTGGCGTAGTAGGGGGCCATGGCCTGTGGCAATCGTGGTAATCTCGCCGTCTAGCTTGTCCATGCGCTTCATGGCA
>JBCBKQ010000236.1:0-9232 GCA_038521595.1 Cyanobacteria bacterium J06627_28 | reverse complement strand
GCCACCGCTGTCTCATCGCAGCTGGTTTCAATCGCTAAAACAGTCGTCGCACGGGCCACAGCAAAATCCAAAACAACAAAGCCATCAAATTACTAGAAAAAAAGAAAAATATCCAAGAGTTTAAAGGAGTGTTTCAGCAATTGTGTCGGGATGTAAAGCCTTGCGGGGCTTTCTTTACGGGGCTTCCAACCGAGGAGTATGATTGCCTACAAGCTGGGCTGAGCTTGTGGTTTTTTGTTATCTGTATTGATTAACAGCGCTTGACTAATAGCATCTGTGAACAAAGAGCCCTGAATTATACGAGCTAGCTCACGTTTAGTTAGTAATGAGAGAGGAACCCTATATATGCGACGGTTGTTTGCTCTGGCTTTAGTTCTCTGTCTTTCCTTTGGGTTTGCCTCTCCGGCTGCCGCAGGAATCGCAGGTGACAACGTAGCGGGCCTAGTACCTTGCAGCGAGTCAGCCGCTTTCCAAAAACGCGCTGATGCTGCAACTACTGAGTCAGCAAAAGCTCGATTTGAGTTCTATGGTAACACCAGCCTTCTGTGTGGCCCCGAAGGACTTCCCCACCTCGTCGTTGATGGCGATTTGGCCCACGCAGGTGAATTTTTGATTCCGGGCGCACTGTTCTTGCTCATCGCTGGCTGGATCGGCTGGGCTGGACGCTCTTACATCATTGCCGTACGCGCCGACAAATCTCCAGAAGAAAAAGAGATTGTCATCGACGTACCCTTGGCTATAAAGTGCTCTCTCCAGGCTGCGTTATGGCCACTGCTTGCGTTCAAGGAAATGAGCACAGGCGAAATGTTTGCTAAAAAGGAAGAGATTACGGTCTCCCCTCGCTAGCATGCCAGCTTTGTTTATTTGTTTCGATTGAGCAGCCGGACGGTAGCTTTTTATAACTTTGGTTATAACCGGCACATTGCCCTTGGCCATTGTTTGGCTGTTGGTCGATTTTTTATGACTTGAACTCCAAGGAGGAGTATCCATGAGCAGTAATCTACTGAAGTATCTCTCGACGGCCCCTGTCATTGCCACCATTTGGATGGTCATCACAGCAGGCATTTTGATTGAGTTCAATCGCTTTTTTCCTGACCTGCTTCTACACCCTTAAGCGCAGTAATCAATCGATTATTAGCCTTAAAAGTTACGTAGTTGTGTTGAGTAAGTTTGGAGAAATCATAGATTAGATATGCCAGCATCATCGAAGTTTGTTAAGCCCTATGCGGGCAACCCCCAAATCGGTAACCTAGAGACTCCCTTGAACTCTTCTGGGTTGACCCAAGCCTTTATTGGCAATCTCCCGGCCTATCGCAAAGGGCTCTCTGCCCAGCGCCGTGGTCTAGAGATTGGCATGGCTCACGGCTATTTGCTATACGGCCCGTTTGCACTGCTCGGCCCCTTGAGAGATTCCACCGTTCCAGCGGTGGCAGGTCTCATTGGCGCTATTGGCCTCGTGCTGATTTTAACCATTTGCCTCTCGCTATACAGCGGCGCTTCGGTAAGTACAGCAGTGTCACAAAACACCTTGCCTTTCACCCCACCCGAAGACCTCAGCACGGATGAAGGCTGGAGTGAGTTTGCAGGCAGCTTTTTGATTGGCGGCATTGGCGGCGCACTCTTTGCGTTTGGCCTGACTGCCTATCTCCCTGTGCTGTCTGGCTTGGTTGCAGGCGCTCAGTAAGTTTCTTTTGGGTTTGGATTGTCTAAACTTTGGATTTTCTAAGCCGTAGAAAGTAACTGCAGAAAGTAAATAACAAAAGCCGGTTTGCTCTGTTGATCAAGCCGGCTTTTGTTTTGGCTATTTTGTTCTGTTGTCTTTCATTGCCCATTGGCATTAGCCAAAGGTCCAAAGTTCATTTCCTCAAAAGCCTTTTAGAATAGGCCTTAGAGCTATCGTTTTTTCTTTTGAGTCGCGTTATTGTATTTGATTGGTGCTGAAAAAATCGTCGGAGAGTAGCGGATGAATATTGGTGTTCCGAAGGAAATTAAAGACCAAGAATTTCGGGTGGGGTTAAGCCCTGCCAGTGTGAAGGTGCTGTGCGATCGCGGCCACACCGTCTTCGTAGAAACCCAAGCAGGCGCTGGCGCTGGATTCAGCGATGAAGACTACATCCAATCAGGCGGAAAAATTGTTTCCGGGGCTGAGCAAGCCTGGGAGCAGGCCATGGTTGTTAAGGTCAAAGAGCCCTTGCCCGCCGAGTACTCGCTGATCCGATCTGAACAGATTCTTTTTACATACCTGCACTTAGCAGCCAATAAAACACTCACCGAAAAGTTAATGGCGAGCGGGGTCAGTGCGATCGCTTACGAAAGCGTCGAAAAAGGCGGCACCTTGCCACTGCTGATGCCCATGAGCGTGATGGCCGGACGCCTGTCTATTCAGTTTGGGGCGAGATTTTTAGAAAAGCAGCAGGGCGGGCGAGGCGTATTGCTAGGCGGAATGCCCGGCGTCAGCGCAGGTAAAGTGGCTATCGTCGGTGGTGGCGTTGTCGGTACAGAAGCCGCAAAGATGGCAGTGGGATTGGGGGCTCAGGTCACCATTATTGATATCAGCGTAGAGCGTTTAACCTACCTAGAAACGCTGTTTGGCTCGCGGGTCAGCTTGCTCTACAGCAATACCGCGAACATCGCCTCGACGGTTATGGAAGCCGATTTGGTGGTGGGGTCTGTGCTGGTGCCCAACCGCAAAGCACCCACTTTGGTCACACATGAAATGGTCAATTCCATGCGAGCGGGGTCTGTGCTAGTCGATGTGGCAGTGGATCAAGGAGGCTGCATCGAAACGATGAAGGTGACTTCGCACAGTGAGCCGACCTACACCGAGTTAGGGGTGGTGCACTACGGCGTGCCAAATATGCCGGGCGCGGTGCCGTGGACCGCGACGCAGGCGTTGAACAACAGTACGCTGCCCTATGTGATGCTCTTGGCAGAGCAGGGAATGGGTGGGTTAAAGCAGGAAAGTGAGATTGGGAAGGGGCTTGCGATCGCGCTGAATGTTCATGAGCACAAGCTAGTTCATCCAGCTGTCAAAAAAGTCTTTCCAGAACTCTAATATTTCTCTAGGTAAAACAACTCGAAGAGAGACAAAAAACTAGGATTTAAGCACCTTCAGCAAATAAGAAATCGGGAAGCCAGTCACGGATGGTTTCCCAGACTTGATCGGGGCCAATGCCAAAGGCTAGCCATAGACCTAGTAGAAACAGGCCAACAAGGAAGCCTGCCTTAAAGGTGTCTTTTAAGAAATCTAAGAGCCAGAAAAAGATGACAGCTGCGATCGCAAGTGCACCAATTGTTAATGCAATTTCCATAAAGGCTCCCCTTCGGCGTTCCTGTTTAGAGTCTGACTTTGTATAGCACACTCTATTACTACATCAACCCTCTACACCACTCTCTCTACACCATGGCAGCGGTCAGTTCCTTAACGGCCATGCGAGCCCACTGGTCAACGGCCAAAATATCTTCTAGACCTGGGGTGGCATTGAGGTCTGCTTTATGGCGATCGCACACCTTCTCAATCACCTTGGCAATCTCCAAATAGTGAATCTTCTCGTCTAAAAACAGCGCCACCGCCTGCTCATTTGCCGCATTGAGCACCGCCGTCATCGTGCCGCCCGCTCGCCCGGCAGCATAGGCCAACTCCATACAGGGATACTTGTCATGATCTGGGTCGCGGAAGGTCAGATCACCTGCTTTTACCAAATCCAACTGAGGCCAATCGGTGTAAACACGCTCTGGCCAAGAGATTGCGTAGAGTAGCGGCAGGCGCATATCGGGCCAGCCGAGCTGGGCCAGCACGGAGGTATCTTGTAACTCAATCAAAGAGTGAATAATGCTCTGCGGATGAATGACAATATCAATATTGTCGTAGTCCATGCCAAAGAGGTAATGCGCTTCAATCACTTCTAGGCCTTTGTTCATCAGCGTGGCAGAGTCCACAGTAATCTTCTTACCCATGGACCAGTTAGGATGCTTAATGGCATCGGCCATGGTGACTTTGGGTAAATCTTCTACAGACCAATCGCGGAAAGCACCACCGGACGCGGTTAACAAAATTCGTCTTAGGCCACCGTCTGGTACGCCCTGCAAGCATTGAAAGATGGCTGAATGCTCAGAGTCAGCGGGCAATAGCTTGACGCCATGCTTTTTTGCCAGGGGCAAAACGACCGGGCCACCTGCAATGAGCGTTTCTTTATTGGCAAGGGCGATGTCTTTGCCTGCTTCGATGGCAGCAATCGTTGGCAGCAGACCAGCGCAGCCCACAATGCCAGTCACAACGGCTTCTGCATCGCCATAGCGAGCGACTTCTACAATGCCGTCTTCACCCGAGAGGATGATGGGCTGTGGGTCGAGAGAGGCGATCGCACTTTTCAATTCCGACAGCTTACTCTCATCACAAATCGCCACAATCTGTGGCTTAAACTGCATTACCTGCTCAGCGAGCAACGTCACATTACTGCCCGCCGCAATGCCCACCAGCCGAAACTTGTCTGGATGCGATTCCAGGATGTCGAGCGTTTGCGTACCGATAGAACCAGTTGAACCGAGCAGGGTAATAGCTTTCACAGGGGAGATACCAGCTGTAATGATTTCTTAATATTCACTATAGGATCTTGCCGGACGTTGCCGGTAGAGTTTCGCTCCATGGAGAACAAAAGAGGGCAAATACGCGGGCAAATGTAACGCTGTGTATCCAAAGCATAAACCTCTCGATGAAGCGCGATCGCCCCTAGGCAGACAAGTCATAATAAAAGTGGCCTTTTAGCAAAGTGATTGCCACGGATGGATGCCTTCTCACCGTTCCCGCCTGAGTGGACTGACAATGCCGTGCACGCACAGCCCTTTGGCTGCCCCAGCTGCGGCGCCGGCAGCCGAGAGGCAAACAACGTGTGGCTCAATCGACGGGCACCTGTTTTTACCGAGGGGCGTAAGCGTAAGTATCAAGAGTTTTACCAGTGCGAATGCGGCACAGTTTGGTGGGGATGGAGTGCTGATCGGCCCAAACAAGACATTAATACAGACGCTAACGAGAATTAGGCTAGGCGAGCAGCTAATGGACATACCTATATTGTCAGCACGAGTCTTTTATTGTCAGCGCGAGTCCTTTGGGCACACCCTTCACCGACCCTTCACCAACCCTTCATAAAAAGAAGCAGCCCTGGGCACTGTTGGCGGTAAGTCTGTAACCTGCTTTAATTTTGGTAGTTCTAATCGAGCAATATTTTATACAGGCTGATTAAAACTTACGCATTTACCCTGTCACGATTACTGACCAACTTCGCACCAGGATAAGTTCGCTGTGGATATCGTTGTCTTTGGCAGTCTCAATATGGACTTGGTGGCTCAGGTACCTCGCATACCACAGCCAGGAGAAACCATACTGGGCAGCGGCTTTACGACTGTGCCAGGCGGAAAAGGAGCCAATCAAGCGGTTGCAGCGGCCCGGTTAGGCGCTGATACAGTCATGGTGGGTCGTGTCGGAAATGATGCCATGGGGCAAACGCTCACCGCGCAGCTGCAGACTGAAGGCATCGAGACCAAAAGCATTTCGGTGAGCGATCGCGCCCCTTCTGGCACCGCACTGATTACGCTCTCGCCGACCAATAACCAAATCGTCGTCATTCCAGGCGCCAACGGCGAAATCAGTGAAGCAGAGCTAGAGACGTTACTGCCCTACCTCAATGCCTCTATCAGTGGCGCTAGCATTCTGCTACTTCAGTTTGAAATTCCGCTACCCATTGTCGAAAAGGCAGCCGCGTTGGCCTACACCGCAGGCATGACGGTCATTGTTGATCCAGCACCGGCTCAGGGGCCTCTACCCCTAGATTTTTGTGACTATATCTCCATTTTGACGCCGAATAAGTCGGAGGCTGAGCTACTCACGGGCAAAGCCATTATCGATATTCAAAGCGCCGTCGCAGCAGCTGAAACCCTACAGAAACAAGGCATTGATACGGTCATTGTCAAGCTAGGTGACATGGGCTGCGTCTGCGTCACGCCAACGGGCAGCTTTGCGATGCCTGCCTACCGGGTAGAGGCGGTCGATACGGTGGCAGCCGGGGATGCATTTAACGGCGGCTTGGCGGCCGCACTAGCCCGCAGCAATGTCTCGGCTGATGAGCGGCTAAAGACAGATATTTTACGAGACGCCATTGACTATGCCACGACGGTTTCTGCGATCGCAGTCACCCGCTCGGGCGCTCAGGCCGCCATGCCCACCGCCACCGAAGTCGAAGAATTTATCCGCTTCCAGCAGCGGGCCAATTTGTAGCGTTATGGCGTTTATCGTTTGCGCTTAGTGCAGATTGACAGATCATGCCTATTTTTTCTTTTTGGCAGCAGACTTGCGTCGCCGAGCCTTTTTCGCCGGTTGAATCGTTTTCACAATGATGGGCGGGGCACAGCCAGGATTAAACTTGGTAGCCGTGAGCGCACCGATTTTGGCAATCTCGGTGGCACTGAGATCTTGTTTATATAAAATTTCCATCGCCCCTAGCGCGAAATTCTCACCGGAGCCAATCGCCCAAAATTTAGAATATTCCAGCACCTGACGGTACGAGCTAATGCCAAAAATACCGTGAGGATTGGCAATCAGCGCAGAAATCCAGGCCGCTTCTGTCACCTGATTTTTGTCATTACCGGCGTCTGTTTTTAGGTAGTAGTGATCTTTGAGCTGCTTTTGTTGGGCCAGCAGCCAGCGAAATATTTCCTGGCGAGAGGCCAGCGGCACCGGCTCAGACTGAGAGAGTAAATCTTCAAAGATTTGATGCACCGCAACCTTACCAGACAGGCCCAGATAGCTATCGCCGTAGGGCAGCAGCTTACTGCGGTTGGTTTGATATTCGGCGGTGTATTTTACGCTCCAGTTACCGCCAACGCTTTGGGTATCGCATGCGATCGCAATCTCATCCTTTTTTTTGACGGCAGTAATAATAGTCATGGGCGCTCACGCTTCACTCTCTTAAAAAACATATAGCAAAGCGCGGACGCGGACACTAAAAGGAAAGCAGCAACATCGATTGATGTGCCACTCAAACCGTCTTTCGTATGGCTTTTGGGAAGGCTAAAAGCACGCCTCTTAACAGCGCTAACAAATCCTAAAACCTGGCCAAGCCGTGAAGCTCACCGCAAAACAACAAGAACGGCTTAAGCGGCCCCGTCCTTTTTTATTTCTCATCATTATTGGCTTTTTTAGTCTGCCCTGGGCGCTGCTGCTCACCACAGGCATAAACGCTCGCTATCAAAGAGCGCGCATGGATAAGCAGGCAGCCATTTTTTTTTCACAGCTCCCCACACACCCGAGAAATCTATCGGCCAAACAGTTTGATCTCCTAGCAGCTGAGTTTAGCTTTGCGCCCAACGACCCCACCCACCTAGATATACAGTTCAGCGAAGAAAACGCCAATGCTTACAGAGCTATCGAGCTGCTGTTGAGCGAATTTCTCAGAAAACAAGCAGCTACACCGTCCGGCATATTAGAAGACATTCCGCCTGAGCTAAAACAATATCTAGACAGCTACAGCACTCAGCTGCGAGCCATTCAAACTCATCTTTTAGAACAGCCTATTCCCGAGTGGGATCTGACCTATGAGTACATGGTCGATCCGTACTATCCTTTTCCAGGATTCTTTAATATACGCAGTGTGCAGGAGTTGTTATTGCTCTCCGCATTGGACTCTCACCATCAACAAAAACCGGCTGAGATGGCAGCTACGTTAGAGGCTTCTTGGCGTCTCAATCAAACATTGCTCCAGCGCCCCGACCTCAACGCACAGCTCTCCGTTTCCACAGTGGCAGACTATCAAGCGGGTCTGCTGCGACATTTTAACGATGTCCCAGAAATCTGGATAAACAGATTAGAACAACAACAACAACAACAGTCTGTCATAGCAGCCCATACGTTTGAAACTTGGCTACTCTACACAATTCAACAGCATTCACTACGTGCGACGGTATACCAGGCCGAGCCCACCGCCCCTCTGGGAGACAAGCTTCAGTCCACCATAATCTACTGGTTTTCACCGACCTATATTATGCAGCTAAAAGCTATCGATACGGCGCAATCTACGCACCGTGCCCTCGAACAGCTGTCAGGATTAGATGTTTGCACAACAACCCAGCAGGCGGCCGAGCAGCAACTGTCACAGGAGAAAACGGCTGACTGGAATCAAACCAGAATCGGAGCACCACAGCTCTTGGCACGGCGCTGGAAAGTAACTGGCGATCGCGCCCTCAATCTAGAACTCACTCAAAAAGTATTACAGGCCAAACAGCACTTACGCGAACATGGCACCTGGCCCGAGGAACTGCCCGAGCTAACGTCAACAATTTGTGAAAATGCGAGATGGATATCTACCTACAACGCTGACGAAGGCACGCTTTCTCTCTCCCTAGACAAACCGCCACTGCCAACAATATATAATCTAGGGCTCGACCCCGGACACCCGATTCCGTTTGAGTACACCTCAAACCAGTCGACAGCACGATAGCGTTGGTCACTTGACTGAGGCGCAGCACTTCGACTGCAAGCTTTGTATGGCAGCAGGTCAGGCGATTCGCGGTTCCCGCAGGCTTTGCCTTCTCGCAGAGTATGCATCCTTACTTTGGCTGTAAGCGGCAAGCGTCATATTTGTATTTCAAACTACATTTTGCTTGTAGAATATCGAAACGTTCACTGCTGCGACTTGAGAGGGATTTCTGTGCTAGAACCTATCAAAACCGTTGAGTACTATCAAAAAGCGCCTTCGCCCCAGACCTTTGCGGCAGGCGAGAAGATCTTTAACGTAGGTGACATCGAAGAAAAGCTATACGGTGTGGTGAGCGGCGAAGTTGAACTCTGGGTAAATGGCAAGCTCGCTGAGACCATTCACGAAGGCGATATCTTTGGAGAGGGGGCGCTCGTCCACGAAGACGGCAAGCGGTTTGAAACGGCCATTGCCAAAACTGACTGCCACCTCGCCTATCTCGAAAGACCGCGATTTCTTTTCGTCGTACAACAAACTCCTATGTTTGCCCTAGAAGTTATCAAAAGCTATTCTGACCGACTCAGACGAGTGAAACAATGTCTTTAGCTAACTAAGTCCATTATCAACAGGCAGTTCTAGAAGCGACATAAACTGCTGCTGTAAGGCCATAAATTCATCTGCCTGGTAATAGTAAGGCGCAAGATTTAAATCACGGGCTATAAAATTCCTCACACTTCAAGCTTTTACTGAGTTTTATCAAGTAAAGT
>JBCBKQ010000235.1:0-9238 GCA_038521595.1 Cyanobacteria bacterium J06627_28 | reverse complement strand
TAGACGCTGTACCGTAGATCGTTTAATCTCATGTGAGAATGATAAAATCAACTTTAGACTCAATTAAATCCTAATTGGTCTCACGACAAGATTGAATTTGGCAGTTAACGGCATTCGGCGATTGGCATTCGGCGAACGGGATAGTATCTTTATTGGACTCATGAATCTTTTAAAGAGTCCTTTAGTAATTCTCTTAAGTCTCACAAAAAGACGAGCGTTTTACACTATTTCTGTGGCGATTTTCATCTATCTTTCAGGTTTGCAGTGTTTACTGTTGGGTGTTCTTGATAGGTGAGCTTGATGGCAAAAATAAGTGTTTTAGGTGGCTTGGTGATTTCGGCTGGTTTGTTGTTGGTGACTAGCTGTTCTTCTGGAGTAGCTGGTAGTCGTGAGAGTACTCAGTCCCAAGGAGAGGTTGGTGCGATCGCGCCTCTATCAGTGGCGACTGCTGAGCAAGCTGAGCAGCTTGATGCCTCGGTTAAGCAGGCTGATCCAAGAGCGCAACGTTACTTTGTTGATGCTGCTGGCGTAGCTATTCGTGGCGCTGACCCGGTGGCTTATTTTACGGAAGGAGCGGTGGTCTTCGGGAGTTCAGAATTTACTCACGCTTGGGGAAATGCAACTTGGCAATTTGCTAGCGCAGAGAATCGAGATTTGTTTGCGGCAAATCCTGAGCAATATGCGCCCCAGTATGGTGGATTTTGTGCATGGGCGGTAAGTCAGGGGTATACGGCGTCGATTGATCCTGAGTCCTGGCGAATTGTAGAGGGTCGGCTGTATTTGAATTACGACAGCGGTATACAACGGCGGTGGGAGAGAGATATTTCTGGCAATATTGCTAAGGCCGATGCGAATTGGCCTGGCGTGCTCAATGAGTCTTAGGTATGAATTTTTATTGGGTGATTTCAAGCGTGATGTCTTCGCTGCGTGCTTTTTGGGCTGGGCCGCTCATTGTCATGCAGCATTCTAGACCGGAGAGTACCAAAAACCGTGGGAAAGCCCGAAAACTCGTTCGATTCATACCCGAGTGCGCGCCTTTCAGTCTCTGAGTTCAGGGATCGCACTTCGTAGCCAATAGCGATATTCGGCATGAAGTCATAGAAACCCGCTCGTACGGCCTAACGAGTTTTCAACGTTTCCCACACTTTTTGGTAGTCTCCGTCATACCAATGATTTCAGCCCGATGTGAGCGTTTTTACACGTATCTCGGACAGGGGTCTAGTGAGCTTCAAAGCCCTCTTCGAATATTAGTCATGATTAGTCACGGTCACCGCCAACGTGGGCCGTGACAAAGCACATCTCAAATTGTCAGTATTTATACATAATGAACATCCATCAATTATCCCTTTTGGCCTATTCTATTAACAGTCAACTTGTAGTGACTACATAGGGAAAAATACGGTGTCTCAGAGTTCCGTTGCAACATCGTCTGATAGGAGCGCCATAGAAAGCGCCAAGTTGAAAAAGCAGGCTTCAGCTAAACAGTTCTCTCGATGGAATCGGAAGGCGCATCGATGGGTCGCGCTCGTCATTTCTATACCGATGCTGTTTGTAATTCTGACCGGTATTTTTCTTCAGCTCAGAAAGCCGGTTGATTGGATCCAACCTCCCACGGCAGCAGGCTCTCAATCTTACGAACCTACTGTCGTTTTAGAACAGGTTTTAGATAGTGTTAAGACCGTTCCTGATATGCAGGTTAGCGGTTGGTCAGATATCAAATTGCTGGATCTGCGCCCTAAGAAAGGAATCATCAAAGTCCGCAATTTCGATGAGCTAGAAACTCAGGTAGATGCTACGACTGGCGAGGTATTGCAAACTGCTCAACGGCGCAATGACTTCGTAGTTAAGATGCACGACTTTTCGGCTTGGAACGCTCGCTTGTGGTTAGGATTACCGCTTCGACTAGGCTTTTTAGCGCTCTTTCTGACCGGTGTTTGGCTTAATATCAAAATGACACCTGCTCGCTTTAAGCAGCTGTTCAGAAAGAAGTCGGCTACGCCCAGAACATTACCACTAGAGACGGCTTACAACGGTTCGTTAGACATTAGGACTACCGGTAGTAGCGCAAACGGCTCGTCCGTTGCTACCGCTACCAAAAGTCAGACACTGGTGACCAGCGCAAAACCCAAGCGGCTACGCCTTAAAGCGATGCTGATGAAGTATCACTATTGGCTGGGTTGGGTTGTGCTGGTGCCTTGGGCGTTCGTTATTGCTAGTGGGCTGCTTTTGCAGGTGCGCTATGAAGTTCCTTGGGTGATGCCGCCGCTACAGTCGGGTGTAAGTAGCGTTCCACAGATGGAGTTTGTACAGATGCTAGAGACCGCACAGCAAACACCCGATGCCGGTGTTGGAGAATGGAAAGATGTTTGGCGCATGTATGTGTATCCCAATGAGGGCGTGACAACTATTCGTGCTGAAAACAAGCAGGAAACGCAGATAGATTCACAGACCGGGGAGGTTTTGCAGGTTGCCACCCGTCGTACAGATTGGCTGGAAGATGTGCACGAGGGTAAGTGGATGGGGCTCAACCTCAAGCTGTTTTTACCAGTCCATATTTTGTCTTTATTTTTATGGCTAACGGGTACTATCGTCGCTTTTAAGCGGTAGCGCAGCGATTTCAGTGGTCAGTTCACCCTCAGAGCCAGCTTACGGTGCATCCGTAAGCTGGCTTTTGTATTGAGTTTCATACATTTACAATTTCTATCGAGCTGCTCGTAGCACTATCGTCGGCTGAAACCGCTATGCATCGCGGACGTTTCGACTAACAAAGTCAAAATGGAGAGTACCAAAAACCGTGGGAAAGCCCGAAAACTCGTTCGATTCATACCCGAGTGCGCGCCTTTCAGTCTCTGAATTCAGTGATCGCACTTCGTAGCCAATAGCGATATTCGGCATGAAGTCATAGAAGCCCGCCTGTACAGCTTAACGAGTTTTCAACGTTTCCCACACTTTTTGGTAGTCTCCAGACCGACTTGAAAGGTGTAGGTGCCTGTGCTGTCAGGCGTGCCTTTCACCATGACGATGTATTTGCCTCGCTGATCGGGCTCGGGCTGTATGGATAGGGAGAGCCCAGGTGGCAGCTCGCCAGAGTCGATTTTTGGCCAGGGTTCGGTTGCCCAATTTTGTAGCGATAGGGAAATGGTGCGATCGCACGGTTGGTTTACTTGGCAGCTCTCAAGATTGACGGCTGTGTTTGGTAAGGTTTCGGTTGGCCTCAGTTGCCGCTCGACTTCTAGCTGGGTGACGTAAATCAGCTGGCAGCCGCTAAGTAAGAGGCCTAGGATGCCTACGGTTAAACATCGGCCACTTAGATCGCGTGTGATACGCATGAGTATCTATCCTTTTGTAGCTAACTATCCTCTTGGCGTTAAGGTGCCCGCGTATTGGACTTAGAAATGGCTCAATGTGAGACTCAAAAACCCAAAAAGAGACTATTTTTGAATTGAATTGGTCTCGCAATGAGAATAATGCCCCTCCAACCTTTAAAGCTATTAATTGTATTTTGTTGCTGTGGGAACGATTGATTGGCGGTGGTGGAGTGGTCGGCATGTTTGTGCGGGTGATTCCAGCAGGGCACAGTCAAATCTAGCCAAGTTGACAGTGCCCTGCGGAGCAATGATGCCTAAAAGGCTATATTTTTTAGTCCAAAAACAGTCCCTTTAATATATAAATGACCAAAATACTAAGGAAAATAAGAGGATTGGGTATGTTGACTGTTTGCTATATCCGCAACTAGTCAATTTGAGATATGCTTTGAGGTGGATTATGGCCTCAGTTGGCCAAAGCTAAATTCGACTTCTAGGCAGCTGTCTGAGTCGTTGGAAATTATCTGCAGATGACGTGACCAGACAACGCCATAGTCCTTGTCCTCCCATCTGTCGATTGAGTAACTGTTCCAGCTAATATTATTTAGCCAGTCTATATTTTCTCGAAAAAATAGCGGTTGCTCGGACAAAAACATTAGGTCAACATCTGATTTGGCATTAGCTGTACCGCGTGCCCATGAGCCCACTAAAGCAGCCGCTAAAATAGCTTCTTGCTTGGTAGCCCATTGAATGATCGGTTGAGTTACACGATCTATAGTCATCTCTTTTGTAATCACTTTTAGACGCTCGATCAACTTATGCTGCCATTGTGTTTGCACATTTTGGCTTGCTAACTGCTCGCCAGAGCTAGCAGCAGCAAGTGCCCTGGATAAAAACCGTAAAACCAGCGTGCCCGCTGCCCGCGTTCTCCATTAAAGGCTGTAAATAATAGCGGCACAAAAATAACCGGCAGCTGCCCCGTCAATCCTAAAAGCGCCCAAACGATGTGGTAGCCAATCCACCTCAGCCAGCTAGAGACGTCATTGCGAAAATATCGGGTTAGCAAAACTAAGCCCATCCCATAGAGTCCGTACCCTAGGGGAACGACTATAGTAAGCAATATGCAGCACACAGCCACAGGGATTGCTAGCTGTTTTGGCTGCCTGAGCGATCGCAGACACACCAACCCGATCAACAGCTGCACCAAAACATTCAGCTGATCGATAGCAAAAGCTGCCGCATAAAAAGGCTGTGAAATCAGGCTTAGCACACCTAGCCGTATGCCATAGCGCCATATATTTTTTGTATGGGCCTCTCCTTGCACCAGCAGCCATACAAAAAGAGGAAAACTCACTCGACCCACCACCCTCAGAATATCCGCCTCAGGATAGAACACATGTCCAATGTGGTCTATCAGCATCGTCAGCGCCGCAATCAGCTTTATGTGGTAGCTAGTCAATCCTGACATAAAATCCTGACATACATACGGTTTAGCCAATACCTTTGCATATCCGTTTGCTGTAGAGCATTTGACGCAAGTTTATGGTTACTCAGGTGTCTTTACCTGACAAGCAAGCGCTGGCACAGCCACACCATCAACATTTTCCAAAAATCTCATAATGAGACTCACTCGCTTCAAATAAGGTCTCATCCTAAGTGTTTAAGTCTTACCAAAAGAAAGGCTGGCTTCTCAGATTTAATGCAGACTGACTCACAGGGTGTGCAAACGCCAGCGCCGCCGAGTGTAGCCACAGCCTATGAGCCTTCTGACCACAGCCGTATAGCCTATCGCCCAAAATAGGCGAATTTAACCCCTTGGGATGTGCCGCATGGACACGTAGCTGATGGGTGCGTCCCGTGCACAGACTAAACTCTACATGCGGATGCTCTCCCTGCTCGATAATCCTAAACACCGTTTTACTAGGTTTTCCCCTTTGTTCATCAACCACTTGCTTCGGTCGCTGCGTCGGATCAGCATATAGCGGCAACGCAATCGTTCCTGCCAATTGTGTTACCGGCTTAGACAGAACAGCCACATAGGTTTTAATCACCTTTCGCTGGGCGAACTGCTTACTTAGCGAAGCATGAACTTCAGCAGACTTAGCAATTACCAACAGCCCAGACGTCGCCTGATCCAATCGGTGAACCGCTTGCAAAAAAGAACACTTAGGCAACTGATAACGCAAACGACTTAGCACACTATCTTGTAGCCGATAGCGGCGACCTGGCACCGAGAGCAACCCCGCTGGCTTATCTACAACTATCAGCGCCCCATCTTGGTAAACAATGCGCAACAATTCAGCAGACGGCAAAGGCCTCTCTTTAGGAAAAGATAAGAGCTGTTGTTGCACTCTTGCAGCATCAAAATCATCCGCCGAACTAGACAGCACCACCTGAGAGAAAATCTGTTCCATTAAGTCTTCTAAAACAAGTGCATCATTTCTCCTTTCTGCAATCCTTTGCGCGACGTACACGGCCTGAACCTGCATTTGCCACCAGCTCGAAAGCGTTTTGTAATCTTGCTTGAGCGATCGCACCTTTCCCGCTCTGTCACCAATTACCTCATCCAAAGGCCGTAGCGCCTTATCTCTCTCCTGCTTCAACCGCCGCCGCTCGCTCCCATCCTGCTGACTTTCATGCGCGATCGCACCCAAAGCCTCTTCCAACACCACCCCTTGTAGCCGCGACTTACACTCAGCCCGCCTGCGATCGCGCCCCTCCTTTCGCCGCCGATGCGTTTCCTTCAACTGTGCCAATCGCACATCATACTGATGCGCGAGCACATCCCTTTCCCCATGCATCGGCACACCTGCCAGCACTACCATTGCTTGCTTTAAGTCCGCCAGCCTGGCAAAGACCAGCTCCTCTGCCAACGCCATCCGCCCATGCACCGGCAGAGAACGCCACAATTCTTCCCGCAGCAATCAGGCCGACCTCCATACACGCTTTTTAACTCGGCTAATTCGGCTAATTCGGCTAATTCGGCAACAGCTTTGTAAGCACATCATTATAAACAGAGTAAGGCTTCATCCCGGTAAGCGTTTCCTGCAACTCCCCTTGCCTAAAAAACATTACCGAAGGCATGCCCTTGAGCCCAAATCGCTTAGACACCTGACGATTCTTGTCAAAATCCAACTTCATAACGCGGGCTCGGTCACCATACTCCTCTGCTAGCCGATCAATCAACGGCGACACCTGCTTACAAGGCCCGCACCAAGACGCCACGCAGTCTACCACCAGCAGCGACTCTTGAGAAATCAGTTCATCCAGCTCCGCCTCACTCTGCACAAAGCGAGCTGCCCCCGTTTCCTTCTCCTCAATTTTCACCAAGTCATTCGCCACCTCAGCCTCGGAGCGACTACCATTGACAATCGTCAGCCGAGACTGAGCCCGATAATACTCAAGCACAGGGTTAATTGCCTCTTTGTATTGCGTCAGGCGATCGCGCAAGGCAGAAACACTTTCCCCGCCCTTCCCCTGAGTCGCCAACCGATTGATTAAAATCCCCGTTGAAGCCTGGATGTATGCAGCCTTGGCCGCAGATTCACCAAACCCAGCCAGCACCTCATCAAACAGTTCAGCCTGAGCCACCGTAGACGCAAACCCAGCCAGCACCCATCCCTTTAGCATCGTATCGGGCTGCTCAAATCGCCGTCGCAGCAACGTCTTCAAAGACTTAGCATCAGGCGCGATCGCACCCTGTAACAGCTCATCTACAGAGACAAAAGGAACTTGCCATCGCTGCGAAAGCGCGATCGCCTGCGCCTCAACCCCCGACCCAGGTGGCCCCAACAAAATAAGCTGCTTAGCATCCATAAAAAAGTTGCTCAAACGAAACGGCTTGAAAAAGAAGCCCAAAAGCTACTCCCATTCAGACACAAAAACTTTTGCCAGGTAAATAATTTTCTCTTTTTTCAAAATCTTATTATGAGACTCACTAAGATCAAAAATAGTCTTATTTTTATGCCTAAAGTCCTAAGTTGAGACTTGGATGTGTTCTCAAAAGGAAGAGGTGGAAACTACGGCATAGATAGTAGATTGTTATCAGCCAAGCAAGCACAGCCGCTTGCAAAAAAGACACAGAAAGAAAACACAGAAAAAAAGAGCCTCCAAACATGCCAGATCCTCCGTATGCTAATTCCACATCCTCTCTGGCTGGCAAAGTCGCACTGGTAACGGGAGCCACTCGAGGCATTGGCAAAGGCATTGCGATCGCCCTGGCTACCGCTGGCGCCACCACTTACCTCACAGGTCGCAGCACCACAGAAAACCTCACCGATCCTATCTCTGGCAGCCTTACCGATACCCAGTCTGCCATAAAGGCAGCAGGCGGCACTTGTATTATCTGCCAGGTAGATCACAGTGACGATGCCCAAGTAGAACAACTCTTTAAACGCATAGAAGAAGAACAAAACGGTCAGCTAGACCTCCTGGTCAACAACGTTTACGGTGGCGTCCGCGCTATCCGCGAGCAAGTAGGAAAGCCTTTTTGGAAATCAGACGCAGGCCTTTGGGACGCTTGCAACAATGTGGGCTTGCGTAGCCACTACATTGCCAGTCGGTTTGCTGCTCAGCTCATGGTGCCGCGCAAGCAAGGACTGATTATTACCATTTCTTCTTGGGGTGGACTAGCGCCTATCTTTGGCGTCGCCTATGGCACTGGTAAATCCGCGTGCGATCGCCTCGCGGCCGAAATGGCCCTAGAGCTAAAGCCTCACCACGTCACATCCATCTCACTCTGGCCCGGCATCGTCGGCACAGAGCACATCACAGAATTTGTAGAAAAAAGCAGTGCTACCGACCCACAAATGAATATGATGCGCTCTAGATTTAACTGGGAAAGCCCGCTTTTTGTAGGTCGTGTCATCGCTGCGATCGCAGCGCAGCCCAACACAATAAAAATGTCTGGCAAGCTTCAAATCGCAGCAGAACTTGCAAAGAAATATGGCGTTGTTGATGAAAAGGGTTATCGGCCCGTATCAATGCGATCGCTCAAGTTTTTACTACCTTCCGCACTGCCTAAGCTGCAAAACTACACCAACCTTATCCCCAGCATTCTCATTCCGTGGTGGGCACTACTCCTCACCCTGCTAAGCTCACCAAAAAAGTAAATCTCATTTTGAGACTCGTAAAGGTCAAATCAGGTCTCAATTTTGATTTAAGTGGTCTTATAAAGAGACTGCTAGAGTCTGCTCTGAGTGCTCTATGGTCTCAAGGCATTAAATGTCAGTATTATCGTGCATATATGGTTCCGCTATGAACTTCGACAACGATCTTTTGCGTGATCGCAAGCCCCAGCCCAGTCCCTTTCCCAACGGCGTTAGTCGTGGATAAGTGGTCAAAAATCTTGTTCTCAACGTCGCAGGCAGTCATGATATTCCCAACCGAATTTATAAAACGCGAACCCGTTTTTCAACACCCCGAATTTGGCAGAACCCGCCCAGACTTTGACGCCTACACTCACCAAAATTTTTACGGTATCGATAGCTACGGGCGCCTATACGATAGAGAACAAGCCATTACAACTGCGAGCGCAATGTACACAGATCCTAACTACCAAGGCATTCATTCTTGGCCAGAGGGCACCTGGGAACTCGGCAAATTCCAATGGCACGAAATTCATGACAATGCCTACCTTGCGACTTATATCTTATTGACTAGAAATCAAATGACCCGCCGCACCTCAATTTGGCAAGTAACTGACAACACATGGAAAATTATGTTTCATCAGGCGACACCCATGCAGCCATAAGTTACTCCATCAGAAGTCACCCAGCTATAAGATCTTCTCTTTTCTCCTCGTCTTTTTTCCCTTCGCCTCTTTTCTCCATGACGATGTGAGTGTTAACGCTTGGCTCATCTGAAAAATTCTCTACATGCTCAAAATTTGGCACCCGCGCCAGCATTTTTACCCCAGAGTTACAAACGCTTTG
>JBCBKQ010000234.1:0-9292 GCA_038521595.1 Cyanobacteria bacterium J06627_28 | reverse complement strand
CCAGCGCCTCATCGGCCAAGACGAAGCCGTCAAGGCCATCTCCCGAGCAATCCGCCGTGCTCGCGTCGGCCTCAAGAAGCCCAACCGACCCATTGCCAGCTCTGTCTTCCCGACACCCGTTGGGCCAGAGAAGACGAAGCTTGCAATGGGTCGGTTGGGATTCTTGAGGCCGACGCGAGCACGGCGGATTGCTCGGGAGATGGCCTTGACGGCTTCGTCTTGGCCGATGAGGCGCTGGTGGAGCACGTCTTCCATATGCAGCAGTTTTTCGGACTCGCTCTCAGTTAGCTTATTAACTGGTACGCCTGTCCAAGAGGCCACAATGTGTGCGATGTCCTCTTCGGTAACGTTGGGCGAATCTGCTTTTGCATTTTCGGCGTCTTCTGTCTTTTTCGTTTGGGCGATGGTGCGAATTTCGGATTTGATTTCCATTTCGCGATCGCGCAGTTCCCCCGCTTTATCAAAGTCCTGGGAGCGGACCGCATTGTCCTTGTCTTTCAGTACCTGACGCAGCTCCTTGTCCAATTCTTTAGCGGCTGGCGGCAGCTGAGAATTTAACAGGCGAACCCGTGAACCCGCTTCGTCAATCAGGTCAATGGCCTTGTCCGGCAGGTAGCGATCAGAGATGTAGCGATCAGAGAGCTTTGCGGCTGCATCTAGCGCTTCGTCTAGAATCTTGAGCTTGTGGTGCTGCTCGTAGCGATCGCGCAGACCATGCAAAATTTCAATGGTTTCATCCACGCTAGGCTCGCCCACCATGACTGGTTGGAAACGGCGCTCTAGAGCAGCATCACGCTCAATGTGCTTGCGGTACTCATCTAAGGTAGTCGCACCAATACACTGCAGCTCGCCCCGTGCCAGCGCGGGCTTGAGGATATTGGCGGCGTCGATAGCCCCTTCCGCTGCGCCCGCACCAATTAAGGTGTGAACCTCATCAATGACCAAAATCACGTTCGCCGCTGCGCGGATCTCGTCCATGATTTTTTTCAGGCGCTCTTCAAACTCGCCTCGGTACTTGGTACCTGCGACCAAGAGGCCAATGTCTAGGGTAACGACGCGCTTGTCTTCCAAGATGTCTGGGACATCGTTATTGCCAATGCGCTGGGCTAGGCCTTCTGCGATCGCAGTTTTACCCACACCGGGCTCACCAATCAAAACAGGGTTATTTTTTGTTCTACGACCCAAGATTTGAATGACGCGCTCAATTTCTTTTTGCCGACCGACGACCGGATCGAGCTTACCGTCTGCGGCCATCTGGGTGAGGTTGGCACCAAACTCGTCCAGCGTTGGTGTCTTGGTGCGGCCTTGGCTGCTGCCACCACCAGAGACTTCAGCGGTCTCGCCCAGCATCCGAATCACCTGAGTGCGTACCTTAGAAAGATCCACACCGAGGTTCTCGAGGACACGGGCTGCAACGCCTTCGCCCTCACGAATGAGGCCAAGGAGTAAGTGCTCTGTGCCGATATAGTTGTGGCCCAGCTGGCGAGCTTCCTCAAGTGAGAGTTCAAGAACGCGTTTTGCTCTGGGGGTAAAGGGAATTTCTACAGCGACAAAGCCGGAGCCTCGTCCGATAATCTTTTCGACTTCTATGCGAGCGTCTTTTAGATTGACCCCCATGGATTTCAATACTTTGGCGGCGACTCCGGTGCCTTCTCCGATGAGTCCTAAAAGAATTTGCTCAGTGCCCACGAAGTTGTGACCTAGGCGACGGGCCTCTTCTTGAGCGAGCATGATGACCTTAATGGCCTTTTCGGTAAAGCGTTCAAACATAGCGGTTTTCCATCACCTGCTGCGGTCTTGGGTGCACTGATTCTAACACAGCAAAATTTCGGAGAGAGGGGGCGGTGTTCACTACCGCGTAAGGAAATCAACCTCTGGTAGGAGCAAAAAAGAGTGTCTGTCATAATCAATGACGAAACCGGCTTTTTATCGGTTCAGAAAGCAACAGAAGCAACAGAATTAAGTGTGAATATTTGGTAAGTCTTCTGGCCTGTCAGCTGTTTGCCTGTAAAAAATCCTACAGGAAGAAAAATTTTCACCTTATTGGCATCTTATTAAGAACAGGCGTTTCGGCGATTATTGTCGAGTTTTTCGTCTTCTGCACCCAGAGATTTACTCAGGCTATGCGGTTTTCGCGAATTTTTCATGTGGATCTTGCAAAAAAAATTATGTTAGGCAGTGATAATCGATTGAGCTGAGGTGTTCGATGGCATCGTTTCTAAACTGCACAATCTGCTCCAGATAGTCTTCACGCTCTAGGCCACTCTTCCAAAGGATGCGAGCATTTTCTCCATCTGAGTAATAGCGCTTGCGCTCACCTGCTTCCTGAAAGCCAAACTTGTGATAGAGCTTTAACGCTCTGTCGTTGGAGGCTCTCACTTCGAGCGTGGCGCGGGTCAGGTTTCGCTGACGGCCACACAGCAATAAATCACTTAGCAGCAGCTGCCCTAGCTTTTGCCCCTGGCAGGCGGGCTCAATGGCCAGCGTAGTGATGTGCGCTTCGTCCAAAATGGCCCACAGGCAGCCGATGCCCAGGAGTGTTACCGAGCCTTTTGCGGCTGATATTTCTTTTGGCACCTCTTCTAGTATTTCTTCTGGTACCTCTTCTAGTATTTCTTCTGGCACCTCTTCTGGCGTACTCACGCCCACGGGCACTTTCGCAGCTAGCGCATCGGGCAAAGCCTGTTCACTCACCTTTTGCCCGATCAATAGACGCTGTTTTAGCCGTTCGGGCATTGGCGCACTGACCAAAATGAGTAAATCACTGCAGTCGCTATCGAGCTCTTTTTGGTAGCCAGAATAGGTCCATAATCCGCCCAAGCAGCGCTGGTCTAATGATAGAACCGCCGGTAAGTCGGCTTCTGACAGTGGCAAACAGGCTAAAAAGGACACGTTGATTGGGTCACCTTACGTTCTTGTCACCTTACGTTTTCATCACCTTACTGCTGTGGACTTACACGGAGATGGCAGCCAACTGTACACTAATTAAATGCCGGAAATGCTGACTAAATCATCGATTAAACGCCAGGCATTAGACGGCATTGAGACTTGCCCTCGTTCACCAACCTTAGCAACTTATTTTCCACGACCTATGGTTTCCACTGTTTCAGCCACGCCGAAGGATTCGAGCGCTCAAGCGTCTAGTCTTCAGTATTTAGCGGCGGTTACCGCTGATACCTCGCCCAACCAACAGCTGCTGCCCTTGAGCGCGGCTGTCAATGATAAAGACCACTTAACGGTGGGTGGCTGTGATGTTGTGGACTTGGTTGAAAAGTACGGATCGCCTCTATATATATTAGATGAGCAAACGGCGAGGACTGCTTGCCGTCAGTACAAGCAGTCGTTTGAAAAGCACTATCCGGGCGAGTCGCTGATTGTATATGCCTCTAAGGCGTGGAACTGTTTGGCGGTATGTGCGATCGCCCACCAAGAAGGCATTGCCATTGACGTGGTTTCGGGCGGCGAGCTGCAAACGGCCATGGCTGCAGGGGCAAAGGGCAACATGCTCTATTTCCACGGCAATAACAAATCACTAGGTGAGCTAACGCTGGGCTACGCAGCCGACGCCCGCATCGTCGTAGACAACTGGCACGAGCTAAAAACGCTCAATCAGCTCGCCATAGATGCCGGCACGCCAGCCACCATCTTGCTACGGCTGACCCCGGGCATTGAGTGTCACACCCACGAATATATTCAGACAGGTCACATAGACAGTAAGTTTGGCTTTGACCCTGAACAGCTAGAGGAGGTCTTTGCCTTTATTGCTGAGCAGGGCAAAGGCCTCAACTGCATTGGCCTGCACGCTCACATTGGCTCACAGATTTTTGAGCTGCAGCCTCACCATGACCTGGCTGGGGTGATGATGCGCTGGTTCCAAACGGCCAGCCAGTATGGCATTGACATCAAAGAAGTAGACATTGGCGGTGGTCTAGGCATTCGCTATACCGAGTCGGACGATCCGCCGAGCATTGATGGCTGGGCCAAAACCGTGTGTGAAAGCATGGTGGCCGTGTGCCAAGAAAATAATTTGCCTTTTCCTAAACTGCTCTGCGAGCCCGGTCGCTCGCTGATTGGGTCGGCCTGCGTCACGGCCTACACCGTCGGCGGACAAAAAACGGTTCCGGGCATTCGCACGTATGTGTCTGTCGATGGTGGCATGTCTGACAATCCTCGGCCTATTACCTATCAGTCTGTTTACCGCGTGCTGGCGGCTAGTCAAATGTCTTCACCGCTGAGTGAAACCATGACGCTGGCTGGCAAACACTGCGAATCTGGTGATGTGGTGATTCATTCGGCTAGCTTGCCGGCGTTAAATGCTGGGGAAGTGCTCGTCGTTCCGGCGACCGGGGCGTACAACTACAGCATGGCGTCCAACTACAACCGGGTGCCACGGCCAGCGGCGGTGATTGTTAATAATGGTCAATCTGACCTGATTTTGAGGCGAGAAACCTACGAAGATCTGGTGCGTAATGATTGCTTGCCAGCGGCGCTTCAGCCTGCCGAATAAGCCGGGCAAACGGCCCTTTTATCTGCTGTGATGACTGAGAGCCACCCTCTGGACATCTAACCTCTGGATATCTAACCTTTGGACTGCGGTGAGCGCTATATTAGTCAGGCATTAGTCGGGCATCTGAGCCTCACGGCAAAAAGCTTTTTGGGGGACTCAGTCGGCACTCAGGGGGCATAGCGCAGTAGTATACGGTCATAAAGTCTGAAAGCGACTAGGGACATAGGTCTGACTCTTGTATCGCACCCTCATTGATATTGGTTTAGTGTTTGTGCTGGTCTACATGGTGCTGTCGGTGATTCGCGATCGCCGCACGATGTGGATGGTGCAAGGACTCATGATTTT
Organism: Cyanobacteria bacterium J06627_28; assembly: GCA_038521595.1. Classification (GTDB taxonomy): domain Bacteria; phylum Cyanobacteriota; class Cyanobacteriia; order Phormidesmidales; family Phormidesmidaceae; genus Phormidesmis. Next base: position 4,440 of record JBCBKQ010000234.1, on the reverse strand, counting down.
GATGGCAGCCACGCTTCTGAGCCGGGTGCTAGAGCTGGGCGTGCTCAGTTTTTTACTCGAAAAAATTTTGCTAGGCGCGTCTGTGTCGCTCGCTATCATGCTGGTGCCCGACTTCAGGCGCTTGCTCGAAACCCTTGGACGCGGTGAGTTTAAGCAGCTATTTGCTGCGCAAGATAGCCATTTATCTACAGCAAATAATGTCATTGATGAGCTGGTAGAGGCCGTCAAGGGACTTTCACAAAATCGGATTGGCGCTCTCATGATTTTGGAGACAGATGAGCCCATTGAGGAAAGTGACTTTTCGGTGCCGGGGGTCAAAATCAATGCAGAGCTGTCTCGGGAGCTGCTGCAAACTATTTTTCAAACAACAACGCTGCTCCATGATGGAGCCGTGCTGATTCGAGGCGCGCGGGTAATCGCTGCAGGCGTAATTTTGCCGATTTCTGAGCGGGATGCCTCGCGGCAGCTGGGTACTCGGCATCGGGCGGCAATGGGAATTACCGAGCGGGTAGAGCAGTGTTTGTGCGTTGTGGTTTCAGAAGAAACCGGGTCAATTTCGGTGGCTGAAAGTGGCGTGTTAAATCGCCCCTTGACGAGCAGTAAACTGAGGGAATTGTTACAGGCTAAGTTTTCACCCTCGACAGATGGTGATACCGTTGCTCCACAGCTCCGGAGCCTGGGCAGACGGCTCAGCATCAAAGGGATTAACTTCTTAAACGCGCTTAAGCGTAAGCTCCCTAGCCCCACCCCTCAGGAAAAGAAATGACGGCTAACTTCAGCGTTCAGGCAGCATCTGCGACCACTTCTCCAGCCAATACTGAGACGAACGCGACGGAGACAGAGACACCCGAGACAACGCCCGAAACAACGCCCGAAACAACGACAGTGCAAAAACCTCGCCCGCTTTTACTCCCTGCTGATTTGGATCAGCGGCGAATGCCCTCTCATGTGGCGGTGATTATGGATGGTAATGGTCGCTGGGCAAAGCGCCGAGGACTGCCTCGCATTATGGGCCATCGCCGAGGGGTCGATACGCTGAAAAAGCTGCTGCGCTGCTGCCGCGACTGGGGGGTCGATGCGCTAACGGCCTATGCCTTTTCGACAGAAAATTGGGGCCGCCCTACGCGGGAGGTGGAGTTTTTGATGGCGCTCTTTGAGCGGGTGCTGCGCCAAGAGCTCAAAGAAATGATGGAAGAAGACGTACGCATTGAATTTGTCGGCAATTTAGCGGCGCTGCCGAAGACCTTGCAAAAGGAGATTGACCGGGCAGTGACGATGACGAGTTCTAATACGGGCATTCGCTTTTCAGTGGCGACTAACTATGGCGGCAGGCAGGAAATTTTGCAGGCTTGTCGGGCGATCGCAACCCAAGTAAAAGCAGGCTATCTCCAACCCGAAGACATTGACGAATCACTCTTTAGCCGCCACCTCTACACCTCCAACGTCAGCGACCCAGACCTGCTCATTCGCACCAGTGGCGAAATGCGCATCAGCAACTTCTTGCTATGGCAGCTCGCCTACTCAGAGTTTTACGTTACCGATACCCTGTGGCCCGATTTTGATGCCACCGAGTTTCACGAGGCGATGAAGTCTTTTCAAAAGCGCGATCGCCGCTTTGGCAAAGTAAATGAAGGTAGCGCGAGTTAGCTAATACTCTGGCGAATAACACGGATAGACGAAATGAGTGCGAAAGAAGTGAAAAAAGCGCTCCATAGTTTCCTGGCAGCAATTGTGCAAGGTTTCGTTGGTGAACCTGCTGAACTCATTGCAGCAGTAGAGGTCACGCCATCAGGAATCGGCCTGCATGGGGAAGTGCTAAATGCAGATTTTACGGTGAAGGGGCTATTGGCTGGTATCTTCGGAACCAAAACCTGGATGGCTGAGCGATGGGCTAGACCATACACAGGTGATTCCTGAAGGATCAAATAATTGACCTGCACAATATAGCCACCCCAATAGCCTCCCCAATAGCGTGTCAACTGGCCGCCTGCAAAAAATATTGTATTCGGTGGCTGGCATTTGACATTTATCAAAAAAATGACCTTTCGATTGCTGAGACGTCGCGGCTAGGATTAACCTGTAAAGCCCCAAAAGTCGTGAGGTCAATTGCCCCGTGAGCAAAGAAAGCTTTAGACGCGAGCTGCGCACAGAGTCAGAGCGCTGGTGGCGCGAAGGTCTGATTGATGCGGATTTGTATCAGCAGCTGGCAGTGCGGTATCAGTTTGCTGATATCGAAGCGGCGACGGGCAATCGGTTTATCTCAATTGTGATTGGGCTGGGCGGTATTTTGCTGGGGCTCGGGGCGATTACGCTGGTGGCCGCAAACTGGCAGGACTGGTCTCGCAGTCTGCGAGTCATCATTATTTTTAGCGCGTTCTTGGCTGTGAATGGGACGGGGTTTTACCTGTGGCGACGACCCAAGGCTCAGGCAGGATTTCAACGGCTGGGACTAGGATTACTGCTGACGGGGGCGCTGATTATGGGGGCAAATCTGGGACTAATGTCTCAGCTGTTTCATCAGAGTGGGCCGATCTCGTCGCTGTATTTGGTATGGGGCTTGGGCGTGCTGGTGATGGCCTACGCGCTAAGGCTCACGCCGCTGGGTGTGCTCTCATTTATTTTGATTGGGATCAGCTATCAGCAGGCCATGTTTGCTGGTTGGTGGCGACCTAGCTACGATGCAGACTGGCTTATGCGGCTACAGACCTATTTACCCCTATTGATCACGCCGCTTTATTTGCCGCTGGTCCACTGGTGTCGGTCTCGGGTGCTGTACGGGTTTTGGGTGGTCAATGCGGTTGGGATGTCGCTGTTTGCCGGTACGGCTTTGGTGCATTGGAATGCGCTGACGCTGACTTATACGGTGATGCTGCTGGCGACTGTGCCTTGGGTGTATCGGCGTCGCTTTTGGCGGTGGCCTAGCGATCATTTGGCGGTGCGGGTATCGGCGCGATCGCTGCTTTCACCACGGCTCGGCGCTGATGGCACTGAGGCGGTGCGTCCCGATTTCTTTCAGCCCATTGGTCGCTCGCTGGCGATTTGGTTTGTGACGATTGGTGCGTATGCGTGCTCGTTTCGTGGGCTGTGGCGGTATGACGGTGGCTCGGTTGTGGCAAATAGCTCGATGGCGAGATCGTTTGTGCTCTCGCTGGTGGTTTTGAGTGCGATCGCACTCTACGGCCTCTGGCAAAGCTATATCCGCAGGCAGCAGCCAACCACTTCTAAATCACTCTGGATGACGACCCCGATTTATTTTGTGGTGGTGACGCTAATGGGACTTAGCACCGCGCTCGCCTTTAGAGGCCTGGGTGAGGCCTGGATGCTCGGCGTTGTTTTGGTCAACGGCATTTTGTTTTTTGTTGGATCTGCCATGGTGCACGACGGCCTAATGATGGGCATTCGCCATCGCTTTTGGGGCGGTATGGCCACGGTCGTCATCGGTCTCATGTCGCGTATGTTTGAGTACGATACAGAACTTTTACTCAAAGCCATTGTGCTGGCCCTTTGCGGCATTGCGGTCATTGCCGCCGGACTCTGGTTTGAGAAAAAGACAAAATCCTCGATTAAAACAGCTTGATTTGAGGCGACCTACTAATAAGCCCAAAGCAGGCGAATGGAAACTCACTATTAAATCTAAAAGATAAATCTAAAAGATAAATCTAAAAGAGATAGATCCAAAAGAGAGAAAAAACAATGACAGACCAGGGCAATTCAACAGAGCGCAATTCAACAGAGCGCAATTCAACTCAAGAGGCCGCGACATCCCCGCAAACTCCCGCGATAGGTAGGCCCGTCCAGCCGCTTTCGCCTTTACCGTCCACATTGCCAAAGCCCACACCCAATCGCCGCACACCTATCTGGCGATTTTTGACCGCTATGGTGTTTCAGTCTGCGCTGATTGTGGCGATTCCTTTTCAGAGCGCACTCACCTATGCAAACGGTCAAACCGTCACGCTGCAAACCGCGCCCGTGGATCCCTACGATTTGCTGCGGGGCTATTCGCAGACGCTGCGGTTCGATATTTCTAACCGGCAAACGTTAGAAAACTTGCCTGGCGCCAGTGACGTTTTTGTTTCAAAAAATCAGGGCGCGCCGATCTACGTCACGTTAGCAGCGCCTTCTACAGCCGCTCCGTCTCAATCAAATGCTCCGACTGCCTGGACACCCGTTGCTGTCAGCATTGAGCGACCAGCCTCACTCGCCGATGACCAAATTGCGCTGCAAGGGCGCTACAACGGCTGGCGAGATATTTCCTATGGGCTAGAAACCTACTACATGCCCGAAGCTCAACGGGACGATATCAATGAGCACATTCGGCAGGTGAATAGAGAAGATGCTGAATCCTTTGTTGTAGATATTAAGGTAGACAGCCAAGGAAATAGCGTCCCTCTGAGCCTATGGGTACAAGAGAAAGAGTATCGGTTTTAGCCTGTTTATGTT
>JBCBKQ010000233.1:0-9309 GCA_038521595.1 Cyanobacteria bacterium J06627_28 | reverse complement strand
GTCGTGCACCAGTGAGTCATGTACAATATCTCTACTACGACGCAGCCCTTGCTGGATTCGCCTATCGTTGTTGATCTTGTACATGACTCACTGGTGCACGACTGGGATTTGCTACGCACTTGGCTAGCAGAGTCTCGCAGCCTCATGCGCCAGCAAAGACGACTGGAATACATGGCCCAAGAGTGGGCAGAGAGAAAGCGCCCTAAAGGCACGGAATACATGATGGGAGGGACACAGCTACAAGAGGCATTGGCCTTTTTGCAGCTCAATCGCACTGAGCTATCAGAACTGGCCCAAGAGTTTGTCATCACTAGCCGCAAAGTTCAAAATCGACTGCGGTTAAAGACCAGTATGCTCATTCCCCTAGCGCTAATGGCAGGGATGGCCGCGTCCTTGGTCAGTCGGTTTATGTTTCCGCCAGCGCCAAAGCCCCCAGAAGCCGTAGAGGTTCAGCCACAGGCAGCCGGAGAAGACAACGCGCACACAGTGAGGGGCTCATCTGCCGTAGAAAATACTGACAGTGGCGCTCAACCCTCGCAAACGCCTGGCCTTTGGCAGCGCAGCACGCCGACGGTCGAGTCTAGCACCGCACCGGCCGACGTACCTATAACCGCACCGGCCGACGTACCTATAACCGCACCGGCCGACGTACCCATAGCCACGGACAACGCTATGGCTGCTGCGCTCGAAAGTGGCGACTATGTCATGGTGCCAGCAGGCAAAATGCCGTCACCATCCACCCCTGGCGAAGAAGTAGAAATCTGGCTTATTCAGCCAAGTGGAGCACAGGTGCCGATGCCCATCGACTCACCGGCGCTCGAATTTGAATCCACGCCTGAGCCCGTAGGCACTGGCCGTTAAATTTTTATTACTCATTCTAATTTTCTCACCAGAGATAGACTTGCAGGGACTTGGCAGGACGTTGATACTAAGGTATTGATCCATCAATCCTTGCTGCAGGCTGTGCCATGCAAATTTTGTCTGTCGCGCTGACTAATTTCAAAACCCACAAAGAAAAAGAATTTCACTTTCAGCCTGGTACCAATGCCATCTGTGGAGAAAATGGTGCTGGCAAAACTAGCATTTTAGAAGCGATCGCATGGGTTCTGTTTAACTATCAAGGCAACTACAAAAAAGAAGATCTGATTCGCAACGGTGCGAGTAGTGCTCAGGTGCGCGTTGCCTTTATCTCTAGCCGAGACAGCCGCACATACGAAGTGCAGCGCTCTACAACGGCCCAGGGCTATACCATTTACGATCCGCAGCTGGCGGAAAAGCTACCCTACACGCGCACCAAAGACGAAGTGCTTCCCTGGCTCAGGCAGAATTTGGGCGTGGCTGCAGGCACCGACCTTGGCCAGCTCTTTGCCAACACCATTGGCGTACCGCAGGGTACTTTCACCGCCGACTTTTTACTTTCGCCAGAAAAAAGAAAGCCTATCTTTGACACTATTCTCAAGGTAGAAGAGTACCGGGAAGCCTTCAAGCAAAGCAATGCCCTGAGAAAATTTGCAGAGGCTCAAGTACAGCGGCTCAAAGATTTGGTAGAGCAATACGAAGAAGCGCTGCAAAGCTGGGACGAACTCAACAATAGACAAGCGCAGCTGCAGACAGAGATTAAGCAAGGTGATGAAAACCTTGAGCGGCTAGAGCAACAAGGCCAAACGCTGGACAAGCGTCGTCAAGGAATGGCGCAGCAAGCTCAGCAGCTACAGACCTTAGATAGTGAGCTTAAAACGCTGAGTAGTCAGCTGGAAGCGCAGGAGAAAAGTAAGGAGAGATTGGATAGTGCGATCGCCCAAGCACAGAGCGCCGTCGGCATCTGCAAAACGCATAAGGTTGCCTACGAAACGTTTCTAGCTGCCGAAGAACAAATAAAAGACCTGAACAAACAGCAGCAGGCACGACAAAAAATCCTTAAACAACAACAGGACTGCCAGCAGTCTTTGGCAAAGAGCCAAGCCGACCTCTCCAGGCTAGAGGCGAAACTAGAGCAGTTTAGCAATGCTGACAAGGCATTAAGCGCGATCGCAGCTGATGTCGAAACCCAAACCAAACTAGAAACAGAGCGCACCGGCTTACAAAAACAGATTCAAGTATTTTCTAATTTACGCTTTCAGCAAAAAAATCTGACCCGGCAATCGCAAACCATTGCCAAAGAGATTCAAACGGTTGAGGAAAAACTACAGCAATTGAGCCAGCTCAAAACCACCTGCGAACAAATTCCTGAGTGGGAACAGCAGCAAAATCGCATTCAAGAACAGCTCAGTCGATTAGAAGCTGCGCAGCAGTTTGAGCAAGAGCTAAACGTATTGCTCGATAGCGGAAAAGCCCGGCAAGACGAATATCGTGAGCAGGTGGTAGCAGCGCTCTCTACGCTAGACGGATGGGTAGCGCAGTTTGCTGAGCTCAAAAAGGATGCGATCGCCCCTGTAAAAGAAGTCCTGTTTCAAGGCGGGCTCATCTCCAAAGCGCTGTTGACCAATATCACAGCCATTCTCAACGACCTCACCGAGCAAACCAACAAGCAACAGCTGCAAAAGCAGCATCAAACCCTTCAAAAAAATCTAAAACAGGCCTACGCTCAGCAAGCAGAACTTACTCAGCAGCCTGCACAAAAAACTAAACAGACACAGCTACTCGCCCAGCAACAGGAAAACAAAAAAGACTTAGCAGCCGTTAATCAACAGCTAACCAACGAAATAAAAACCACCGAGTCACTAGAGCAAATCGAACGGCAGCTAAAAGCTCTCGATAATCCAAAAGGAAAACAACAGCTTCTACAAAAAAATTTACAGCAAAAAGAAACCGTACAGAAACAGCATAGGACCCTAGAAAAAAGTAGGGCCGCCGACCAGTCAAAGCTAGAAACACTAAGTGAGCAGCTCAAACGCTTTGAGCGGCTAGAGAGGCAATTGCAAGCTCAGCAGCAGCTAAAGCAAACACACCAAGCGGGCTATCTGCTGCACATACAAAACCAACAGTCTGCCCAACAGCTAGACAGGCTCAAGGCAGAGCAAGATGCCACAACCCAGGAATTAAAGATTAAACAAACCCAGCAGTCCACCCTTACCAAACAGCTCACATCACTCACCAAAGCGTTTGATCCTGACGCCTTTACACTGCTCGAAAAGCAATTTAGTGATGTGAAGTCTCAGGCAGATAGATTGCGCGGTAGCCTCCCTCAGCTGAGAGAGCGTCACATCGACCTGACGAGGCAAATTGACACCCTAAAAGCGACTGCTGAAAAACGAGACAAGGCAGCCGCTGAGATAAAACAGCGAGAGCGCATTAAACGCTTTATCAACTACGCACGCAAAGTATACAAAGAAGCAGGCCCGCGCATTACGGAGCGGTACGTGTATAACATTTCACGGGAGGCAGATCGGTTGTTTCGTGAGCTGTTAGGCAGAGCAAACGTAGCGCTGACGTGGAGCGCTGACTACGAAATCACCGTGCAGGAAGGAGCACATACCCGGCGATTTATCAACCTTTCGGGGGGTGAGCAAATGTGTGCGGCCTTGGCAGTTCGCCTAGCGCTGCTCAAAGTATTGGCCGATATTGACGTGGCCTTTTTTGATGAACCGACAACCAATATGGATAGACCAAGGCGAGCGGGCCTGGCAGAAGCGATCGCCCGCATAAAATCTTTTCGGCAGCTCTTTGTCATTAGTCATGACGATACCTTTGAGCAGGTAACCGAGACGGTCATTACCGTCGAACGAGACACATAGAGATAGCAGCACTGAGAGCAACAAGCAACAATTCATACAACATAATGATATTGAGTACTGAGCCCTCAAAAACAGAGCCGTGATCAACATCACGAGACCTCATAAATGACAGTCAAGATTCAATATAGCCAAAGGCTTTTTTAAAAAGAATTACCTCATCAGCGAGAGCTTCAAACTTCTCAGGGAATTCTGGGAAAGGAACAACTAAGTTAGTTGCTAACGCGTTGGTCACTGATCATGTTGGCCACTGAGCATATTGGCCACTGAGCATATTGGCCACTGAGCATATTGGCCTCTGAACAAAACGTACGACATGCGATTGCCAGGCCGTCAATCCAACGCACTGACTGCGCAACCGTTGAGTCTGCACTGGCCTTAAGCAGGCTGTTCTTACCGCGTTCCTCCTCTAGCCGCGACCCGTTATCTGTCTGTTTCCTTTGGTTATTTATGAACACCCACTCAAGCGTGGCTAACTCCGCCACAGAGAATGGCTATGCTGGCACTACGGCCTCTGCCGCTACCGTAGACAAGGAATCATCCAATCGCTCTACTGAAGACAGCAAGGCTATGGAACCTGCAGCCCAGCTAGAGCCTCAGGCAGCAGAACCCGCTCAGGCTGCCAATGTGGGCGTACAAGACTCGCTAAATACTAAGACGCTGAAGCAAATTTTCCAGCTGTCGCCCATTGGGATGACCATACTGGACTTAGGTGGCGGCTTTCTAAGCGCGAATCAGAGCTTTTGTGAGGCGGTGGGATACGAGGAGCGCGAGCTGATTATGCTCACGTTCACCGATTTGACCCATCCAGAAGATGTGCCTCTGTTGCGATCGCTAGGCGAAAAGCTACTCAGTGGCGAGCAGCAGCACTTTCAGGTGGAGACGCGGCACTGGAGCAAAAATGAAAAGCCTTTGCATGTGGGCCTAACGGTCACCATGGTGCGCGATAGCCAGCAGCGGCCCATTTGCTTTTTGCTCCAGGTGGTGAACCTAACAGAGCAAAAGTGGATGGAGGCGCAGCTACGTCACCGCGACTTCTACGATGGACTCACAGGATTAGCCAACCGTGCCCTGTTTGTAAACCGCGTAGAGCAAGCAATTATTCGATTGGAGCGCAACGCTAGCAATCAGTGTGCGGTGCTCTTTTTAGACCTTGATCGCTTTAAGGTCATCAACGATAGCCTGGGCCACAACATCGGCGATCAGCTGCTGTCAGCACTGGCAGGGCGGCTAGAGTCGTGCATTCGTCGGTGCGATACGCTAGCCCGGCTGGGGGGCGACGAATTTGCAATTTTATTAGAAGAGATTGATGGACTAGAAGATGCCTTGGCGGTGTGCGATCGCGTTCATAACAGCCTCAAAACCCCCTTTAAGCTGGGCAGCTACGAAGTCTTTGCAAACATCAGCATCGGCGTAGTGTGCAGCAGCGTAGGCTACGAAAAATCCAGCGATTTGCTACGGAATGCAGATACGGCGCTCTACCGAGCCAAAGGGCAGGGCGGCGCTTGCCATACGGTGTTTGACCAGAGTATGCACCAGCGAGCGGTGGCACTGTGGCAAATGGCCACACAGGCGCAGTTTGCGGTACAGAGAGAAGAGCTAAAGCTGCGTTATCAGCCCGTAGTCGATATCGAAACGAGGCGTGTCGTTGGGGTTGAAGCACTTATTCGCTGGCATCATCCACAGCATGGATCTATTTCGCCCAGCGAATTCATTCCTGTGATGGAAGAAACGGGTGTGATTACACTCATTGGCCGCTGGGTGCTCCAAGAGGCCTGTGAGCAGGTCTGCAAGTGGCAAAAAGTACTGTCAAAAGAGAACCCCATTAAAATCAACGTCAACCTGTCTGCACGGCAGCTCACCCAAAGCAACCTGGCCGAGCAGGTTGCAGAAATTTTGGAAGAGACTGGACTCTCTGAGCAGGCTCTCCGACTAGAGATTACAGAAACGGCCATCATGCACAACTCGAAAGAGGCGCTGCAAGTCCTTAGAGAGCTCAAAGCCCTGAATGTAGGCCTCTGCATTGATGACTTTGGCATTGGCTACTCATCGCTCAGCCGCCTTCAGCAGCTGCCTATCGACATTCTCAAAATCGATAGAGCGTTTGTCCAAAACATTGGTGACAAAGGTGAAAATACCGAAATTGCGCGAACCATCATCGATTTGGCTGACAGCCTAGGGATGGGCATTGTCGCAGAAGGCGTAGAGACTGAAGCACAGCTAGAGGGATTGCGCGTCTTGGGATGTAAAAACGTCCAGGGGTTTTACTTTGCCAAACCCATGACACCCGACGCGGCCCTGCGGTTTATTCAAGAATCAAACGGAGAGCCCATCATGGAAGTGTCTAGGACAGAAAATACCGTCACAGAAGAATAAGCACCCCAAAAACGGAGCCTACAGGCAAAACGACATAAAAGCCCCTTCGAAGATGAATGCTTCGAAGGGGCTTTTATGTCGCTGGCTTAGGCATAGAGACCAGCACCTAATGCAGCTGGGCCTGGGAAGCAGAAACTAGGAAGCTGAAACAGACTTGCGATAGCTTGTGGTCGTAGCATCGACTGCATTCGAAGAAGCTGAAGGAGTCTGGGTCGTGGCAGGCTTTGAGTCAAACCCGACCTGATTACCCAGTGCAAAAGCAACTAGCCAACCGACAATAAGCAATGCCAATACAATAGCCATTTTTCAAGATTCCTTATAGTTGAGATGAAGTGATGGGCAGGCAATGATGCCAATAAACGCTGGAATGAAAACCTGGCAATGCCTCTAGCTTTGCATCAAATTTCACTCATTAAGTATTGTAACAAATTTTGTCTACAAATCCTATAGGAAAAGTCAATAAGCACAAATACCTCTCCGACACATTAGCAGAAAATAATGAGCATTTATACTCATCCAGGCTCAGCGATTACACTCAGGCTTTGAAATTCAAAAACGCTGAACCCTCTTCTAACCAGGGTTTTACGAGACCCTTTTGAAGAAATCATTGCAATGAAGAAAGCATATTAATTTTCCTGTCTGAAAACAAGTTTCTACGTTTTTTGGCAGATTTAGCTGTCAAGGGCTTGGACATCTTTTCTTGATTTGTTTTGAAAAGCGCCTCTGAAAAGCGCCTCTGAAAAGCGCCTAGGCAGCAGATATGACCAGTTGGTATAAGGCGTCTAGACTTTTTACGCTGTAGTCAGCATGCGATCGCCAAACAAATTCGCCCGTGGGGTCAAGGTACACAGCCGCTGCCTGTGCATTGTGCGCAGTGACCAAATCAAACTTGTGGTCTCCAGTCATAACAGCATCAGCAGGCTTGGCAGACCAGCGGGCTAACAGCTTCAAAATGCCATCGGGCTGAGGCTTTGGCGGGCAGCAGCTACGGCCCAGAATGTCTTCAGGATGGAAAAAGTCGGCCAGGCCGCAGGCTTCTAAGGTGATGTGGGCAATGTCTTTGGTATTACGGGTGAGAATACCCATGTGTTTGCCCTGGGCTTTCAGGGCAGTTAGGAGCTGGTGGGCACCGGGCTGGGGCGTAGCTTGATGGGCAATGTCTATTTCTATATCGGTGAGCTGCTTTTGACGTTGGGCAAGTTCGTCTGGGGGTAGGCGGTCGAGGGATTCAAGGATGGGTTCGTTAGGGGGGAGGCCAAGGGCGCGGCTGATGGCGGGGAAATCATGGAGGCTTTCGGTGAGGGTGCCGTCCATATCAAAAATCCAAGCGGTGCGAGAGGAAAGCATTGGGCAAAAGGATGATTAGAGGAGGGAGGGATGACCAGAGGAGGGATGAATGATGCAGTGTGTGAGGCAATCATCGTTTAAGATCTTGAGGCTTGTTACAGACGCACAAACGCACAAAAAGACCTATGACTACGATTAATGATAATTACCTCAAGCTCAAGGCGGGGTATTTGTTTCCTGAGATTGGGCGGCGGGTGAAGGCCTATACAGAGGCTAATCCGACTGCGCCTGTGATTAAGCTGGGCATTGGTGATGTGACGGAGCCGCTGCCGGAAGCCTGCCGGACCGCGATGATTGAGGCGGTGAAGGAGATGGGCGATCGCGCGTCTTTCCGTGGCTATGGGCCAGAGCAAGGCTACCCCTGGCTAAGAGAAAAAATTGCCAAGCAAGATTTTCAAGCCCGAGGCTGTGACATTGATGCCTCTGAGATTTTCATTTCGGATGGATCTAAGTGTGACTGCGGCAATATTTTAGACATCTTTGGTGATGACAACAGTATTGCAGTGACTGACCCCGTGTATCCGGTATATGTGGATACCAATGTAATGGCCGGTCACACAGGTGATGCAGACGAGTCGGGTAAGTATGCGGGCATTACCTATTTGCCCATTAGTGCTGATAACGACTTTGAAGCGCAGATTCCGTCTGGGAAAGTTGATCTGATTTATCTATGCTCACCCAACAATCCCACTGGCGCGACGATGACAAAGGCGCAGCTGAAGGCTTGGGTGGACTATGCCAAGGCCAACGGCTCCATCATCCTATTTGATGCGGCCTATGAGTCTTTTATTACGGATGATTCGATTCCCCACTCTATTTTTGAGATTGAAGGTGCAAGAGACTGTGCGATTGAGTTTCGCTCATTCTCAAAGAATGCAGGCTTTACAGGGACCCGTTGCGCGCTAACAGTTGTACCGAAATCTCTGAAGGGTAAAGCGAAGGATGGTTCTGAGGTAGAACTGTGGGGACTGTGGAATCGTCGCCAGTCTACAAAGTTCAATGGCGTTTCTTATGTTGTGCAGAAGGCTGCTGAAGCGGTGTATTCGGAAGCAGGACAACAACAAACGAAGGAACTGGTGAGTTTCTATCTGGAAAATGCGCGAATCATTCGTGAGCAGCTGACGGCGGCAGGCATTCAGGTATACGGCGGTGTGAATGCGCCTTATGTGTGGGTGAAGACGCCGGACGGGCTTTCTAGCTGGGAGTTTTTCGATAAGCTGCTGAGTACTTGCAACATTGTGGGTACACCAGGTGCAGGCTTTGGCGCAGCGGGTGAAGGCTATTTCCGAATTTCGGCATTTAACAGCCGTGAGAATGTGGAAGAGGCCATGAAGCGCATTAGTGAAAAGTTCACGGTTGCAACAGTCTAGACGGAAAAAGTAAAAGAGGTTGAGGCGTAGAAGATTTGTTCTTCTACGCTTTTTTAATAGTCTTCTACGCTTTTTTAATAACAGATTTAGCCAGGGTAATGACAGTCCAGACGGCTGCTGGATAGGGCAATACCATGACCATGGCGAAGATAGCTTTGAGCGGCCAGCCAATGCCGAAAATGGAGCCGTAGAGTTCTGTTGCGAGGGCTCTAGATGCCGGTTCTACGGCTCTTAGGCGCTCCGTATCACTGAGCCCATCAAAATCGAAACCCATGAAGTGGAGCTGAATAAGTGGGTAAGCATCGGCTAGGTACGCACCTAGGATGACAATGGCACAAATGATAGGAATGGAAATAAGGTTTGTCTTGAAAAATCGATAGCCTTTGAGCACACACAGAATTGGAACAGCGATTGCAAGTAGCGTAAGCGTAAGATTAACGATTTGGCCTAATGCTGCAATTGTTGTGTATGTAGGAAATTCCATG
>JBCBKQ010000232.1:0-9330 GCA_038521595.1 Cyanobacteria bacterium J06627_28 | reverse complement strand
TTGGCTAGATGGCTTGGCTAGATGGCGTGGCTATATGGCTTGGCTAGATGAGAGTAACAAAGACAAGCTGCACAATGCATTAAACAGCTTGCAATAGCATAGGGTGAGCATAATTTTTCTTGCGCTTACCTTGGTATAGAAGTGAGCAGCCAACTTCAGTAAACCTTGCTATATTACCGATACGAAAAATTAATTCTAGGGCGTAAAGTATGAAGGCATTGGGGCTCGCACAGCGCACTTGTTTTTCAGTTCATATAGCTTCGCTGATTTTTGGATTGGCAGGGCTTTTAATCGTATTGCCGAACACGGCTTTCATCGTGGCGCTGCCTGAGTTTGGGCAGCAGGCATTTCAATGGTCAATGGCAGGTGGCGGTGCGGTATATATGATTTCGGGGGCACTGGCTGTCTCTATTTATGCCTATCGCAACCTGAGCTTATGGCACTGGCTAACCTTTATGCTGCCGGCGCTGGTCGTTTCTATTGGCGCTGAGCTGCTAGGCACCAGCACAGGCTTTCCTTTTGGAGAATATCACTACCTTTCTGGCCTAGGCTACAAGGTGGCAGGCCTAGTGCCGTTTACCATTCCGCTGTCTTGGTTTTATCTGGGCTTTAGCGCATATCTGCTGGCTTATATGGGCTTGGTAGGTTTAGGTAAGCTGCGAGTGCCGAGTGCGATCGCTTTCGGTTCTTTGCTCCTCACCTCCTGGGATTTTGTGCTGGATCCGGCTATGAGCCAAACCACAATGCCGTTTTGGGCTTGGGATCAGCCAGGTGCATTTTTTGGCATGCCGTACCAAAACTTTGCAGGCTGGTTTGGTACAGGGGTAGTGTTTATGGCGATCGCAGCCGTACTTTGGAAAGCTAAACCGTTAGAAACATCCAACATTCCGCTAGGTCTGCCGCTGTCTATATATCTGAGCAACTTTACGTTTGCCATGGTCATCAGCATAGACAGCAAAATCTATGTTCCTATTTTGCTCGGGCTGTTGTTAGGCGTACTACCTGCGCTGCTGCTGTACCGTTCTGCTATGGAAACCTACGGCGAGAGCGTGGCCAACTTTGAGACGCTGGCTGTCTCTGGGTCAGGAGAAACCTAGGTGAGATTTTTGCCAATTGCGGTGCTAGCTTTGTCGGCTGGCGCTGTAGATATTTCGGTTCCGGTCGGTGCCACTGCGCTGGTTTTGCTTTTAGTTCAGCTACCGGCTACATTTTTGCTGCTCTCTAGGCTGCTCAAAGGAGCCAGGCGGCAGCAGCCCCTTCAGCCCAAGCAGTCCACTCGCTCACAGGCGGCAGCGGTCAGTGTCGTTGTGCCGACCTTAAACGAAGCGCATAGGGTAGAGCCTTGCCTAGTAGGGCTGTCGGCTCAGTCCGATGTGGTTCGAGAGATTTTGGTGGTTGACAGCCGGTCTACAGATGGGACACAAGACAAGGTCGCTGCGCTTGGGAAACAAGACCGTCGCATTCGGTTAGTCACAGACGAAGCGCTGCCCGATGGCTGGGTGGGAAGGCCCTGGGCATTGCACAGTGGTTTTTTGAGCACTGATGCGAATAGTGACTGGGTATTGGGCGTAGACGCCGATACTCAACCTCAGCCTGGATTGGTGGCTAGTCTGTTACACGAAGCGGAAACGCAGGGCTACGAGATTGTTTCGCTATCGCCGCGTTTTATTCTGAAGTCGGCTGGTGAATGGTGGTTGCAGCCTGCAATGTTGATGACGTTGATTTATCGCTTTGATTCAGCGGGAGTTACGTTTCCTGATGTAGAACGGGCGATGGCAAACGGTCAGTGTTTTCTTTCTCGAAGAAAGGTACTAGAAGCGCTGAACGGCTACACCTGTGCCGCGAGTTCTTTTTGTGATGATGTCACGCTAGTGCGCGAGGCGGCGCGGCGCGGTTACAGGGTGGGTTTCTTGGATGGGGCCGATGTGATCAGCGTGCGGATGTATGAGGGAATAGCGGAAACCTGGAGCGGGTGGGGGCGATCGCTTGACCTAAAGGATTCTATTTCGCACGGACAGCTATGGAGCGACTTGTGGCTGCTGGTGAGTACTCAGGCGTTGCCGATACCGCTGTTGTTGCTAGCCTGGAGCGGCGTGAAGTTTTGGGGGTGGGAGAGCGTTGGATCTGTTGTTGTTGTGGCCGCAGTTATGCTCAACATCCTATTGTTGACTATCCGGATGGGTATGCAAGCCGCTGTTGCAGGCTCCTACGACTGGACTCAATCAAGCCCGTTCAAAGCGATGTTCTTTTGGTTTTCACCATTAGCTGATCCTGCCGCAGTGCTAAGGATAATTCTTTCAGCTTTCCAGCGTTCTATTAAATGGCGCGGTAAAACCTACCGTAAAGCCTAAGATCAAACTGGCGAAGTAGCCTTGTTGTCTCAGAAGGCTTTTGCCGCAGCAGCATTGAGGCGATTCCTTTTCTCTAACAGCGCTAGCTTCGCTTCGCTTTATCCCCTCCAGGTCGAAATGCGGGCGTAGCCTATCTGCATGTGTCAACACTCGTAAGGCGTCTCTAATTTTACCCTTTTCTATTTTTAACCTTTGATTGTGACACCATTTCTGAAACACGAATATGGCTCATAAACCTACTTCTTTTGAGGTTTTGCTCGATGGTGTCTATCAGCTCGAGCCACGATGGCCGCTAGCGGATAGGAGTAGTTCGGTCAGCTACGGGAAAAAGTAATACGTGCGTAGTATGTAAGTCAGGCCATCGCCTAATTGATTGAGACTGGAAAGTATCAGTCAGTGACAATTGCTTTTTCTGAAGCTTCCATTTAGGTATTCAGATAGAACTCTGCCAGCTTGTGGGGCGGCTGCATGAGACTATAGAAATATAGAGTAGGGAATCACACCCCATGAAAGATCTGATTAAAGGGCTGCGAGAGTTTCAGAGCAGCTATGTGCCTCAGCATAGAGCCCTGCTAAAAGAGCTGGCTCAAGGTCAGCATCCTCGGGTTCTTTTCATTACCTGTTCGGACTCTCGGGTTCAGCCAGAGCTGATTACCCAGTCTGACCTGGGCGATCTATTCGTCATTCGCAATGCCGGCAACATCATTCCACCCTATGGCGCAACCAATGGCGGCGAAGGTGCAACGATTGAATATGCCATCAAATCACTGGATATTCAGCATATTGTTGTCTGTGGTCATACCACCTGTGGTGCCATGAAAGGCCTGCTACAAGTAGGCGAGCTAGAAGCAAAAATGCCGCTGGTTTACAACTGGCTAAAGCATACTGAGGCAACCCGTGAGCTGGTTGAAGAGCACTATAGCCATTTGCCTAAGGCTGAAAAGCTCTCTACCCTCGTTGCCGAAAACGTGCTGACTCAGATTGATAATCTTAAGACCTATCCTTCGGTGCGATCGCACCTCCACAGAAACGAAGTCGCCATCCACGGCTGGATTTACAACATCGAAGACGGCACCGTCCTCACCTACGACCGCCCCAACCATCGCTTTGTCACTATTGCCGAGCTAGAAAACAGAGGTCAGCCCGTGGCTCAGTCGACAAATGGATCGTCTCGTTTGTCTCCGGTGCAGCGCGATCGCATCTTCAGAGGCTCCCCCGCCTTCTACCACCGCTAATTCCCAGGCATCACCGCATCACCGCATCACCGCATCACCGCTTAGAGATAAACAACAACAGTGCCCTGCTCCATCTGAAACTGTCGAACAGTTGAGCCAAAACCAGTTTGTTGACGAACCAAACCGCCACGCTCATCTAGATACAGTCCCTCAGACGCATTACCGTGCGTCTGGTGAAATGCCTCAAACTCGCTGTAGATACCATCGGCCCATAGGATAGATACTCCGACTTCGTCTTCAATAAAAGAACAAGCCATCGAGACAGTCGGTGCTTCCTCACCATAGGGAAGAAAGTCACATCGCTCGTTCAATCCGTCTGCCTCTGTCGGTGTTGCATACACCGCCTTACTCGCACCAACTACACCGGCTGCAATGAGCACTGACAACACTGTAGAAAAAGCCCGCTTCATAATAATTTTCTGCACAAATAAAAACTGTAGTAGTTAAGGAATCAGAAGCGCTATTCGCCATTCCGCAAGGAATAAACGAGCGTGAAAGCAATCCATAAAAACAAAAAAATCCCTCAAACAGAGTGTTGTTTGAGGGCGTTAATTCTAAGGAGTTTTGATGCACTAGGAGTTTTGATGCATTAGGAGCTTTGATGCACCAGGAGCTTTGATGCACCAAGGACGAAGATTGAATAACATCCAAACATCGTCGCCCTCATCCCCTAGCCCCTTCTCCCCTCGGGAAAAGGGGAAGCAGAGTCCGGCTCCCTCTCCATTCGGGAGAGGGTTGGGGTGAGGGCCCGCGACAAATTGAAACTTGTTAAATGCCTGTTCCTAAGAGCGGTCAAACGCTGCGCACTTTTAGTATGCGCCCACCCAATACACCTCAATGGCACCCCGCTCCATTTGAAAAATGAGATCGGCAGGGCCGTCAGTGCCCTGTCGATAAACCTCTCCCCCTCGCTGATCGGTAAAGACACCCAGGCGACCTTCCACTGGGCTAAATGCATTTTGCACGCCATCTCTCCAAGCGAGATAAACAAAGCCTTGAGTCTGAGAAAAAGTGCAAGGCATTGCCGCTTCTGGCCGGTTAGCGCCATTGGGATAGTAAGCGCAAAAAGACTTTAGAGAATCAGCCCTAGCCACTTGGCCAACGCTCAGTCCGGCCAGCATAGTAGCCGCAGTCATCGCAGTCGCAAAAAGACGTTTCATCGTTTTCTATCCGGTAGAAGAGGTTGAGCACTAAACCTCAAACCGATACTCACCGATTCCGAATAGCCAAAATCAAAACTGACTTCCCGTCACTGACTTCCTGCCGCTGACTCCCTGCCACTGACTCCCTGCCGCTGACTTCCTGCTTACGTAAACACGCTTCGAGCCTATTTCCCTTGAACCCTCTCCAGCGCTCTAAACCAGTGCGATCTCTTCTTGTGGCGCATTAAACGTACCAGAGCACACGATGCCTTTACTCACATCGAGCGTCACAATCGTGCCATTGCGAATAATTTCCGTTGCCTTTTCAACTCCAACAATGACTGGAATCCCCAAGCGCAGGCCCAGCACCGCCGCATGGCTGGTCACACTGTCATCTTCCGTGATAATGCCACCTGCCCGGCGAATCGCATCCACATAGTCTGCACTCGTGTGTGTCACCACTAAAATTTCACCCGTGTGAAACTCTTTTATCGCAGCCGTATCGTGAGCGATGCGGGCGCGTCCGCTGACAGAGCCCTCCCCGATGCCCCGGCCCTGGCCAATGACCGCCGTAACTACCTCCACCTTAATCAGGTCGGTAGATCCAGAAACGCCCTGCAAAGTCCCCGCCGTCATCACGACCAGATCGCCATCTTGTAGCAGCTCATCTTCTTGGGCGACATTCATGGCCGCTTGAAATGTCTGCCCCGTAGAGGGTAAATCCACCACAAGCAGAGGATTGACTCCCCATACCAGCTGTAGCTGCCTGGACACATCCACCAGTGGCGTCACTGCCAAAATGGGTGCCTTCGGTCGAAACTTAGAGACATTTCGAGCCGTTGCCCCAGATCGGGTCAGCGTCATGATGGCTGCGGCCCTAAGCTGATTAGAAATTTGGCTCACTGCCTGGCTAATAGCATTCGGAATCGTATGACTCTTGCTGAATTCTTCTTCTACATGCTCCATCTGCTCCTGTTCGGTGCGTCTGGCAATGCGAGCCATGGTTGCAACCGCCTCTACCGGGTACTCGCCGACCGCTGTTTCATTTGAGAGCATCACCGCATCTGTGCCATCAAAAATTGCATTGGCCACGTCAGAGACTTCTGCTCGGGTCGGACGCGGGCTATCTACCATGCTGTCTAGCATTTGCGTCGCCGTAATCACTGGAATACCCAGACGATTTGCAGTGGCGATCAGGCGCTTTTGTAGGACAGGTACATCTTCTGCCGGCAGCTCTACACCCAAGTCACCCCGGGCCACCATCACGCCGTCTGACAGCGATAGGATGGCGTCCATTTGTTCAATAGCTTCGTGCTTTTCAATTTTCACAATGACCGGCACGCGGCGACTGGTCGAGTTTTGGATAATCTCTTTAATCTCCAAAACGTCTTGGGGATTGCGCACAAAGCTCAGTGCGACCCAGTCCACGTTTTGATTGAGGCCAAACTGCAAATCTTCTTTGTCTTTCTCTGTCAGCGCCTTAATAGAGAGATAAACACCTGGGAAATTGACACCTTTGCTGTTGGAGAGCTTGCCACCAACAACAACTTCGCAGTTGAGATTGTTTTGTTCTTCGTCTTTGCCGACGACTTTCATTTCTACCTTGCCATCGTCTAGCAAGATAGTTGCACCGACGGGCACCTCCTCTACGAGGGGCTCGTAGGTGACTGAGCTTTCTGTCTGTGTCCCTGGAATTTGACGGCTGGTGAGAACAAAGCTATCGCCTTTGGCGAGCTTGATGGCGCCGTTCTCAAACTTTCCTAAGCGGATCTTTGGCCCTTGCAAATCCTGCAAAATACCGACAGGCTGCTGTAGCTCAAATGATATTTGGCGAATGAGCTGAATATTTTTGCGATGATTTTCTAAGTCGCCGTGGGAGAAATTTAGTCGCAGCGTGGTAGCGCCTGCCTCGATGAGCGATCGCAATGTGTCGGCATCTTGGGTGGCAGGTCCAATGGTTGCGACGATTTTTGTTCGACGCAAGGCTGGACGCGCTGGTCGAGCCTTTCCTTCGGAAAATCGCATACGCTTCTCAAAAAGGGGCTATGTAGTGTTCAAGTCTGCTCAAACGATACCATTGCGAGGCCCGGTAAAGCCCAATGCCTAGCACAGCCTCTCCAAAAATGCGATGTGAAATTGATAGCAACCAGTCCTGCCTCAGGCTGAGAGTGGGCACTGTAGTCTCAGCGACAAATAATCATCGACAAAATAAAAATTGCTCTATCGTCTGTGTCTGTCTACGTCTTGGATTGGTGAGCGATGACTTCCTGATGAACGTCACAAAACTTTATTATTTATCTCAGGTAGCGTATACTACCGGAGGGCGCGGCTGATTTCGGCGGCCTATTTCAAACGTGGTGAAGGAGCAAATATATGGTGTCGGCGGCAGTAGAGCCCCTGGCGGTTACCCGACGAGTCCCCAAGCGGTTTCTCGATGCCGATGGTGGTGTTAGCCCCAACCTACTCATCTTCTGTGGGGCAGTTTCGCTAGTTTTTCTTTCAACGGTTGGATATTTCAGTTTTCACTGGCCTAGCTGGTGCTGTTTTGTACTAAATACGTTGGCCTTGCATTTAGTGGGCACGGTCATCCACGATGCTTCTCACAATTCAGCCCATAAGAATCCGCGCATAAACGCAGCCCTCGGTCACGGCAGTGCGCTGATGCTTGGATTTACGTTCCCAGTGTTTATGCGCGTTCACTTGCAGCATCATGCCCATGTGAACGATCCCGAAAATGACCCTGACCACTTTGTTTCGACGGGTGGCCCACTATGGCTAATTGCGGCTCGCTTTTTCTATCATGAGATTTACTTTTTTCAGCGTAAGCTCTGGAAAAATAATGAGCTGATGGAATGGTTCTTAAGCCGACTGGCCGTTGGCTTATTTATTTATGCGGCCTGTCAGTTTGGCTTCATCGGCTACCTGTTCAATTTTTGGTTTGCGCCAGCGTTGGTGGTGGGTTTGGCTTTAGGATTGTTTTTTGACTACTTGCCCCATCGTCCTTTCAAAGAGCAGCATCGTTGGAAAAACGCTCGCGTTTATCCTAGCCGTATTTTGAATGTGTTGATCATGGGCCAAAACTACCATTTGGTTCACCATCTTTGGCCTTCTATTCCTTGGTACAAGTACAAGCCTGCCTATGAGGTCATGAAGCCCCTGCTGGATGAGAAGGGCTCTCCTCAGTCTCTTGGCTTACTAAAGACAAAGGATTTTCTAGGCTTTATGTATGATCTGTTCTTAGGTATTCGATTCCATCACAAACCTGAAAAAAAGAGCTGAAGCAACAAAGGAATGTTGCCCTCTCGGATGGGAAAGTCGCGCTCAAGAAAAGGCCGCCACTGATATGTTTCAGTGGCGGCCTTTTTGGTGTCTGTTTTGGGATGTTTGTATTGTTGAAATGAGAGAGTGGGATGAAACAAGGGTGTAGAATCAGCTAGTGCACTGACTAATTTACTGACCTCAGTGATAGCAGCTCTTTGGGTGTGGCAATGAGTTTGACTCGTGCGATCGCAATTTCGCAAGTCGGCGCAATCTCAAACTCCCAAAGCACGCTCACCTGAAACACGATTGCTTTCACACGTCCCTGCACTGCAACCCGATAAAGCGGCTGTCCATCATTCACGGTGTCTCCGTCAGCTGGAAAATTCCATTCCTCGGGTTGAGCGTGCATATTGACCGCTTTCTTTGCTAAATAAGCTTGAACTTTCCCTCGTCCAACGATGGCACCTTCAAAGGGGGGCGTTAACGAGCCCTGTTCTGCAAAGAGTGCCGCTGTCTGATCAAAAGCTTGCTGATTGAATGTCTCAAAGTACTGTTCAATCAGCCGCTGTGCGCTCTGACGCCGCGTATTGTGCTGGGACGTTATGAGTGTGGGCTGTGCGATCGCCGGCGTCTTTTTCATCTCTATGCACCCATATCCAAGACGCAATAGCGCAAAAGAGTAATCTGTTGATTAAAATCTAGCGCTGCAATCTTGCCGAATACCTGAGAAGCTCCACCGGAAAGCTCGTAGTCATCTGGTACGGGAATGACATTACCTGCCGCCATTTCCTCAGCCAGCAGATACCAGAAGGCCAGCTTATTATCTTCCCCAAACGCTCCGTAGGCTTCGGTGTGATCCGTCTTTTTGTTTTCTACTAGGTTGCGCATGAAAGCCATTTGATCTGTCTCAGACAGTTCAATGACCTGGCCTAAAAGCGTCTGCGTGAACTGTGGTTCTGCTGCGCCAGGGGCCGCAGGGGTAATAGAGCCGCCCATATTGTCGTAGAGCACCCACAGGAGCCCGAGCTTCTCGTCAGTGGTTAATGCGTCAAAGGCTGTGAGTTCTTGGGAGATATCGCTAGGGATATCGGCACGGCCTGTGCCAGGAATAGTTGAGCTAGTCACCATAAGGTAAGGGTGTCCTTTTTCAAAACAATAACTTAAGCGTAATGTTTTGACCAGAGGTAGCTAAATCCTCATAGGAAAGACTTTTGGTGTCTTTGAGTTCTTTCAAAAGGACGAAGCAAAGCCATTTAAAGATCATCCTTGCAAATCATCCCTAAAAACTATTCTTGTTGATATGTTTTCCCTTGCCAGAGCCCCTTGCCAGAGCCCTTTGCT
>JBCBKQ010000231.1:0-9350 GCA_038521595.1 Cyanobacteria bacterium J06627_28 | reverse complement strand
AGCCTTTAATCTGTTAATAGGGTCATGGTTGAGTTTTATCCTACAGCTATGACCCTATATTTTTTAGTGAGCCATCGGCTGGCAAGACGGCTACAGCTAGTAAGTTATGGACATTGATACCTTTGTCGCGAAATCTTTGGGGCGCTGGAAATCTCAGCGGAGTGCTCATCATTTGGCATTTGTCCATTTTGAAGAGATTCGTTCGATGATTGATATCGAAAGTCTGGCAAAAGATGATCCGGCAGTGTTGGCGCTGTGTGAGAGTCAGGGGGTGGACTTGGGTGCGATCGCAACCCCTTTTAGAATGCAGTGGGAAGGCGAAACCGACTGGGACGAAGACGATGTGCTCAAAGGGCAAACCATCCTGGTTCCCGTTCCTGACAAAACCAGCCCCAACACCGGCAAGCTATTGCGAGACCAAGGCTACGCCGAAACCATTCCCGCCGCAGGCCACTACACCATTACGCCTGACGGCACCTTTATCCTAAAGACAGGCTACGACCGGGCCGCCGCCGAGGAAAAAATCTGGTTTGCCAGCGATAGCCTCCGATTTCGAGTCGCCCTGATTAAAACCAGCGATGGCAAAGGCGTGACCACCGCGTCTCTCTCTTCAGAAGTTCGCATCGGTGCACCAGAAAGCCCTCCCAAAAAGTAGGCCATTCACCGTATTTTCTTCTACAGTTTTTTTATGGCAAATACGCTATAAAACACCTACTAAACACCCTTAAAACACTGCTCATAACAAACACCCTTTTCTTTTATGACCGCGCCTACTGCTGCTCATTCCACCGATAAGTCAACCCCGCCAAAGACAACAGAAGCCGCCACACAAGATTTAGTCACGCTCGCCACCTGGATGGCTGGAGACTTTAGTAATTTTGACCAGGCAAATGCTCGCCCCACCGACTTTGCCCACATTCGCATTTTCTTTCGACCTTTGCCCTACGAGTTTTTCGAGGTCCTCGGCTTTCCCGGCGGTATTGGCTTTTACTCTGAGCAGGTCTACGACTACGACCTCTGGAATCCTTATCGCCAGGGCCTACACCGCGTTGTCGCCAAAGACGATCATGTCTACATAGAAAATTACGGCTTTCAAGACGGCGTTCCCTACGCGGGCTCTGGCCACAACCGAGACGTTCTTAAAACGATTCCCGCAGACTGTGCTATCCGCCGAGAAGGCTGCTCTATGGTCTTTCGTCGCCAAAGGGATGACGATGGAAAGCCAGCAGATGACAAGTTCATCGGTAGCGTGGAGCCTGGAAATAACTGTCGCATTCCACGCAAAGGCAAGCTGACCTATCTCGTCAGCCATGTAGAAGTCACCGATCACTCCTGGCTGAGCCTAGATCAGGGGATGGACATAGAAACCCACGAACATGTGTGGGGGTCCACAGAAGGCGCATTGAAGTTTACCAAGCGAGAGAGCTTTGCCGCAGAGCTGCCTTTAGATCGTCTTTTAGGCAGGCAATAAAATGCTGCCACCGCCCGCCATCAAAAAAATGCAGGCCTGGATTCGCAGCCGTCATTTGATTTGTTCTGGCAATTTTTTTGTCTTTGAAACGGTTGAATACTCCACCATCGACAAGTTTGAATCTTGCGTAGAGGCGCTGGGTGGCACGCTAATCTCTGTGGAGCCGCTCAAAAAAATCTGGATTGGCAAGCATCGCCGCGTAGTGCTCTACCACGCCAAAGCCAGCCTACATACGCCTCATCACGAACTCAACCAATACTGGATCAAATACGGCAGCTTTCACACCCGATTTGACGATCGCGAATAAACAAACAAGCTGCAAACAAGCTTTAGGCAGCCGGGAATAGTCTGTCTTAAAAATCACCCATCCTTTAAAATCGAGTTATCAAACGTAAACGCCCCAAATGCAACAGCCCATGACCCACTCTACCGACGTGGTAAAGCTCACCCAGTGGATGGCCGCCGACTTTAGCAATCAAGAACAGGCCTTCGAAAATCCACCCTTCTTTGCCCATATCAAAGTGTGTATGCGGCCCCTGCCCAAAGGGTTTCAGTCAGGCATTAGTCTGTATCTAGAGCAGGCCTACTTCTTTCAGCTAGACCAGCCCTACCGAGTACGCGTCCTACACTTCATCCAAAGAGAAAGCGACGTCCTGCTAGAAAATTACCGAGTAAAAGACCAGGAAAAGTTCTACGGCGCCGCCAGAGATCGCAATAAGCTAGCAACGCTCACACCAGACGACCTAGAACCCATGGGCGGCTGCGATATTTTTGTTGAATGGACAGGCAACAGCTTTCGCGGCAAAGTCGAACCCGGCAAAAAGTGCATGGTCGAGCGAAACGGCAAAACCACCTACCTCGACAACGAATTCATTGTCACCGAGTCTCACATGACCAGCTACGACCGAGGCCGAGACCCCGAAACTGATGACCTCGTGTGGGGCTCAGTCGCCGGCCCCTTTGAATTTGATAAAGTTGAACGCTTTGGCAACGAAGTACAAACATAAGCCAAAGCATCATACCCACCACTCAAGAATCATCGCGGAAAATCTCAATCGACTCAGAGCCGCATACCAATCGAGCTGATTCCAGGGTTGGCAATGGGGGTTTAGAGATACCGGCCCAATTGGACTTACACACAATGCTGCTCAACTTTGGAGCACGCCCTTCGGCACTGTCCACAACCTGAACAGCTGCCATATGCGGATACAAACGGCCTGACTTTTGCCAAGGCATTTCTCCGACTAAAGGCCATGCATAAAGGTTGTAACGATCAGGCATCAAATAATAAACAACGCTGTGACTACTAGCCTCAGCAAGAACAAGGTCATAGTGAGGAACAGAAGTCTCCTGCACCGTATTAACCTCTTCAGGGCTAGCAAAAACCTGATGTTCTAAATAGCGAGCCTTATAATCTGCATTTAACTGCAGACTATAAGATCGAGCACTGGCATTTAGGATGGCGCCTTGTGATGAGACCAAACTACATCCACCCAGCAGCAGCAGCAAACAGCCATAAGTCAGGGCAACCTTTTTCACGACACGAACCTGCTACGAGCAACCAAAAAGCCACTGACTCACAGTGAGCAGCAGCTACATGCATATTGCCCGTAAAAAAATAGGATGGTTCAAGCGATCGCTACCAACCAAACGAAGAATGCGCTGACGCAATTTCAAACGCCTCGCGAGCAGCCGCATCATCTTTTTCTTGCTCAGGCACTGTTTCTACCCGAGATTCTGCACAAAAAGATGCGGTGCTTAGCCCTCCAAAACGCTTCACTACGCTCGTACGAATGCGTAAATTGGGATTTGGAAACCAAAAGCGCTCAATCGAACTCATGGTTTCGTACTCGGTCGTGAGCACCAGCCCGTCTTCGCTATCCATCTCAAAGCGACCAATCACCGGCACGATTTCCGCATAGCCTCGCTCTCGCAGCAAGTTACCCGTCTGCGGATTGTCCTCATCTGGCACCAAGGCAAACACTGTGGAGCCCTTATGACTTTCGTCATCTTTGTCCCAGGCCATAGCGCCATTCCACTCGACGTACGCACCACCGACAGCGGTCGCCGGGTCAACATCGTGCAGCTTGCAGATCTCAATGACCTTTTCGTTATCAGCTGGGAGGGCATCTACCGAAATATTGGAGCCACCTAACTCGGCCCGGCGAAACGGTAAATGATGTGTCGTGCGTTGAGACTGCCACTGCCCAGCACTCTGCTGGAAAAATTCCATTACGTTCATGTACTCAATAGCCTGCTCAATGACCTTCAACAAGGAATAATTCAGAAAAAATCGATGAATAATTATTTCTATATCTACTATAACGCCATCCCAGAGGGCACTCTCCCGACTATAGCCTTCCGCACTTAGCTTTAGACACTACGATCAGCTAAACCGTTGATTCTAGAAGGCGCTAAGTGCATAGATCTCTGCTTAGCCAATGACCTCTCCAATGACTCTCCAATGACCCGCTCAAGCTTTAGCAGCTATCTCACAAGGCAGCTATCTCACAAGTAAGAGGTGCTAAGCACGGTCAAATCAGCCTTGGAGATGAGGCTACAGCGCAAGCAGAATGGATAGCATACTCACGCAGTCAATCAAAAAGAAGGAAATATTTCTTTACTGATAACGTGCTGCTGTTGCTACGCCTGTCCCTTTTGGATCCATAGCAATAGCGCCCACCTGAAAACCATCCAACTCTATCCCTTCAGCTCTATGTCTATAGGCTGAAAAAGAGGTAGGAAACCTGAAGAAATTAATTTACGTAACACTTGCTACCGAATCTATTTACAATTTGACGATAGTGTGCGTTACAGTTAGAATTCGATAAATTAAGTTTGGTTAGCCCCCACGGCCACTCAACGATGTCTATCGATTTCTAAGCTTCAAGGAATCATCCAAATTTAGGCATCGGTTCCAGGATTTAGGCCTATAGCCTATTCAAGATCTACGTCAGTATCCAGATCTATCTAACCTTTGAGGAGAAATAACCTTATGAGTACATCCGGTAAAGACCTCGTGCCTGGCAGCCTCAGCATGGAACAGCAGTTCAAGCTGAAAGTTGTCAAAGACCAGGTTAAAGGGCTCAGCCTAGAGCAAGCTCAAGAGTATGTTGTCGAAGTCATGCGGCAAATGATGGTCAAAGATAATCTGGTTAAGCATTTGCTTAAAAATGCCTAGCCTCTAGGCGAACGGTGCGTCTTGTAGCGCTCTTTTGCACTCTCAAAATTTGTACTCTCAAAAAGCGCTCCTACAAAGCGTCTATCGAGCGCCTTAGCTTAACGTCTTTGGTTCATGCGTTTATTTCACGCTACCGAGTGGCCATCCACTTAGCAAAATACTTCTCCCTCCTATATATGGAGTATGTGGAGAGCATTTTGTAGCCTTGTCCCCATTGTCCCTTTCACAGTTCGGCAACTTTATATGCCGAATCATCTTAAAAGCCGGAGCAGTCGATTTAATGACTGTTCCGGCTTTTTAATCTCGTATTCGAGCACCAGTATTCGAGCACCAAATGATAAAAGCTGTAGGCTCTCGTGAGCACCTTGAGTAATGCCTTGAGAGCTGTAGAAATAGATAGCGGATTAGACGTATTGACAGCCGATGGGAACACCTAATTTATTACGGAATATAAAGAGATGATACAGGCTAGACATGGAGTCGTTTTTCTGCTTTTCGGCTTGTACTGCGCGTGATAAAAGGCTTTGTCAGAAAGCAGAAAAGGCTTTGTAACGGATTATTGCTTTGTTTTTAATAAAGCGGACTGAGCGCCGGGTCATCTCTTAATCTTGTATCACTGGCCACAGAAAAGGCCAGTTGCTGTATTAAGAAGAAGGAGAGCTTGATGCTTGACGCTTTCTCTAGAGCCGTTGTCACGGCTGACACTAAGACTGCTACCATCGGCGGGGACGAACTAGCTGCACTCAAGAGCTTTGTTGCAGAAGGTAACAAGCGCTTGGACGCTGTAAATGCGATCGCATCTAACGCTAGCTGCATCGTATCTGACGCAGTTTCCGGCATGATTTGTGAGAACACTGGCTTGATTCAAGCGGGTGGCAACTGCTACCCCACTCGTCGCATGGCTGCTTGCCTCCGCGACGGTGAGATCATCTTGCGCTACGTCACTTACGCTCTGCTCGCAGGCGACGCTTCCGTACTGGATGACCGCTGCCTCAACGGTTTGAAAGAAACTTATGCTGCTCTGGGCGTACCTACAGGGTCTTCTGCTCGCGCAGTTAACATCATGAAGGCTTCTAGCATCGCTCACCTCAAGGGTACTAATAGCCCCGAAGCTGGCGGCGCTCGCTACAACAAAAACGATGCGGCTCAAGGCGACTGTTCTGCTCTAGCTTCTGAAGCTGCTGGCTATTTTGATCGCGTTGTCTCTGCTCTTTCCTAATTGTCTTTTTTTAGACGATTTGACGTTGAGTTGATTTACGACCCTAAACCCGATCAAACATAACTAACTTTGGAGATTTGAGATAATGAAATCAGTTGTTACTTCCGCTATCGCTTCGGCTGATGCTGCCGGACGTTTTCCTGGCTCTGCTGACTTGCAGGCTGTTCAAGGTGGTTTGCAGCGTGCGGCTGCTCGCCTAGAAGCTGCTGAAAAGCTAAACGCTGGTATC
Source organism: Cyanobacteria bacterium J06627_28 (assembly GCA_038521595.1). Taxonomy (GTDB): domain Bacteria; phylum Cyanobacteriota; class Cyanobacteriia; order Phormidesmidales; family Phormidesmidaceae; genus Phormidesmis. The sequence continues at coordinate 3,250 of JBCBKQ010000231.1, read as the reverse complement.
GACCAGGTTGCTCAAGAAGCTTATGATGCTGCCTTTAAGAAGTACCCCTACCTCACCAATGCTGGTGAAGCAGGCGAGAACGACACCAAGAAAGGTAAGTGCCTACGCGACATTAAGCACTACCTACGCCTGATCAACTACTGCTTGGTCGTTGGCGGCACAGGTCCTTTGGACGAGTGGGGCATTGCAGGTGCACGTGAGGTATACCGTTCTTTGAACTTGCCGACTGCGCCTTATGTCACTGCTATGCAGTTCACACGCGATCGCGCTTGCGCTCCTCGTGACATGTCTCCTCAGGCACTCACTGAGTTCCGCGCTCTGCTCGACTACGTCATCAACTCCCTTTCTTAATTGATTGGGCCTAGCTAGCCTAGGCAGTTGAAAACTAAAAGGATTCCTGGTTTACGCTCTAGCATTAGAGTTTTCTGGGAGTCCTTTTTTAGTGGGTAGGCCATGCACACGCACGCTCCAAGCCCACTACATCCCGTACTACTTCCTTCTTTAAAGCCCATGGTTGCCGAGTCCGTTTTTAATCAGCTAAAGCACCCCAATCCACAAATGCGTCAGCGAGCGATGACTGAAATTGTGGAAAACCGAGACGAAAATACAATTGCAACGTTAATGGCAGCCCTCGGCGAAGAAGACGTGGTGTACCGCCGGGCCTGTGTAAAAACCCTCGGCGCAGTCGGCATGGATGCGGTACCGGCCGTTGTCGAGCAAATGCTGACCAGCGAAAATGATACGGTTCGCGCTAGCTGCACTAAGGCCATGGCCCAAATTGCCGTCTTTCATCCAGACAAACCCTTCCCGCCAGAAGGCCTAAACGGCCTACGCAAAGCGATGGACGATCCCTACCCTGTGGTGCAAATTGCGGCGGTCATGTCCATGGGTGAAATTGGTGTGCCTGCGGTTGAGACGCTGCTCAACGCGCTCAAGACGACTGACAATGTTGCGATCGCACTTACCATTACCAACACCCTCGGCTCCATCGGCGACCCGCGAGCTGTAGACGTCCTGCGCAACCTCATCAAAAACGAGTCCGTCGATAGCTATGTGCGCGAAACGGCGGAAAGCGCGCTTCCTCGGCTAGAGCAGGTCATGTCGCTGCGCGAGGCTAAGGGTAGCGATCGCAACGCCTAGAAAAAACTCAAACCCGTCGCACCTTGTAAGGCCTGCCGCCGGGTAGCATCGGCAAAATGCGCCGATTGTAAAAGAGCTGTAGACAGTAGCTACAGACAAAAATTAGCGGAATGCCAAAGCCTAAAATAAACACAGACTGGAGATAGGAACTGCCGCTCCACAGACCATGTAGTGACGTCCAAATGGGTCGATGAAATAGAAAAGTACAGTAGGAAGCAACGGTCAGATTGTTCATTAAGACCGCTACCTTAGGAGAGACGCTTGTCTTCTGAAAAGACGTCAGCAAAAGCACATGAACAGGCAAAATACTGCCAATCTTCAGGCTGCTATCAACAATAGACAGCGCTATAGAACCATAGGGCGACGCGGTCTCTATTGGATTAACCGTTAGAGCAATCAGCAGCCCCGTACAAACAACAGAAATACCAATTAGCACAAGCTTATTGATTGTCATCAGGCGCGGTTGCAGCTGAGCGCAACCCATACCCGCTGCAAAAAACAACAGATAGACATTGAAATCATTGGTAAATGCGCTGATACCGTAGGTGCCTGCCAGCTGACGCACTAGGGCAATCGCAAAAATAAACAGCCCCAGCTTCATACAAAAGGTAGCTGGGCGACCGAGCGTTTTGCGTAAGCCCAAAAACAACAAATAGCAACAGAGCAGATTGCTCACAAACCAAATCGTGTAAAAATCCTGCTGGAAAAAGTTGGGCAGCACGGCCTGCAAACAGAGTGCATGCATGATGAAGTTTGCCAGCGACGGCAGCTGACCATCTACTAAATGAGGATAGGCCGCTGGTGAAGACACAATCAGAGCAAGCAAATAAAGAGGATAGATGCGCTTGAATCGGTTAAACAGAAAAGGAACAGCCGGCTCAGACACTTTAGAGCGTGAAAGCTTGTATCCTGACAGCAATAAAAAACCACCCACTGAAAACTTTTGAAACAGCTGGTCTACGCCCGTTTCGTAAGGATGAAAAAAGCGATGGGAAATCTTCCACAAGTAGTCATGGGTATAGTTAACGTGGTGGAGCATTAAAACAACGCTCACAAAAATAAGCGTCATATAAATGGTCGCATCCACAACGACAGAAGGTTCTGCTAGCGTAGGCGCATCCACCACCGTAGAAGAAGGCGGCTCTATTGTGGACGTCGCTGTCCCCCGAAAAGATTTTTGATTTTTTGGCATGGCAGTGCCCCTTAGCCCGTTGGCATAATTTTTGACAGCCGAAACGGGTCACACAGACGCAACAGGGTCAGTGTGTTGATACATGAATCAAGGCATAGTCAGAACGTTGACGTAGGCGTAAAACGTATGCCTCTCAAGTTTTCGATAGCTTCCCGCACCTAAGCTAAAATGTATAATACATCACAGAATTTAAGTATATCTACGGCCGTAAAGCACTTTTACAATTGGCACGTCTGACCATAGCGATCAACAATGCTTGCCAGCCGGTTCTTTTGGCCGATTCTTTTGGCCGGTTCTTTTGGCCGGTTCTTCTGGCCGGTTCTTTTGGCCAATCTATTGCGATCGCTGCCACTGACGAATCACTTCTTCGGTAACGGCTCTTTCGGGTGCCTCGACCACTTCAAAGTTGGGCTCGATCTGAACGCCTGGAATATTTTCAGACCAGGGGCTGCCAGAAACAGAAGGTAAATCGACATCTGATGTCACGGGCCGAAAGCCATACTGTACAAACACTTCTTGCTGTTCGGGCTCGGTTAAAAAGTCAATAAAGGTGCGGCCTGCATTTGCCTGGCTGCGGCTCACATCGCGGCGGACAATAGCAGCTGTGGAGACAGTTTCTACCGTAGGGCTAGGATACAAAACCTGGTAAGGCTCGCTCTGATTTACCTGGGACTGCGACCAGCGATAAAGGGCGATGCTCTCATACACCATGGCAATGTCGGCATCGCTTGCTCCCCGGGCAATAAACTCTTGCAGCAGTATGTCTGTAGAGCGAGGGGGCTGATAGACTGAGCGCTGATGTGCAAACTTTGTTTGGTCTAGTGAAGCGCTCAGTCTATCAGCCCCCTCGCTCTACAGACATACTGCTGCAAGAGTTTATTGCCCGGGGAGCAAGCGATGCCGACATTGCCATGGTGT
>JBCBKQ010000230.1:0-9382 GCA_038521595.1 Cyanobacteria bacterium J06627_28 | reverse complement strand
GAACACCAGTGGTTTGTCCTGAAGAATCGAATGCGTAAGCAGATGCAATCAGGGAAGCCTTTTCGAGAAGTGGTTGATGATGCTTTCAGAGCAATGCCGTAATCTTAGTGGGAATTGCTATACATGCACTCAAGGGCGATCATCAGGGACAGTACTCAATATCGATTAATGATCAGTGGCGTATCTGTTTTCAATTTATTGACAGGGATGCCTACAATGTCGAAGTTTGTGATTATCACTAAAAAAAGAGGTGAATTGTGAGCATTCCAAAAGCAGAAGGTATTAAACGGCGACCGACGCATTCGGGTGAAATGCTACGCGAAGACTTTTTACCAGACTACAGCCTGACGATTTCTGGTTTGGCTTTAGCGAACAGGTGTGGACTGTCAAGTTGTTAGTGAACTACTGTGTGAGCAGCAAAGTGTGAGCCCAGAAATGGCACTTCGGCCTGCACGGTTGTTTGGTAACTCACCAGAATTTTGGCTCAATGCTCAAAGAGCAATAGATCTTTGGGAGGCTAAAAAAGCGCTTGAGAGCGGCATTTCTAAAACCAGACCGCTCACAGTCGTATGAGTCTCCTTTGAGAAGCTCTAACGCTAAAGAAACAAAGCGATGTACGGAGAGGCTAACTACTACTGCCTCTTCTGTCTCCTTGTCTGCGATCTTTCTGCCGCCTGTCATCGCTTTTTGGTGGGCTAGGTGTTTTTTTTGTGCTCGATAAAATTAGCTGTATGAGTGTGAGAGCTAAGAAGAGCGCAAGGATAGGAGCAAAAGCTGGCATAACCGGTGACAGATAGCAGGAATCTACCATCATATTTCCCATATCTGCCATTAATCCGTATTAGCTATCACGATCCGCTTATGTCTGCTCAGCTTGCTGTTCAGTGAGTGCCCTTGCGCATTAGTGGGCATTAGCATTAGTGGGCATTAAATGTTCCGCTAGTCGTTGTACGAACAACTTACTCGTTATGAGCAAAGCCCTGCTGCCCAGTCTTGCTGTCCACGTCCTGGCTGGCAGCGGAACTGGCGGCCTGCTCGAGTAATGGTCCACTGTTCGCCCTGTTTGATAATGTCAAATCGGTAGCGTGAGCCATCAACAGAATCATCTAAGAAGCCTTCTCGCGTAATGGTGACCATGGCCTCGCTGGGCAACTCTGCTTGGTCGTAGAGGACTTCGATATCAACCGGGCCACCGGGGCGAACATTTGCGAGGTTGATCGCCATTGCAAGCGGATCTGTCCCTGTGTGATCGCTCTGAGCAATCCCGCCCAAGATGTCCTCATGTCCTACCAGGGTTGCCGAATCGCGCCAAACGTTGGCGGCAATCGAATCGGCCTGTAATAGCTCAGGGTTAGACTTATCGATTTGATCTTGTAGTAGCGAGAGGGCTCTGTCTTGATGGGGGAGGCCACTGTAGAACCGAGCGAGGCTATGTAGAGAAAGGCCAGGCTGTGTGAGCTGTGCCAAGGCAGGGCTCAGCATGAGACTGCTGGCCAATACGCCTGCCCCCATGAGAAACAGGTGTTTAATTTTGAGTGAAGGTTGCATAACAGAGACTAAAGAGAAGGGGACTTGTTGGTTTATTCATAGAGGTGACCACACTTTCCCGAAATGGGCTCGACCCTACTTACCTCGCTGGGGTCGTGGGGAATGTGCATAGATATAGATTACAAACAATGGCATCGCCTCTGCAGTACCTGTTGGGGGTATATTGCGTCGCAAAAGTGCGCCTTTTTAAGGTGGTTTCTTGTTAGGCTGGTTTCCTTATGGTTTTTCTTCCCTGCTGATTTCCATGGCTGATATTCAATTTGTGCTGGCCTCGGCGTCAGTCGCTCGTCGTAACTTACTGATCGATGCTGGGATTCAGCCGTTTGTATGTCCGAGTAACTTTGATGAAGATCAGGTGGTGATTAGTGACCCCCGTGAGCTAGTGCAGGTGCTGGCTAGGGGTAAAGCTGAAGCCGTCGCGCCACAGTTTAGCAATGCGCTGGTGCTGGGCTGCGACTCAGTATTAGCAATCGATAATATTATCTATGGCAAGCCAGAGAGTGAGCAGGAGGCGATTGATCGCTGGAAAGCTATGCGCGGCGGCTCGGGCGAGCTATTGACGGGATATGCGCTCATTGCACCGGGAAAAGAGCCTCTAGTGCGCTACCGGATGACCAAGGTATTTTTTGCAGATGTCTCTGACTATGAGATTCGGGCGTATATTGCGACGGGGGAGCCGATGCACTGTGCCGGGGCGTTTGCAACCGATGGGAAAGGCAGCATGTTTGTGGAAAAAATTGAGGGCTGTCATACGAATGTGGTGGGTCTAAGCATTCCCTTGCTGCGACAGATGATGGATGAGTTGGGCTATCGGGCGATTGATTTTTGGGGGCAGGCGTGAAGGTTGGCTCGCGAGACTGGGCGGCAGGCTCGACTACTGGGCCAAACACTCGGCGAAAAAGTGGCTTGGGCAGAGCTGCCGTCATCGCCGGAGTGCTCATTCTCGCGCTGGCGTACGTGGCGACTTACTACTGGGCAGAAGGGCTTTGGTTTGAGGAGCTGGGCTTTTTGTCTGAGTTTTTGGTGCGATCGCGCACTCAGCTCATCCTCGGCTCATGTACCTTATTCGCCAGCCTCGCTTTCACCTTTTTTAATTTCAATGCGGCCAAGCGCCTACAGTTCAATCGCAACTGCCTCATCCCAAATCAGGCCAACCTCAGCGTCGGTCTAGGACTCAATCAACTGCTGCCGGTGCTATTGGTCGTTAGCACGCTTATCTGCGCCGGGCTGTTTCACCATATCCAGCTAACCCTGACGGAGCTGCTGACGGTGAGGGCACCTATCCCAGCGCCTTTGGGCTTGAGCTTTCCGGCAAATTGGGCGCTGGCAGAGCAGCTGGTTGCTCAGCCCATATGGGCAGGCGTGGTGGTTTTGGGTGCGATCGCACTGATCGCCTTCCCCATGCCATTGCTTCAGCTATCAGCCGTTGTTCTCAGTCTTTGTTTTAGCGTCATTTTGACCGAAGAGTGGCATCGGGTTTTACCAGCCCTATCGCCGACCACGTTTGACCAGCTCGATCCTGTTTTTGAGCAAGATCTAAGCTTCTATATCTTTCGTTTGCCGCTGTTTGAGCTGGTCGAGTTTTGGCTCTCTGGTCTGCTTTTATTTGTGCTCACGGCGGTAACCCTGGAATATTTGCTAGCGGGCAATACCTTTAGCCAGGGGCGGTTTGCTGGATTTTCGTCTGGGCAGCAGCGGCATCTGTCTGCGCTGGCCTCAGGGCTTCTTGCTGTGACAGCGCTGGGCCATTGGCTCGGCCGCTACGAGCTGCTGTATTCGGCCCAGGGCGTCAGCTACGGGGCGAGCTTTACCGATACCTTTGTAGATTTGCCGGTGAATGCAGCGCTGGGCTTTATTTCTTTGGGCCTATCGCTGACGCTGCTATGGCGAGCCCTAGGCAGGCGTTCGATCACTCGGCGGCTGGGCGGCGGCGTGCTCAAGGCAAGACCGATTGTAGGTGCGATCGCCCTCTACCTCCTATTTACGCTCATAGGCAACACCCTTGCCCCTTGGCTCGTGCAGCGCGTAGCCGTACAGCCCAACGAATTAAACCGCGAGCTACCTTACCTCAAGCGCACCATTGCCTTTACCCGAGATGCCTTTGCCCTAGACGAAATTGAAACCGAAGAGTTTAACCCGCAGGGCAATTTAACGACCGCCAAGCTCGAAGAAAATGAGCTGACCGTTCGTAACATTCGCCTGTGGGACACGCGCCCGCTGCTAGAATCTAACCGGCAATTGCAGCAAATTCGCTCTTACTATGAGTTTGCCGATGCAGACGTAGACCGATACAGCATTGCCGACGAAAATGACGCTGTTAACCGCCGTCAGGTACTCATTTCTGCCAGAGAGCTAGACTACAACCAGGTACCTGAAGAGGCCAAAACTTGGGTAAACGAACACCTCATATATACCCATGGCTATGGCTTTACCATTAGCCCGGTAAATACAGCAGGCCCGAGCGGACTGCCAGAATACTTTATCAAAGACATTGCCCATACCCCTAGCTCACCGAGCATTGAGCGCTCTATTCCGGTGGGGAAGCCTCGCATTTACTTTGGTGAGCTGACAGATACCTATGTGATGACGGGGGCCAGGTCGCCCGAGCTGGACTTTCCCAGCGGCAGCGCTAATGAATATAACCGCTACGACGGTGGCGGCGGCATTAACATTGGCTCGCTTTGGCGAAAGCTGCTTTTTGCCAAGCACATGGGTGACTGGAAAATGTTGTTGACCGATAACTTTACGCCAGAGACCAAACTGTTGTTCCGTCGCAACATAAAAGAGAGAGTTCAGCGTATTGCGCCCTTCCTCACCTTTGATGGCGATCCGTATCTAGTTGTGGCCGATGCTGGAGGAGACTTCTCGCCAGCTAGAGATGAGTCTGGTACAAACTATCTGTACTGGATGATTGATGCCTATACGACGAGCGATCGCTATCCCTATTCTGATCCGGGTAGCAATGAATTCAACTACATCCGCAACTCGGTCAAAACAGTCGTCGATGCCTACAACGGGTCTGTTCATTTCTATGTGGCCGATGAGGGCGATCCGATTATTCGCACTTGGGCCGAAACCTTTCCCGACATGTTTGAGTCGCTAGACGACATGCCAGCCACCCTAAAGACTCACATCCGCTATCCACAAGATTTTTCTGCCATCCAGTCAGATCAGCTCTTGATCTATCACATGACCGATCCACAGGTTTTCTACAACCGAGAAGATTTGTGGCGAGCCCCCAACGAAATCTATGCCAATGAAGAACAAATCGTAGAGCCGTATTACTTAATTATGGAGCTGCCAGGAGAGCAAGATGGTGAATTCGTGCTGCTACGACCCTTCACGCCAGCGCGCAGAAACAACTTAGTCGCTTGGCTTGCAGCTCGCTCCGATGGTGAGCAATATGGCCGCCAGCTGCTGTATCAGTTTCCCAAACAAGAGCTAATCTTTGGCCCGGAGCAAATTGAGGCCCGCATTAACCAAGAGCCTGAAATCTCCCAGCGAATCTCCCTTTGGAATACTCAAGGCTCACGGGCAAACCAAGGGAATTTGCTGGTGATTCCCATTGAACAATCTTTGCTTTATGTAGAGCCGCTGTATTTAGAAGCAGAGCAAAATCAGCTGCCGATTTTGGCTAGGGTTATCGTTGCCTACAAAAATCGTATTGTTATGGCAGAAACCCTAGAAGAAGGGTTAGAGGCTATTTTTAATGACGGTGAAACGCGGACGCCTGCCATTATCCGTGAGCTCGAAAATGGCGCTGCCCCTGAAGATTTGCTGCTGCCCAGTGAAGATGTGCCGACCCTATCCCCTAATCCCCCATCGTCTTAACCCCAAAACTGAGCTTTGACAGAGCACTCGCTTTAATCTAAGAGTTTTCCTAGCGGCTTCACTGATTGCTCATGGTGCAGTGCATTCGGTATCCGCTGAAACGGTAAATTTTGGCTGCCCGGGGCAAACGACCCTGACTAAAAATGGTTTTACGCTTGCTGTAGGGCCTCAATTTCTTTAAGGCTGAGCCCTGTTTTTTGACTGATTACCTCTGCTGGCAATATCTCCAAAAGAGACCGTGCGATTTGTATCTGAGCTCTTCGTTGTCCTTTTCGTTCACCCTCGCGTTCTCCCTGCATTTTTCCTAGTAGCACAGCGTTGTGATAGTCATGCAATGCCATTTGCCGCTTTTCAAAGACCTCCATTTCTTCGGGAGTAAGTTTGCTCTGCCGCGCGACTTCAAAGGCCTCTTGAATTTCTGAAATCTCTTCTAAGCTGCTAGGCACAGCCTGCAATTCATCGGCAGCTTTCAAGAAAAATAACCATTTGTCTGCCAGTGTTTCTAGTGTTTCTAGGGACTTTTTAAACTTTGGCAGTTCGACAAAAACAAGCTCAATATCATCGCTGTATTCGGTAAAGGTGGCTTTGTCCATGAGGCAATAGCGTGAAATGACGCTGTCGCTATGCTCAAACATGTCAAAATCTGTGACGGTGAGTGCAATCACCGGATTTAAGAGCTGGTAATTGTCGCCTTGCTTTAGCTGCGTTGAGTAGGATTTGGCGGCATTGTACAAGACGCGCTTTTCAAAACCAAAGGTATTGAGCACCTGCATTTCAATGATGACGGTGGTGCCGTCAGCCAGCTGGGCTTTGATATCTAAAAAGGAGTCTTTCATGCCGACAATTCGAGGCGCCTGATAAGGATCGAGGATTGTCAAGTCTTGAATGGTGGGCTCGGCGTCATATAGAAGGGCATTGAGAAAACTGATCAAAATGTCTTTGCTTTGGGCTGAGCCAAAGATTTTTTTGAAGGCAAAATCAGTTTTGGGATTGATGAATGTCAGCATCGACCAGGTTGCTACTCCTTTTGCTCACCGCTTCTGCTCGTCTATATCTTAAAGGCTTCTAACGACAAACGAGGATACCCCAAAGGGGCATCCTCGCTCCGTTAAACGCGTTAGTTATCGCAAAGGTCCTAACGCATTAGGACCTTTGCGCAGAAGAGTTGCCTGTTTGATGAGGGTTGTAGCCCCCAGCGAGTATCCTAAGCAACTCTTCAGAAGCTACAGTAGGTCTGCTACCCGACTGGCTACCCGACTAGATGAGCTTCTAAGAACCACAGGCGCTTGTCGATGGTGCGAGAAACCTCTGTGTAGAGGTCACTGGTGTCCATGTCACCCTGCTCGTCTGCCTGGGCAATGCCTTCGCGCAGGTGCTTGGCATAGGCCGCATAGCGATCAGCCAGGGCTGCGACGTGCTCCATACCGCCCACGGCGTCAAAGTCGTACTCGGGCAAAATCGAGTTGCTTGCGGCCATGCGGACGGTGCCCATTGCGGTGCCGGCTAGCGCGGTTATACGCTCGGCGACCATGTCGGCATATTCTTCAAGCTCACCCGCCATCTCGTCGAACAGCAGGTGTAGCTGATAAAAGTCTTTTCCTTTTACATTCCAATGTGCTTGCTTGGTTTGTGTACGCAGGTCTGTGGTGGCAGCTAGTGTGCCATTCAACATGTCTACAACAGACTTGCGAGTATCGAGTGGGAGATCGATGCGGGTGGGGTAAAAAGCAGATTTAGATGTGGTTGCTACCATTGTGGCCTCCAAAAGGTGAGGAGCGATTGCTTGTATGCATCATCGTAAAGGCTAAGCCATCTATCAAGACGGCACATTAACCTTTGGTTAGATCTATTGCCAATCGCTTTACCTTGTCAATTGAACATCTTAAGTATACTCATAACGACTTCGACTTGGCAAGTATTTTTTAAAGTTCAGCTTTTTTAATTCCATTGATATGCCGCAATACGCTGCAAGGCATGGAAGTCTTTACGCTCAAGGATGCAGTTTCTAGTCGTCATCGGCCTTGTGTTGCTCACTGGCGTTGCGCACTGGTGTTGCTCACTGGTATTGCTCACTGGCGTTGCTCACTTTGCCATATCTTTTGGTAGCTCAATAAAATTTGCGAGTGCTTGGCGTCGATTGACTAAGCATTGCAGCTTGGATGCACCAAGTGTGGGCGATAGCGATACAATTACCGATGTCTATAGTTTGCGATTTTTACTGTTTTACTCACCTCATCCGACGTTTTTATGACTGCTGCTGCACCTGCGAAAACACCTTTGGAAAGCAAGTATGAAGCTATTATTGGTTTGGAAACTCACTGTCAGCTGAGCACAGAGACGAAGATTTTCTCGACCAGCTCTGCGGCATTTGGCGCTGACCCCAATACCCATGTAGACCCTGTAACCATGGGGCTGCCGGGCGTACTGCCTGTGCTTAATGAAAAGGTGTTGGAATACGCGGTAAAGGCGGGCCTTGCGCTAAACTGCCAAATCGCGCCCTACAGCAAATTTGACCGCAAGCAGTATTTCTATCCTGACCTGCCCAAGAACTATCAGATTTCTCAGTTTGACCTGCCGATAGCAGAGCATGGTTGGCTAGAGATTGAGATTTTGAAAGATGGTAAGCCGGTGCGTAAGCGCATTGGCGTGACCCGGCTGCACATGGAAGAAGATGCGGGCAAGCTGGTGCACGGTGGCGGTGGTGATTTGGCGGCGGCATCTTACTCGCTGGTGGACTACAACCGGGCTGGGGTGCCATTGGTTGAGATCGTCTCTGAGCCAGATATTCGCTCGGGTGAGGAGGCGGCTGCCTACGCGGAGGAGATTCGTCGGATTATCCGTTACCTGGGTGTGGGCGATGGCAATATGCAGGAAGGGTCGCTGCGTTGCGATGTGAACATTTCGGTGCGACCTGTGGGGCAAAAGGAGTTTGGCACGAAGGTCGAGATTAAGAATATGAATAGCTTTAGCGCGATCGCAAAAGCTATTGACTATGAAATTGAGCGGCAGATTGCTGCCGTCGAAGCCGGTGAGCCTATCTATCAGGAGACGCGCCTGTGGGAAGAAGGGCCACAGCGCACTAAGAGTATGCGCCTAAAGGAAGGCTCCAGCGACTACCGCTATTTCCCAGAGCCAGATTTGCCGCCGATTGAGGTGTCTGCCGACCAGCTCAAGGCTTGGAAAGGTGAGCTGCCTGAGCTACCTGCCGAAAAGCGAAAGCGCTATCAGGAAGAGATTGGGCTCTCTGCCTACGATACGCAGGTGATGATTGATGACCGCGCAGTGGCGGAGTTTTTTGAAAGTGCGATCGCAACGGGTGCCTCTAGCAAACTGGTTGCCAACTGGATTATGAGCGACATTGCTGGGTACCTTAACGCTGAAAAGCTAAGCATTCGAGATATTCAGCTCACCCCAGAAGCCTTGGCTGAAATGGTGAAGCTCATCGAAGACGGCACCATTAGCAACAAAATCGGTAAAGATTTACTGCCAAAACTGCTAAAAAATGGCGGATCGCCCAAAGCTATCGTGGAGAAAGAAGGGCTGAGTCAAATTTCTGACCCGGCCAAGATTGAAGCCATGATTGATGAGGTCATTGCGGCACACCCCGACGAACTGGCTAAGTTCCGAGCGGGTAAAACCAAGCTCAAAGGGTTTTTTGTTGGGCAGGTAATGAAGCGCACAGGTGGCCGGGCAGACCCCAAGCTCACCAATCAGCTGCTGGGTAAAAAACTTAACGGTTAAAACAGTCTCGATTACGGATACCTAAGATAAAATTGGGGCCATTGGCGAACAAAGAGGGATAGCGTTTCAAAGGATTCTATAGTCAGAGCAAGAAATTCTATAATCAGAACAGGAAATTCTATAATCAGAACAGGAAATTCTATAATCAGAACAAAAAGGGGGTTACACCCCTCACCCCCTATGTCATAATGTATGCATGTAGATGCACCCTGATGGTAGGGAGAGCCCACTGAAGTAACTGAGGGCTCTCCTTTTTTCTTTT
>JBCBKQ010000229.1:0-9406 GCA_038521595.1 Cyanobacteria bacterium J06627_28 | reverse complement strand
GTGCCTTGGGCTCAGATGCTCAGGAAAATCAGGCGTAATGTCGATATCGCTGCTCATTATGGCTTTGAAATCATCCTCAAATCATTGCCTGATCCGGCTTATCGAGAGAGGTGCAAGATCTGAGTTAAGGTCTGGTAGTTTCCGCCACCTGAGAGATGCACTTGCTGGCGAAACCAATCTAAAACATCATTGTCCAACCGAACAGTAATACGTGTTTTCCCAGCAGGTGTCGGCTCTATAGCTCCCCGCTTGCCTTGACTAAAATCATAATCAGCTTCCATCACATTATTTTAGCGTGCACATTTGTGCACAGTATCATTTTTCAAATGGTTGTGGTTCTTTTACTAAGGAATGAGGATTCAATAAAAGTCGCATTTAGAAGCTGGTAGGTTGTGACTTCTGCGCAGGCAGACGCTTCGCGAACGACTACGCTTAGCCAGCGGCGATTGCTGATGCCGAACCCTGAGCGTAGTCGTAGGCCTTTGGCCTTCTCTGTGAGTAGGGTGACCGGAAAGAGATCGGTAAGTTGTTTGATTCTCATTTCTAAGTGGTGCCTTGTTATTTAGACGGCAGGAAGCGATCTCAGATCAGCAACTCACTACGCAGAGACTTTATGGTTCAAATAGAGATAAACTCTATCCACGTATACACTGTACATACAGTTGTTACGAGACAGTTACTTGCTATGCGTACTCGTGTCTTTCAGAGCGGCAACTCGCAAGCTGTTCGTATCCCTAAAGAATTGCAGTTTGAGCAGTTGGATATCGAATACGAGATTGAGCGTGAGGGCGTTGGCGTAGCCTCTCCATCGGAGAATCGCATAATAATTACCCCAGTGAGGCTACCCCTCACAAACGCTCTAGAATTATTCGCCGCTTTCTCAGACGACTTTATGTCTGACGGTCGCCCAGAGCAGGGAACCCAGGAGCGTGAGCTACTTTGAAATATATACTTAATACGAATATACTAGATATAAGATACACGGAACATGTGGAACGCTAGCCAATGGTTTCTCAATTACCAAAGCCTAATGCGCCCGAAGTTTTCTACCCTGATAGTGACGGGCAGCCAATGGCAAGTAATACGGAGCAGTATCGTTGGATTGTGACTATTCAGCAAAACTTGGACTGGTTGCTAAAGGACGCTTTTGTCGCGGGCGATCTCTTTTGGTATCCGATTGAAGGTCGCTCAGATATTTCGGTAGCACCTGATGTGATGGTGGCACTTAGTCGGCCAAAGGGAAAGCGCCTTTCTTATAAGCAGTGGCTCGAAGATAACGTTGCGCCTCAAGTCGTTTTTGAGATTCTCTCGCCTAGCAATACTAGAAAAGAGATGGACTCAAAGCTATTGTTTTTTGATCGTCATGGAGTAGAAGAATACTACATCTATGATACTGAGCGAAAAACACTCAATGGCTTTACTCATGATGAATTTGGGCTCACGCCTGTTGAAGATATTGCATCAGGCTGGGTCAGCCCGCTGTTGAACATTCGTTTTGATATGTCAGCTGGCGAGCTACAGCTATTTCGGCCTGATGGCGTTCCATTTTCGACGTATTAAGAAGTAATAGAAAAGGTAGAAATAGCCGAGCAAAAGGCAGAAGTGGCTGAGCAAAAGGCGCTTAGATTAGCAGAAAAGCTTAGAGAGCTAGGCGTAGATCCAGAGCAGATCTAGCGCGACTATCACGATACCGATACGCTGCCTTTTAATCACTCTCTTTCAGTCAGCACTTGTTTCAATCAGCACTTGTTTCAGTCAGCACTTATTTCAGTCAGCATTGATCTGAACCTGATTGTCGACGACTCGTGCTAGATATACCTTGATGGTGACTGTGTCGTCGTCTAGGCAAACGCCGGTCTTTAGGTTGAAGTTTTGTTTGTAGATGGGGGAGGCGACTTTGAGGATGCCTTTGCGATCGCCCACAATCCCTCTAGACATGACAAAGGCCTGACTAAATGGGTCAAAGTTCCCTACCGCGTAGACTTCATCGGTTTGGCCAATGCGAAATATGGCGACTTGTTCGGTGCCGATGAGGGCATTGACGCCGGTGTTGGGTGCGATCGCATCCAAAGCACAAACGTTCACCCAGTTCACCGCGTCAGCCTCAACAGATGTCTGTAATGATTGAACCATTGAAAGTCTCCTAAGTCTTGTTCTAATTTTCGTTTTAATGTTTCCAAGGAATCAAAAACAACAGTCTGACATCTATTGAGCAGGTGTCACCAGTGCATCCTTGCTTTGATTGAGAATCACGCGCTCTTCTTCAGTAGCCGGACGCTTTTGCCCGCGTTCTTGGACGTATGCCAAGGATGGATCGGCAGCATCGGCATTAACAAAGTGTTGGAATCGCTGCACCTTTTCAGGTGTTTCGATGGTTGTTTTCCACTCACACTGGTATGTATTGACGTGGTACTGCATCTGCGCTTCTAGCTCATCGGCAATGCCTAAAGAATCTTCGATAATGACCTGCTTTAGATAGTCGATGCCGCCCTCTAGTTTGGTAAACCAGGTGGAGGTGCGCTCTAGCTTGTCGGCAGTGCGAATGTAGAACACGAGGAAGCGATCAATGTATTTGATCAAGGTTTCTTTATCTAGGTCTGTGGCCAACAAAATGGCGTGCTGCGGTTTCATACCGCCATTGCCACACACATATAGGTTCCAGCCGTTTTCTGTGGCGATAATGCCAAAGTCTTTGCCTTGGGCTTCAGCGCACTCTCGGGTACAGCCCGAAACGGCTGACTTGAGCTTGTGGGGCGATCGCAATCCCCGGTAGCGCAGCTCTAGCTCAATGGCCAAGCTGGTAGAATCTTGCACCCCAAAGCGGCACCAGCTCTTGCCTACGCAAGATTTCACTGTCCGCAGGGCCTTACCGTAGGCATGGCCCGACTCAAACCCAGCCTCTACCAGCCGCTGCCAAATCAGCGGTAGCTGATCGACCCGTGCACCGAATAAATCCACCCGCTGAGCGCCGGTAATTTTGGTGTACAGATCGAACTCTTGCGCCACTTGGCCCAGCACAATGAGCTTTTCTGGCGTAATCTCTCCGCCTGGAATGCGAGGAATGACTGAGTAGGTGCCGTCTTTTTGAATATTGGCCAGGAAGGAATCGTTGGTATCTTGCAGGCCTACATGAGGGGTGTTCAACACATGCTCATTCCAGGAAGATGCCAGCATTGAGCCCACGGTAGGCTTACAGATTTCGCAGCCATGGCCTGTGCCGTGCTGTGCCAGCAGCTCATCAAAAGACTTAATTTCTCCGACTCGCAACAGGTGATACAGCTCCTGACGAGAGTAGGGGAAATGTTCGCATAGGTGATTGTTGATCTCAACGCCTGCTTTTTTGAGTTCTGTGGTTAGTACGTCTTTGACCAGGGGCACGCAGCCACCACAGCCGGTACCCGCATTGGTACATTTCTTGAGCGTTGCTAGGTCTGTGATGCTGTCGTCTCGAATCGCTGCGCACAGCTGGCCTTTTGTCACATTGTTGCAAGAACAAATCTGCGCGGTGTCGGGCAGGCTGTCCATGCTGAGTGCGGCAGGTTCGCCACTGCCTGCGGGCACTAGCAAATTCAGTGGATTGGCGGGCAGCGTCATCTGGTTTTGCATGAGCTGGAGCAAGGTGCCATAGGCTGCGGCATCACCGACGAGAATGCCGCCTAGTAGCTGTGAGCCATCGGCGTTTACGACCAGTTTTTTGTAGGTGCCTGCGATCGCATCTGCGACAGCCAGCTCTTTTGCACCCGGCGTTTTGGCAAAATTATCACCAAAGCTGGCGACATCTACCCCCAGCAGCTTTAGCTTGGTAGACATATCTGCCCCGGTAAACTGTTGGGCAGTTGCGGAGTCTAATAGGTGATCGCTCGCGACTTCTGCCATCTGATAGCCCGGCGCGACTAGGCCAAAGATGCGCCCCTGATACAGCGCACATTCTCCAATGGCATATATGTTTGGATCGGAGGTTTGGCAGGCGTCATCAATTACCACGCCGCCTCGCTCACCAAGCTGTAGTCCACAGGCACGCGCTAGCTCATCTCTAGGGCGAATGCCTGCCGAAAAGACAATCATGTCTGTCTGTAGTGAGGTCTCATCGGCAAACTGCATAGACACGAGTTTGCCGTCTTCGCTGACAATATCTGTGGTGACTTTGCTGGTGTGAACCTGCACGCCCAGTGCCTGAATTTTCTCTTTGAGAACGTCACCACCCGTTTCGTCTAGCTGCACTGGCATTAGGCGAGGTGCGAACTCTACGACATGAGTCTCTAAGCCGAGAGATTTCAGCGCATTGGCACATTCGAGGCCGAGCAATCCGCCGCCCACCACGACGCCCACTCGAGAGCGCTCGGCGTAGGCTTTCATCGCATCTAAGTCATCAATGGTGCGATATACAAAGGTGCCTGTTGCATCGTTACCTTTGATCGGTGGCACAAATGGATAAGACCCCGTGGCCAAAACAAGGCGGTCGTAGGCAAGCTCAACGCCGTTGGCTGATTTGACGCGCTGCTGTTCTCGGTCGATTTCTGTGATGCGATCGCCCACATAAATCCGAATCCCATTTTCCTGGTAAAACCCAGGCTCTACCAACGTTAAATCAGCAGCCGTTTTATCGCCAAAATATTCGCTTAGGTGAACCCGATCATAAGCAACTCGCGTTTCTTCGCAAAAGGTCACCAGATTCCAGTCTTCTAGCGATCCGGCTGCGGTTCCTTTGGCAACCATCAGCTCAAGCAGCCGATGACCGACCATTCCATTGCCGACAACGACGAGAGTTTGCTTACGATTTGGCATACTTCAGGGGTCTCTCAAATTCACTGCCCTCTACAGTGATCGATCCCCATTCAGAAGGCCAGTCTGCTATGCCTATTTTGTTCTAAATCAATGCAGCGATCGCATAAACAAACGGCACTCACAAACCGACCTGTTTATTCATCAATTTTTCTAACAATGACAATAATAAATGCAACAGAAAATTGCTTTCTCCATAGCGCTTTTATCCAGTACGTGCCGATATATAGCAAAGCGCGGAATGCATTCCGCGCTTTGCTACTCACTTAGCTTTATAGAACGAGGGCTGTAGCCTTTTGTTGTAGTGGTGTAAGCTAAGTGAGAGAAGCTATAGGGACTGAGCGTGGCTGAGCCCTACCGACGTAGCATTGCCCAGGTAAAACCAGCTTCCATTCCTTGCACACGCGCCATTTTTATCCACAGCAAAGTCATATGTTCTAAATGCAGGCTCATAGAGAGTGGCCCCGTATCAATCGTTTCCCAGCCGAGTTCTTCACAGAGCTGACCTACAACAGATTTCGCAGTAGCATCGTCACTGGCAATGAGCATAGCAGGCTTTAGCGGTTCACCATTGACTGTATAGCCTGGATAGTGAGTGTTTTCAAAGTTTTCAAATCCGTAGATTGTGAATGCCTTAACAACCTTTGCTGTCTGCACTATGGCCTGTACTGACTCTGCTCCAGAACGCGTGCTTTTGAGTCCGTGGCTTAGACCGGGGCCGACTGGATTGGTACAATCCACAAGAATTTTTCCAGAGAGCGCTCCAGCTGATTTTAGAGCTGACTCGTTAGCAGAAAAGGGCGTTGCGAGGAAAATCACTTCAGCAGTGTCAATGGCTTCAGAAACAGATTTTACAAGAAAATTAGAATTTTTTGCTTGGGCCGCTTTTACCGTGTTGGAGTCTGGGTTTCGTGCCGCAATCATTACGGTATGCCCCTGCTTTGCCAGATTGTCTGCAAGGGCGCTGCCAACATTGCCGATACCGAGAAAAGCGATGTTCATAAAATAAAGTCTCTTTTGTTTTTAGAGTTTTGTTTGTTCTGATAAGACAGAAAACCTCTACCAGGGGTGGCTATCACCGTTCCAGTCGAAAAATTGCGCGGCCATGGTGGCATCTGCGTTTTGCGCGAGCATGTGAAGTGACTCGGCGACTGTCTCAGGTGTGAGCGTCGTCTTCCTGTCGTCCATGTCGGTTTGTACCCTGCCGATTTATGCCCGATTTATGCTCCTAACGCCGCAATGACTAGCTCCGCAACGGCGGCTCCTGAATTCTGTTGCTGTCCGGTAATCAGATTGCCATCTTGCAGTGCGTAGGCCGAAAAAGCTTCCGCCGTCACAAAATTTGCGTCTAGTTTTTTGGCTTCATCTTCAATGCGAAACGGCATCATCTTTTGACCAACGACGCTGTCTCCATAGTCTTCTTCGCTATTCGCAAAGCCTGTCATCTTTTTACCCGCGATAATTGGCTCACCAGCGTCATCCTTCAAGTACAGCAGCAGCGCCGTGCCATGACACAACGCAGCACTGGGTTTCTGCGCCTTGTAAAACGAGAGAAAAGTTTCTTGCAATCCTTCCGCTGTCTCAAAGGTAAACATGGGAGACTGGCCGCCACACACCACAATCGCGTCAAACTCGTCTGCCTTGACATCTTTGACGCTAGGCGTGTCTTCTAACTTGGCCATAAAATCTGGCTTGTTAATGTACTCCAGGCTTAGGGTGTCGTCTTTGGAGTAGCCAGACTCATCACGAGGGTCGCTAAAGCCGTCAAACTCAACTTTTCCGCCCTCTGGGCTGGCAATCGTGATGTCGTAACCCTGCTGAATAAACTTGTGATAGGGGTGAATCAACTCGGAGGCCCAAAAGCCCACTGGCCAGCCCAGCGTCGTCGATACAGAAGGATTCGCAACTACCATCAAAATCTGCTTTGAACTTGTATCCATTGCCAATGTGCTCCTGACTTTATCCAAATGCTTCTCAATGTTGATTCAGACTTTCTAATAAATCCAATGGATTATTTGTATAAATATCATTCATCATATGAATGATGTGCTTTCCATTCAGGTGTAGCAACCCTATGAACTTATCGAGCATTGATCTCAATCTACTCGTTGTATTCCAAGCGCTGATGACCCATTGCCATGTCACCCGAGCCGGTGAAGCGCTCGGTCTGAGTCAACCCGCTACGAGTAATGCGCTGGCTCGTTTGAGAAAGCTGACGAATGACGAGCTGTTTGTTCGTAGTGCTTGGGGTGTGCGGCCTACGCCTAAGGCGCGATCGCTCTCAATCCAGCTCCAGCCTGCACTCAGCCAAATTCAAAATGCATTGACGACCCCCGAAACGTTTGATCCAGCAAGTAGCGAGATGACGTTTACTATTGGTATGTCAGACTATGTTGAATTTACGTTGTTGCCGCTATTGCTCAAGCATTTACAGCAGGTTGCACCGGGTGTTAGTTTGCAGATCCGGTCGGGCGATCGCGCTACTCAGCTCTCTATGCTCGACAGCGGCGAACTCGACCTTATCTGTGGCCTCTTTCCCGAAAAAGTAGACCAGCATAAGCAACAAAAGCTATTCTCCGAAAAGTTTGTAGCTGTCTGCCGCATAGGCCATCCAGACATAAAAAACAAACTTTCTCTCAAGACCTTTGTCAAGGCTCATCACCTGCTGGTTTCTGTCAAAGAAGATAGGAAAGGACGAATTGATTCGCTACTAGCTAAGCAAAATCTTCAGCGACATATTGCTATATCTGTTCCTCACTTTCTTGTCGCACCAGGCATCGTCGCCCAGAGTGACCTCATCACCACCATGACTGAGCGGGTTGCCAGGGCCTTCATGCAGCCTTACCGTTTGCAGCTATTCCCGCTGCCGTTATCAGTCAAAGGATTCAGCGTTTTCATGCGCTGGCACAGCAGCAATGAGGCTGTCGCCGCCCAACAATGGCTAAGGTCGACCATTTTCGCTATTAGTCAACGCGATCTATCGTTAGAACCCTCAGAATGATGCCATGGTTATAAGCGGCAATCATCCATTTATGCTTAATATCAGCCGAGCAGATACTACAAACAGCTATGACTATCCGTACCGCAACCCATTCCGACCGAGAGGCTATTCATCACGTTCACTGGTCTGCTTTCGAAGAAGACGAGAGAGATATTGTGAGCAAGCTTGCAGTTGATTTACTGTTGGCAGAAACATTTCCTAAAACGATTTCTTTAGTAGCCGAATTAGACGAGAGTGTTGTTGGCCATGTTGCCTTCAGTCCTGTAGGAATTGAGAACGACGAGACTTTTCGAGGCTACATCTTGGCCCCCTTGGGAGTAATGCCCGACTATCAAAAGCGTCGCATAGGGACAGAACTTGTCGAGGCTGGCATACAGCAAGTATCAGGCATGGAGACGGATATTCTGCTGGTTTATGGTGACCCAAAGTACTATGGCCGGTTTGGGTTTAGTGCGGCTGTGGCTGAGCAGTATCTTCCGCCTTACCAGCTAAAATATCCCTATGGATGGCAAGCTATTGCCTTGAAGGGTGACGCTAGAAAGACACCAGCTAACTTCATTTTTGTGAGTGCTTTGAACAATTCAGCACTGTGGTAATTACGCTAAAAAAGTGATGTGGCTACAAGCTGGGCGCTCAGCACTTTTCGTAGTCGAATCGGGTCGTCTGTAATAAAGTAATCAATGCCACGGGTGGTCAGTGAGTGAATATAATTCAGTTCTTGTTCAGGCGATATGGATTCCCCTAACCATTTAGAATCTTGAGAAAAAATAGTCCAAGCACCTACCGCCAGGCCGCGTTTGTGTACTTTCTCTATTGTGTTGTTATCGAACATAGTTAGGCTCATATTTGTGAGGGTTGAGCCCGTGAGTTTTCCTATTAGGCTAGACTCCATTAGCCATTGCAGCGCGCCATTGTTCACCACAGCTGGCGAATAGGTAAAACCAGACTCAATGCCAGGATGGGCTCTTTCTAGCCAAATGAGCGGCCAAAAGTTAAACGATGTGACGAATACATCAGATTCGAGGCCCATACGACGGATTAAATTAGCCACGGCTGTGCCTGTATGGCGCTGACTAAAATCGAGGCCGTAAGCTTTGATTTCGATATTTACCAGCAGCTTTCCCCGCGTCTCTTCGAGGACATTTTCTAGCAGCTCAATCTTTTCTGTGCGGCCATAGTCAATTGTCTTATCGCCTACATCGATTACTTGTTTGATAGTGAGCTGTTGGATCTCTGGCCAGGTCATTTCAGTGATGCGGCCAGCTAGGCCAGTTAGCCGCTCGGTATCTAGATCGTGAAATACGACCAGTTTGTTGTCTTTGGAGAGGAAAACATCGAGTTCAACGCCGTCAAGGCCTAGTTCTATAGCCCGCTTAAATCCGGCCATTGTATTTTCTTGATGCTCTTCGGGTACGCCTCGGTGGCCCAAAATAACAGGAAGTGCAGGGCCTTTTTTGAAGGTCTGAAAAAACGAAGAGCGGATGTTTTTGGCTGCTGGTTGTTTCATGGCTGCTGGAGAACGTATTGAGAGTAAGCGATAGGATGTGGCATCCACATCCCTATTAGACAAGTCGCAAGGCTACGATAAAGGCCAAGAATGGCTAACTCATGGCTGACTTCTTC
>JBCBKQ010000228.1:0-9406 GCA_038521595.1 Cyanobacteria bacterium J06627_28 | reverse complement strand
TTCAACTGTGCAACCTCCCAGAAACAGCTATTGAGCCTATTTCTTTATACCTCAACCCTACAGCCCACAGCAGACTGAAGGGTCAACCAAACAAAAAGGGCGAACGACGGGATTTGAACCCGCGAATGGTGGAATCACAAGCCGAATCAGGGACGATGAAAACATAAGGGTTTCAGCCCTGAGTCCTTGAGTATCGTTGATTATGTTGGTCGCCACAGTAATTTTGTACTTCGTTAAAATACCTCAACTTAGGCAAATTTTAGGCAGGATTTAGGCATCACCCATGGCCAAGAAAACACCCGAGCTGCTGCTGGTGGAAGCGCATCAGCGTTCGAAAACTGTAAATTGTTCGGTCTTTGGAGTCCACTTCAATTAATCAGCAAGGAGGACGGCTATACCTTAGTGGAACGCTACCACCAAAGAAAGGCAGCAATAAAAACAAAGCATATCAGCAACGAATGAAGGCATGGTTCAAAAATGATGGAGCTAGGGTAACACTTTGGTCACAGACTCCGAATATTAAGGGTTTGTCTGTCTTGAATTGTTGTTGTGTTTAGTTAGTGCTCACTGAATTTTCTTACGACGACTAGGTGAGCGCAGCCACATCAGAAATCCTGTAATCACCATAGTCAACAATCCTAGCGCATTTAGAAAGGGATAAATCCATTCCAGGTTGATGCGGCCAAATTTACCTCTATGTAAATCTAGTAACCAAAGAAAATCATTGGCTTTATCACTCACAGCCGCCATCTGAAATAGAGTGCCCGTCACTAAGGTGATGAGCAGCGGCACCAATAGGAAAGGTACTAAGGCACGGTGTAGCTGACGTAAACGGACTTGACTAAAATTCACGAGCAGGGCCAAAACGTGGAGTTAGCGAGATTGTAGTCGATTCTTTAAGGTGATGAGCAATAGTGGTGCAGCCACAATCAGCCCCAATAAGCCCTCATCTAGACCAACAAAACCGCGCTTTACCACTCCCGCAGTGGTAACTGGAGTTGCAGGAAGGGTTGTGCTCTCTTTTTCTTTTGCTTCTATTGTCGTTACTGTTTTAGGTTCGGATTCTTTGGAGTTTTGGGACTCTTTAGCCATTTCTTCGACTGATTCCAGCGGCGGCTCCGCTGTGTGTGAGTGATTGGTATGTGCCCTTATTTCGGATGCAAGAAAGGCTGATAATGCAACAACGATAAGAGCTGCGTACAAGGCTGTTTTCTGAGATTGTGAGCAAGCCATTTAGCTTCTTCCTTCAAGTGATTTCTACAATGCCCATCATGCCTTGATCTTCGTGGTCGAGAATATGGCAGTGGTAGACGCTACGCCCAGTAAAATCTTCAAATTTGACTCTTAGGGTCACAGTTTCGTAGCTTCCAATCGCAACTGTATCTTTCCAAGCGCGAAGACTCTCCGGCTGACCATTGCGCGCTAGCACCTGGAAGCGATTGGTATGTAAATGAAAAGGATGATCCATGCTGGCTTTGTTGATGATACGCCAGTCTTCTACCGTGTTGAGGGATACTTGAGTGTTGACCCAGCCCATTTTAAAAGATTTGCCATTAATAATAAATCCTGTGTCGTTTGTGGAAGCATCGTTACCGTGGTTAAGCACGAATTCGCGAGTTGCATCCGGCGAACGCATTGGTTCGACTGGAATCAGCTGTTTCGGTAAAGGTAAAGCTACAGTACGTTGACGAGGCGCGTAGCGTAGGGTGGCGATCGCAGTTGTTTGCGGCATCGCTAGTCCTGGAATCTGCTTAGCAGCATCGCCCATGGTCGCGATCATTTTACTGACACCGCGATCATACGGCAAACTTAAAATAGGGTAGTCACCTGAATCGAGCTGTCCTGGGATGAGCAGTTCGGCTCGCTCGCCCGGCGAGAGCGATAGGGTATCGAGTTCTATCGGTTCAGCGATCGCACCTCGATCAGTAGCTATCAAATGCCAGGGGTGATCCCTCAGCTGAAGCTGATAAATCCGTGAGGCAGAAGCGTTAATCAGTCGCAGCCGCAATAAGCCCTTTTGAGGGATTTCAACAATAGGATTTTGCTGTCCGTTAGCCAGTAGAATCGAACCTTCTCGTCCCCATTTTTCAGCTAAAGGAGACAAAATTTCGGGAGATTCGACTAGCGCAGAATCAAAGTCTTGTAGCACCAACAAGGCTTCTTCTGCCTGCTGAATTTCGGGAATATCATCCAGGTCGCTGCGAATGATAATTGGCCCTGCTAAGCCCCCGAACACCTGCTGGGCAACGAGGCCATGATAGTGGGGATGATACCAGCCGGTGATGGCTGGGTGGCTGAGTGGTATCTGAAATTCGTAGGTGTAGCTGCTACCCGCAGCAACTTCTCGAAAAACATTGTCGATTTCAGGTGAAATGTGCAGACCGTGGAAATGGAGGTTGGTTGAGGTGTCCAGTTCATTGAGTAGGGTCAGGCGAACGGTATCACCAGGACGTGCTTCGAGGATAGGGCCTGGGGCGTGGCCACTATAGCTGAGGCCGATTGTCTGACTTTGTGATTGTGCTGTGAGAGAAGCTTCTAGCACACCATTTTGGCTGGTAAGGCGCGGTAGCGATTGGTAAGGTCGCCCGCTTTGGCTGCTGCTGCGATGGTCTGAGCGATCGCACTGAGTCAACAGCGGGCTGAGACCCACCGCAGCTAGGCCCTGACTAAGATAGCGATTAAACTGACGGCGTTTCATCGGCATCTTACTTACAAATGTTTTGGAAAGACCACTGTTTCGCCACGATCCATGAAACCACGCACCTCGTAGGAGTCAACACAATCCATAGGTATTATGCTAGCGAATTGTGAAATAGCAA
This sequence comes from Cyanobacteria bacterium J06627_28, assembly GCA_038521595.1. Taxonomy (GTDB): domain Bacteria; phylum Cyanobacteriota; class Cyanobacteriia; order Phormidesmidales; family Phormidesmidaceae; genus Phormidesmis. The sequence continues at coordinate 6,587 of JBCBKQ010000228.1, read as the reverse complement.
TGAAACGTATGGTGTGGATACGCTAGTTCTCCAGAGGGGTTAGACTAGGCGCGGATACAGGTCATGACAGGGGATGCCGATGACCGTTGCTGAGTGGTTTCATGCGTATTTTGCTAGCAGAAGACGAGCCTGATTTGGGTCAGGCGATTAAGCGGACGCTGACCCAGGAAGCTTACATCGTAGATTGGGTGCTTTCGGGCGATGATGCATTGGCCTATCTTGAGCAAGACAGTGCTCTGTATACCTTGGGGGTGTTTGACTGGATGTTGCCAGGGCAATCGGGGTTAACCCTTTGCCAGTGGTTGCGATCGCACAACCACGCCTTACCTGTGCTCATGCTCACGGCTAAAGATCGCGTAGAAGATCGCATTGCTGGACTCGATGCCGGGGCGGATGATTACTTGGTCAAGCCCTTTAGCATGGATGAGCTGTTGGCACGGCTCAGGGCACTACGACGACGCCCCTCAGACTTTCAGCCCACGCAAGTTCAGAAAGGGCCACTGCTGTTAGATTGCGATCGCCGCAGGGCTGTCCTTTGCCCTGGCGAGGCCACAGAGCAAAGGCTTGAACTCACCCAGAAAGAATTCCAGCTTTTAGAATATTTCATGCAGCACCCTAATCAAATTCTGACCCGTGACCAAGTGCTAAACCAGCTTTGGGAGCTGGGTGCTGAGCCGAGTAGTAATGTGGTAGCTGCGCAAATGCGGCTACTCAGGCGTAAGCTGGGCAATTACGATCACCTGATTGAAACGGTCTATGGCATGGGATATCGCTTCAAAGTTGAGGACTAACCGGCTCAGTCCTTTAATAACCAGTCCTTCAACGAGTGGCAGTCAGCTTTTTGAGCAATCCCGACTGCGGTTGGCCCGATGGTATGCCGGGGCGATGGGGGGCATTTTGGCCCTGCTGGGTGTGGGCGTTTATTATGCGATCGCTCATGCCCACAGCGTCACTGCCGACCGCGAGCTGCAATCAGTGAGCGATACCGTTCGCGATGCCATATTAGATGAAGTTATTCGGCCCGAAGATTTGGCTCGATTGCCGCCATCGCTTTTGCCCGATCTGTGTGTAGGTTCAGCGTCTTGCCTTGTGCCTGTTAATGGCCCCAGTCAGCAACCTTTGGGCACTTATCCCTCTGGTTACTACATTCGGATTGTTGCGCCTGATGATCAGCTTTTAGCCACCGCAGGCGATCGCCCGACAGGGCTGCCCATCACCGCACCGATGACTGAACCAATGACTGAGTGGCAGTCGATTAAAGACGCACAGGGCCGGGTCTATCATCAGCGATCGCAACCGCTATCTGCACCCAGTCCAAACAGCCAAAATATAGACAGACAGACGGTAGATAATCCAGACCAAGTGTGGGCCTATTTGATAGTGGGCAGCGCCTTCCGAGAGTTTCATACCTATTTAGCCGCTGTGCGTTGGAGCTTACTGGTTGGCTTTGTGCTAGCAGTCGCGCTGATTGCGGTTGCCAGCTGGTGGTTAGCGGAACTCGCCATGCGGCCTATTTACCAGTCCTATCAGCAAATTCAACAATTTACCGCTGACGCAGCCCATGAGCTGCGCACACCCTTGGCGGCTACCCAGGCCACGGTAGAGTCAGTGCTGCGACTACCTCACTTATCTGAACAAGAGGCCCAGGAAACGCTGAGGGTAGTTAGTCGCCAAAATAAACGCTTGACTGCGCTGGTGAGCAATTTACTGCTGCTATCTCGGTTCGATAGTGGGCGATTTGACAGCACTCAGCAACACAATAGACAGCAACTTTGTTGTTTGCCGGATGTGCTGAATGATATTACTGAGGAGATGGCTGCGATCGCCCTTGCAAAAAAGATTGCGCTCTCTGTTGATATACAAACACCTCCTAATCTGAGCGTTCTGGGTAATGAAGAACAACTTTATCGGCTGTTGTTGAATTTAGTCAATAATGCGCTGACCTACACCCCTGAAGGTGGGTGCGTAACGTTGACTTTAAAACAACAACAGAAAGAAGCTTTGATTACGGTGAGCGATACTGGCATAGGCATTGCGTCAGAGCATCAAGAGAAGATTTTTGACCGTTTTTATCGGGTGGACGGTTCGCGTGCAGGGCAGGCAGGGAATGCGGGATTGGGGTTAGCGATCGCCTCTGCCATTGCCAAAGCGCACGGTGGAAACCTTACCGTTATTAGCCAACTGGATAAAGGTAGCACGTTCACTATCTCTCTACCGAAAGACGCTATGCATTTTGGCTCACCATCGCTGCCAAGATGCCTATGATTTTCTCTGGCTCACTTTCCAGGCTGTAATCGCTCAAATCAATATGAACGGTGCTATTCTCCAGCTTCAGAAATTTCCAACCGATTCCTGATGTCACTACACCGTAGGTATTAGACACCTCATTCCCCTCTTTTTCATTAAAGAGTTGAACCGCAACCATCTCAGCGATACACTGCCCCAATCCGCTCATAATGTTTTCGTTTTTTGCCTCTACCACTGCAATCACAGGGGCTGTGACAAAGAGCTGCTCTGGCGATAGGCTAATCATAAAATCGCAGAAACCAGTCAGTGCTTGCTCCTTATCAACATTGAATTCAACCCCCGAAAAAAAGCTGATTTTGCGATCAAATATTTTACGAACTTCAATTAAAACATTTGAAACCAACAGTTCAGAGCGGGCTTTTTCTGTGTTGATAGAAACCGCTAATGGAATATTTTCTATCAGGGTAGTGGCAAGGTAGTCGCTAATGGCTTTCTGGGGAATTTCGGAAAAGATACCTGTTTTCTCAATCAGGCTGAGCTGAAATGCCTTTTGCACGTCTCTAAGTTTGAAATCACTGTAGGACATTCCATCACCTCTTTGTTTGGATAGCACTGCTTTCCTTGAATCTTCAGTTTAGCTGTACGGCCTGTCGTTGTAAGAGATCTCTCCCCATTTCAAAGAATTTCATTTTGATTTCATGATCGGGCGGTAGGGTTTAAGGACTGTTTGCGATCGCCCAAAAAATTGTGCCGACTGCTCATGAGTTATCCGCCCGAACCGCCCTCCACATCCTTGCCTGAAAACGAGCCTTCAAATACCGATAAAACCAATGTCTCACGGCCTTGGTGGAGAAAATCAGCCAAGCCCTTGCTAGGCGTCGGCGTCTTTGTAATTCTCTCGACAGGCATTCTTTTCATCACCCATATGTTTGGCAGCATGGACGGTCACGATATGGGTGGCCATGATATGGGCGGTATGGACCATGGTATGGATGGCCACGATATGGGCGGCCACGATATGGGTGGCATGTCTCACGATGACATGATGCGCGTAGATGGTGCCTTTAACGCAACGCCCGTCACCGTAGAGGCGGTTCAGCCCGCACCGCTGGATGTGAGTGTGAACTATACCGGGGCGATTTATCCCTACTCGGAGGTGACGGTGTACCCTCGCGTGGCGGGTCAGCTTTCTAACTATGAAATTTATCCGGGCGATCGCGTCAATGCCGGGCAGCTACTCGCCAGCCCAGAAGCCACAGAGCGAAACGCCCAAACCAACGAGGCCCAATCCCGCGTGACGGCGATGCTGGCCACGGTGGAAGCCAGTCAGCTAGAGATGGAAGAGCAGCAGCAAGAGATTGACCAAGTGCAGGCAGATCTCGATTATTTGCGCTTGCAGCGTGATCGCTTTGCTCGCCTCACAGCCGAAGGGGCGACTTCCCAAGACCAATACGACCAAATTGTCTCTCAGGTCACTGCCAAAGAAGCCATGCTAGAAGGGGCTTTCGCCAAGCGCGATCGCATGCAGGCCAAAGTCGTCAGCGACCAGGCTCAAGTACAGCAGGCCCAAGCTCAAGCGGGCACCGCGACGACCTTTGAAAGCTACACCCAAATCACCGCGCCCATTGGCGGCATTGTGCAGGAGAGAATGGCTGACCCCGGCGTGGTGGTGCAGCCAGGAATGGGAATTTTCAAAATTGGAGACTACCAGCAGGTGCGACTGCGGGCTAATGTGGCGCAGCAAGATGCCAATCGTATTCAGATCGGTACGCCGATCACAGCCCAGGTGCCTGGTGGCAATGCGGGTGTGATTCGCGGTGAAATTACCAGCATCTTTCCGCAAACGGATATGACGACACGCACGGTCACCGTGGAAGCAGTGGTGGATAATCCCGATGAGCAGCTGCTCTCTGGTCAGTTTGTGGATATGGAAATTATTACGGCGAGGCGGCCTAGGGCGCTATCTGTGCCGCAAACGGCGCTGAGTGAGTTTGAGGGTAGGGCTGCGGTGTGGGTCTTGTCGGGAGAAATGGCTCAGCGGCGGGAAGTGACGACGGGGATGAGTAGTGGCGATCCTCTTTCAGAGGGGCAAGGCCAACGCATCGAAATTACCACTGGGCTAAAGGCGGGCGATCGCGTGATTACCTCTGGCCACAGCCGCCTAATGGAGAATAGTACCGTCACGGTGGTGGCCTTATGAAAACCTTTTTCACCCGCTGGTCTATCAAAAATCCAGTTGTTGTTGCCGCTATTTATTTGGCAGTGGTGATGCTGTCGCTGCTGACCCTATTTCTGTTGCCTGTGCGGATGATGCCCTATGTGGAAAGTCCGCTGGTGTCAGTCGTCACCATGGCCCCCGGCTCCTCTCCCGCAGAGGTAGAAACCTACATCAGCAAACCGATTGAACAACGGCTTAGCGTTCTCGATGGCGTCCGCTTTATTCGCTCTAGTTCCCAACAAAATAGCTCTCTAGTCACCATTCAATTTGGCTGGGGTGGCAATGTAGAGAAAGCGGTGCAGTCGGTTCAAAGTGTGATGACCGCTGCCGAAGGAGACTTACAGCTTGATGGAATTAACTCTCGTACCTACTGGGTATTGCCCATCGATCCGTTAAACCGTCCGGTGCTGACATTGGCGCTGACAGGAGAAGGCTGGGATCCATTGCAGCTTAGAGAATTTGCTGACAACACACTGGTTGACCGGTTAACCCAGGTCGAAGATGTACAGGCGGTGTCTATTTTTGGAGGCTATCGCAGGCAGCTTCAAGTTGTTGTAAATCGTCAGCAGCTTGCAGCCTACGGACTCTCTATTCTGCAAATACGTGATGCCATTGACGCCAACAACGTTAGCCAAGGTGCGGGGGTGCTGACCCAGGGCGATAGTGAAATCTTGGTGCGGACAGATGATCGCACCCTCAATGCCGCAGCCGTGATGGACTACCCCATTTTGGAACAAGATGGCGGCGTGGTGTACGTGCGCGATGTGGCCACTGTAAAAGATACCTACGAAGAGCGGCGCAGTGGCTACCGGTTTAATGGGGAATCGGCACTGGCCGTCAATGTGATTCAAAAGCCAGATTCTAGCTCGCCTAAAGTGATTGAGCGATTACGCGAGACTTTGGCAGATATTCAAGCAGAATATCCAGGACTAGAATTTCAAGAAGCCTACGACAATTCCTATTTAGTTAATCTCATTGTTAGCAGTACGTTTCGAGAGTTGTTGGTAAGTGTAGTGCTTGCGGGCCTCGTGATTCTTATTTTTCTGGAAGATTTTCGGGCCACGGCGATCATTATGATTTCCATTCCAACCAGCTTGGCCCTCTCTACGCTGCCATTTATTCCCATTGGCATGTCGCTCAACTCTTCTACGCTGATTGGCATGATGATGGCCATCGGCAAGCTGGTAGATGATTCCATTATTGTTCTAGATTCGATTAATCAAAAGCTGCGAGCCGGTTTTATGCCGGTTCCCGCTGCGATTAAAGGCACGGGAGAAGTGTTTTTGGCCAGCGCGGCGGCCAGCTGTGTGATGATTGCAGCGCTGCTGCCGACGATTCTTTCGGGTGGACTCACGGGGCTGATGTTTGTGGGGTTGGTGTGGCCGATGGTGTTCGCCTTTGTGGCTTCGCTGCTGGTGTCTATTACCCTTATTCCGCTGGTGGCGGCTTTTACGCTCAAGCCGTACGATGCCAATTTAGAGAATAATCGTCGCACTTGGACACAGGTATTAACGACGCCTGTGCGCTATGGGTTTGGCAAGCTAGAGCAGGGCTATGGCTGGCTGTTGGATGTGTGCTTGCGGAATCGAGAGATTACGTTGGCGATCGCAGGCGCATCTGTTGTATTAGCGATCGCCCTCTACAGCTTCATTCCCCAAGAGATGATGCCATTGGGCGACTCGGGCCAGTTTATGGCCACCCTAGAAATGGAAGCAGGCACCTCCTTCGCCGCCACCGATACCGCCGCTGCCAAGTTTGAAGAGATTATTTTGCAGCAGCCAGAAGTCGAAAAAGTCTCTTCTCAAGTAGGCTTTGAACTCACGCGCAACAGCACCTATTTCAGCGGCTACAGCATGGGCGGCGTTAGCACGGCCTCTCTCACAGTCACCATTACCCCTTTAAACGAACGAAAAAGAGATATTTGGGAGATTATGGACGGCGTTGAAACCGAGGCAAAAAGCACCATTCCTGGCATCCGTCGCTTATCCCTCAAGGAAATGGGCGTCGATGTCATGGCCACCTCTGCCGCCCCCATTCAGCTCGCAGTTTATGGCGATGACTTAGACATTCTGCATCGTTTGGCCGACGGCGTTGCCCGCATTGCCGAAGAAAATCCAGCCAT
>JBCBKQ010000227.1:0-9527 GCA_038521595.1 Cyanobacteria bacterium J06627_28 | reverse complement strand
GATCGAACTCTCAGATAAGTCAATTGCCTATTCTGTAGACGATGGTCAAGTGATTCTTCACTATTCTGACGATGACAGCTTAGTGCTTGTTGAAATCATTGACTTTCGTCGTCAAATGTCAGAGAAAGTGGTTTCTGAGATGCTTGCGGCCTAGCCAGTGTTACGCATACCTGCCGCGACGCCGTTAATGGTTAGCAGCGCACCGCGTAGGAGTTCGCCTTTGCTGTAGCGCGATCGCACTCTCCCGGTCACTGCATCATTGCCATACTCCCGCAGCCGCTTCAATAGTGCTACCTGCAAAAAGCTCAGCGGCACAATGGTGCCATTTCTTAGCTGCACAGAACGCTGCAGGCTCGGATCACCATCTAATAATAGAGTGTGGTCAGTGATAGAGAGCACTACTTCACGCGTGAGGTAAAACTCAGCGGCAATCTGGTCAAACATGCCCTGAAAGTCTTCGCGTTTGTCTGCGCTGCTTAGCTGACTCACATAGTGCTGCGCAATCTGCAAATCCACCTTTGCTAAGGTCATCTCTACCTTAGAAATCACCATCTTAAAGAAGGGCCATTTCGCGTAGAAATATTGCAGCAGTTTCACATGCTCGGTCGGGTTCTCATCGATAAATTCCTTGAGCGCGGTGCCGACGCCATACCAAGACGGCAGCAAAAAGCGCGTCTGCGTCCAGCTAAAGACCCAGGGAATTGCCCGCAGGCCATCCAGGTTTTTCTTGCCGCCACGGCGGGCTGGGCGAGAGCTAATTTGCAGCTGCGAAATCTCTTGAATGGGCGTGACCTGATGGAAAAACTCTACTAGGTCGGGCTGTTCGTAGATGAGGGCGCGGTAATGCTGGCGCGATCGCACGCTCAGCTTCTCCATAATCTCGTTCCAGTCCGCAATGCCATCAAAGCTGCTGCCTAGCACGCTGCCTTGGATCACAGCCGTGGTCACACTCTCCAGGTTGTACAAAGCCAAGTCAGGCAAATTGTACTTAGAGGCCAATACCTCACCCTGCTCCGTAATCTTGATACGACCATCCACGCTGCGCCCCGGCTGTGCCAAAATCGCCTCATAGGCCGGGCCACCACCACGACCTACCGAGCCCCCTCTACCGTGGAAAATTCGCAGCGCCACCTGATAGTTGTCAGCAAGTTCTTGCAGCGCCTGCTGCGCCTTATGAATTTCCCAGTTACTGCTGAGAAATCCTGAATCTTTGTTGCTGTCGGAGTAGCCCAGCATCACCTCTTGCAGAGAGGTTTGAGCCTCTTCGGGGGCTATCTGAGCCGCTTTCATGGCATCGTAGCCACCATGCAGCATGGCGCGATACATCGGCAGTTCCCACAGCTGGCGCATCACGTCTGGGGCACGCCGTAAGTCTTCTACCGTTTCAAACAACGGCACAATCTTTAGCGCACATACGCCCGTCGAAGGATCGTACAGTCCGGCTTCTTTTGCCAGCAGTGCGACTTCTAGCAGGTCGCTGGCTGTGTGGCTCATGCTAATGATGTAGCTCTGACAGATATCAGGGCCAAATTCTTGGTGTAGCTTGCGCACCATCCGAAACGTTGCAATGGTTTCACTGGCCTTGTCAGAAAAGGGCAGCTCACCTGGAATCAGCGGACGGCGCGTACTCAGCTCTTCAATCAGCCAGCTTGTTTTTTCGTCTTCGGTCAAATCGTTGTAGGGCTTGGGCAAGACGCCGACATAGTCTGTCACCTCGTTAATGGTGTCTGAATGACGAGTGCTTTCCTGTCGGATATCGAGCTGAGCCAGACTAAAACCATAAATCTCTACCTGACAGATGAGTTCATCTAGCTCTTGACAAACTAGATTAGTTTCTTTCAGATTGATTTGAATTAGCTGAAGTTCTGCTAAAAACTCGTCGCCAGAGTGATAGATTCGGCCGCTGGATTCTGCATTAGCCAAGTTACTTTCGGTTTCTTGTAGATACTCACCGTTGTATAGCTTTTTGGAGCGTGCGAGCGTATTTTCTAGGCGGCGTTGAATGTAGGCCAGCTTTAGTCGGTAGGGTTCTTGACGATACCGAATGGCTAGCTGCTCGTAGATGTCAGGCATCTGAGTTTGATCTTCTTCGAGCGATTCGAGCAGATCAGGGAGCACTTCACTCCAGTGCAAAGACAGACTCAGCCGCTGGGTGAGCTGGTCGATGGAGTTCATGTATTTGCCGATTACCATGTTGCGCTGGTAGTTGGCGGTTTTCCAGGTGATTTGGGGGGTCACAGACGGGTTGCCATCGCGATCGCTGCCCACCCAAGATCCAAAGCGACAAAAGCTGTGCTTTGGCGGCTTTAACGTAGGAAAGGTGCCCTCTAATGCGCGGCAGATGCGTTGATATAGCTGAGGAATAGTATCGAATAAAACAACGTCAAAATAGTGAAGGGTGAAGTCTACTTCATCGAGTACAGAAGGCTTAAACTGATGCAGCTCGTCTGTACGCCACCACAGGCGAATCTCTTCGACTAGCTGATTTTGAAGGGCTTTAATATCCCATGATGACTCTAGGCCAATGGCGCGAGCGCTTTCTTCTTCGCGATCTAGCTTGCGCAAAATAGAAGAAATACGCCGCTGTTTGTCTCGGATGGTATGGCGCACAATTTCAGTGGGGTGCGCGGTGAAGACCAGGCGAACGTCGAGCTGATCCAGCAGCCGCTGAATCATTTTGGGCGGCACATTGAGTCGTTTGAGCGTAGGGAACAGCCAGTAAAAGGTGCCGACGTCCCGTAGATTTTCTGTGACGTTGAGGCTCTGGGAAACTTTGCTTTGACCGTTGAAGCCGTTATTGCTGGGCGACAGCGTTTCAGGAGCGGCCGCTTCGGACTGATTGCTGCTGTCCTGAGCTTCTGCGGAGGCCAGCGCCGCATCTTCGTAAGCGGCGCGGTACTGCTTTTGCTGTCCCTGTTGCTCGTAGTGCTGCTCAACAATATTAATTAGCTGAAAATATAGCGCGAAGGCTCTGGACATTTTGATGGCATCGCTGAGCTCTAGCTCTTCTATGAGCTTGAGTACGGGCGCAGCGTCAGCGCCTTTGGCTTGGCCATCGGGGGCGCACAGCTGGCGCAATCGCGTGAGCAAGGCTACTAAGCTAGGGCCACACTCTTCTTCTAAAACAGCGGCCCAGGTTTCTTCTACTCGGTTGAGTCGGTGGCGCAGCAGCCAGTCATGGGTAGCTGCTGTGGGCAAGGCGTTTACATCGGCGGTGGTGTCTGGTGTATCGCTTAGCTTCGGGGCCATATTTCCTTTTAAAAGATCGGCTGGATGCTTGGCTGCTTGAGGATCTTGCGAAGAGAGTGTTGAACTCATGCGGCGGTAGTGAAGTAGTGAGCACTCCAGATGATTGTAAGAGCTTTAGGGACGTCGCGGGGGGCTTTGCATTTTGTAATGTGGTGAATCAGCAATTTTTTCAGATTGTTTTTGTAGAAAATGTGGGGAAATGCTCACGTTGACTATCTGGGTCGACTATCTGTTTTAGAAGCTGCTTCTGAATTCATCAGGGGTCGGCTGGGCAGGCGATCGCCTCGAAACAGCTCTTCACTGCTCAGGCCAAGGTGCACCATGGCTTGGGCAGCTGCGCGGCCTGCCTGGGTCAGTGTGACAACGGCCAGGGTGCCGATGCCAAGGGTGATTTGGGTGGCGATGGGCCAGGGGCTATCCAATGAAAAAGGGGGTTCGTTTGGCTGGGCTGGTTTTCGGCCTGTTTCTTTACCTGCTTCTTGGCCTGTTTCCTGGCTAGATAGGGGTGTTGCTGAATTGGGTTGAGTAGGTTTACGGAAACATGACATGGCAAGACCTGCATACGTAAGTACATTAGCGGAGGCGACTGTTGAAACTTTACCCAATAATCACATAGGATTTACTCGTGCAAAGTGCACAGGAGTGACTTAAAATGCATCGAGCGCTATGGTGGCCAGTTCTGTGCGGCTTCCTTCTTAATAGTCACCTATGTTAGGTCATCTCCCTAAGCAAAAAGCGACTGCCGAACCGGCGGCACTGATTCCTTGGCTTCAGGATACGCTCCTGAGTGTGGAAAGTGGCGTGCATACGGATATTCAGGTTAGGCTGCGCGGCAATATTCTCCATGTACTCTGTGAATCCTCTCGCGACTGCCTGCCGCGCACGTTCGTGCTGTTGCAGCTGGTGAGATCGCTCCTAGAGCCAGACGTTAAAGCGCGATTTGAGAATGAGTATCCACAGGTTTATCAGATATATGTCTATAGCCGTCAGGCAAAAGCGCGTAAGCCTGTCTGGAGTGCGCCTATTTATCTCAATCGACTAGAGCGCCACTTAGAACGATTGGAGGCGCGAGCGGCTGCGATGGCTGAGCAGGCTGCTTTGCCTAGTGACCGCTCAGGTGATCGCGCCGGTGGAGGTGCCGGTGGAGGTGCCGGTGAAAGCGCTGTTGCAGTGTCAGAGATGGATGCTGACCAGCCAGCCTCTTCTGAGGAGTTCTCAAATATTGGGCTAGCACGTGAGGGTGATTCGGATGCGATCGCCCGCTATCTCAGCGAAGCACTCAGCGCTCTAAACGTGGGTGTAAAGGTCAGCGCCCGCGTTGTCCCCGGCAAAGCAAGGCGGGCAAAAGCCATTGTTGCAAGCCATTCACAGCCGATCTCTGTCGAGCTGCCTGCCATAGCACAAGAGGGCGCTAGCGACGATGAAAAGGACTCAAGTGCTATTCAGCTGTCTGAGGGCTCGGGCGCAATCGTGGCTGGCGATGACGCCAGCGATATGGCCACGCCAGACGACCTGGTTTCTCGCCTGTGGATCTTTTGTGAGGCCAGCTACAGCCCCGATCCTCTCCTCATTGCAGAACCTATTGCCGAGCGACTACGCCTGTTGCGATTGCAGCAGTTTCAAGACGCTGTAATTACCATTCAGGTGACGGGTGAAGCGGCCTCTGAGTGGCGACTACGCGTAGACCTTACACCGCCAGAGGTCATGCTCAAGGAGTGGGGCCGCTGGGGGGATGTGCCTGCGATCGCCCAGCTCGTCAATCAAATCTCTAAGTCATACGGTCTCAAACTCGTTACTGAGGTGAAAAAAGAGACCCTCCACCTAATTAGCTATCCTATTAACCCCATCGATAGCGCTACGGGTGCGCCCCTACTGAAGTCTGCAGATCTGTGCCGCAAGCAGATTGATGTGAATGGTTTGGTAAGCGCTGTCTCTCAGCAGCTTGCTGCGATCGCTCCCCAGGGCTTACATCGGGCCATGATCTACGGCCCCTCGACCGACGACATCAGCCCCGAGTGGCTGCGCGGTCTAGACTTGCCAGGCATAGAGCGCGCTGACCGCATGGCCAGCACCGAATCCTTGGCGTCGGCAGGTAATTTACCTGCGTTGGCCTACTGCCTAACGAGAGCGCTCAACCCCGATATTACCGATCAGCTAGCCACGGGCGGCATTCGAGTGCAGCTACTGGTCAAAGACAATCTGCTACACATCATGGCGGACGGCCCCGTGTGCCCGCCAAAGCACGGTATCGTGCCGCTTATTACCGAGACGCTAAAGTCCTTAAACCTCGCTGACATAGAGGGGCTGCGGCTGTATGGTCGTCGGGCTGGGCAAAAGCAGCCGATCTGGAGTCACGGCTTTGACTACAAGCCCCGCCAGCGACTAGTCCCAGAGGCTCAGCCAGAATTTGCCGCCTCTGATGCCTATGCGGGTGAACTCATCACCGCAGTCACGGACGAAAGCCTCGCTGGAGAGCTGGCAACAGGGGCCGAGGCCGGGGGTGATATCTCGCTGGGTGATCTGCTCGTCAACGGTCTGCGCCGAGCCATGCTCAAAACGCAGATGTTTGCACCCGCCGATGAAAATGAAGCGCTCTCGGGCAATTTGCCAGGTACGTTTCAGTCAAACGGTTTGAAAATGGCCCTTTGCTGGGGCGCGGCAGGGTTGCTACTGGCCGTTCAGTTTGACTTTATGGTGGGTCAGGCGCTGCGTCAGGCGTCAGCTCCGGTCACCCGTACAGAAGATGGCGTTGAGCGTATTCAGCCAAGTCCATTCAGTGAGGGGTTGGCCGAGTTGGACTGGCCTGAAGATCCAGAGAATGAAGCCTGGCGATCGCGTGAATCAGACGGCGCTTTCTTCGGCACGAGGCAGAGCAATGATCGAGATTTGAATCGAGACTTTACCTCTTCAGCAATTAATGACACCGAGCTGGAGTACAGCCCTCAGCAGGATTTTGTGTCGTCTAGAACGCTATTGGCAGGGTCAAATCTTCCTTCTTTTCGCTCCCAGCAGCTAGATGAAAAGCTGGCCCTCTACCGTCGCCACGTATCTCAGTCTGGGCCCCCAGATGTGTTGGTGATTGGTAGCTCACGGGCACTGCGCGGCGTGGATCCAGCTGCGTTGCGTCAGGCGCTAGATATGTCTGGGCACGACGATTTGACGGTCTTCAACTTTGGTGTCAATGGCGCAACTGCGCAGGTCGTAGACCTGATTGTGCGGCGGTTGATTCCGCCCAATCAGCTGCCGCAGATGATTGTCTGGGCAGATGGGGCAAGGGCATTTAACAGTGGGCGCACGGATGTGACGTTTAATGCGATCGCTGCTTCAGAAGGCTATCGCCAGCTAGAAGCGAGCGATCCCGTCAATGGTGTAAACGGCTTGGCGCTAGGTACTTTGGCTGACCAGCTGACCATGCGGGCGAGTGCAACAGATGAAAAGCTCAGCGAAACACTCGGTCAGGTGTCTTCGGCCTATTCCAATCGGCAGCGAATCCGGTCGGCGTTAGGTCAGGGGTTGGGTGCGATCGCGCCAGAGTTTTCCAATCCAGACAGCACCACCAGCGCCGGCGAAACGCCTACAGGGCTTCCCACCGAGACCAGCCTGATTGACTACGACGGCTTCCTACCGCTTTCTATCCGGTTCAATCCAGCCACCTATTACCAAGACCATCCTCGCGTCGCCGGTGCCTATGACGGTGACTACAAATCTTTCCGCATGAACGGCGAACAATCCGACGCCCTTAGAAATCTCATTCGCTTCACCACCGATAGAGAAATTCCCATGGTTTTTGTCAATACGCCGCTGACCGACGAGTACCTAGATGGCCATCGCATGAGAGCAGAAACCAGATTTCAGCAGTACATGCTGCAAATGTCTGAGATCCACTCCGAATTTACCTTCCGTGATTTGGGTCAGCTCTGGCCGCAAAACTACGACTACTTCTCTGATCCTAGCCATCTCAACCGCTATGGCGCATACCAAGTCTCTCAGCGCATCTCCCAAGATCCGTTGATCCCTTGGCCGCAGGCGTTGCCAGACGAAGAGTAGCTCATTGCCTTTCGCGCCTTAATTCGCGCCTAATAATCTAAAACTCAAAAGCGTCTTTCTTAAAAACGTCTCCTTTCGATATGAATCAGCCGTCTATTCTCTACGGTTTCTTTTTAATTGCGCTGCTGCCAGTTTATTGGCTTGCCCCTGGCAAACAGCTGCGGCTTTGGGTCATGCTCATTGCCAGCCTGCTCTTTTATGCTTCATTGCCCACCGCGCAATACATTCCGCTACTGCTGATTTTAGTCGGGCTCAACTTTTTGTTGGGCAAAGTTATCAGCGCCCCCCTCGACTGGCGTATCCCCAACGAAGCCTGGCAATATGCTCAAAAAGATTGGAATCAAAAAAGAGCCAGGTTGTTAGCGCTTGGCATCACGCTAAACGTGGTGCTGCTGCTCGGCTTTAAATATGTATCGCCAAGTCTATCTATGCTCGGCTTTGAAAGCTTAGCCTCTGGGCCGGTCGCCGCTTTGGCCACCCCCCTAGGACTCAGCTTTTTCACCTTTGAGTGCATCGCCTATCTCGTCGATATCTATCGTGGCTCCCCTGCCAGTACAAATCTGGTCGAGTTCGCCGCCTACAAGCTCTTTTTCCCAAAGCTAATCTCTGGGCCTATCACTCGGTTTCACAACTTTTCTGCGCAGCTAAAAACACTCAAAACACCTGCTATCAACCAAAATGTAGAAGGTCTTTGGCTCATCGCCTCTGGCGCGATTAAAAAGTTGCTAATTGCCGACAACATTGGCCAGCTTGTTGATTTGAGTGCAGAGAGCTTACCCCGTGCAGGCAGTGGCGACATTTGGCTTTTGGCCTTCGCCTACGGTCTGCAGCTGTACTTCGACTTTAGTGGCTATGTCGATGTCGCCCGAGGCAGCGCCATGCTACTCGGCTTCAACCTGCCTCAAAACTTCAATTTCCCCTACTTTTCCACCAGCATTGCCGACTTTTGGCGTCGCTGGCACATCACCCTGGGCGACTGGCTGCGCAACTATCTGTACTTTCCCCTGGGCGGATCGCGGCGTAATCTCACGCGCACCTGCCTAAATCTAATGATCGTTATGCTGATTGCAGGTGTCTGGCATGGCGATCGCTGGGGATTCATTTTATGGGGTGCCATCCACGGCTTGGCGCTGATCGTGCATCGGCTGAATGTAACCCTGACCGAAAAAGCGCCCTTATTCAAACGATTTTGGGAAACTATTCCAGGTGCACTTTTTGCTTGGGGGCTCACTCAGTTCACAGTTTTCTTCAGCTGGATTTTCTTTCGTTTGCCAAACCTAAACGACGCTGGATTGGCCATGCGTCACCTCTTTGGCCACAGCGCAGATATCCAGTTTGCACAAAAGGTATATCTGGCAAACAGTGGACTCAGTCGCCCTCAGCTGTGCTTTGTGCTCTTCGGCTTGGTCGGCTGTATGGCCTTTGCTTACGCAGTTCAGCGCGGCCTCAAGCTACAAATCAGCTGGCCTATCAAGGTCCTCATGCTACCTATGTGCGCCTTCCTTGCCTGGGTGCTCGCACCCGACATGGCCTCCCCCTTCATCTATTTCGATTTCTAACGCTTACTGCTAACCCGACGTGAGCTTGGCAAAAAGCCAAATGCATTCGGCTTTTCCCAAGCACTAAGTTTTCAAGCATTAAGCTTTTAAGCACTCAGTTTTCAAGCACTAAGTTTTATAGAACAAGGGGCATAACGCTATAGAGCGGCGTAAGCCAAGTGCAGATTGCCATAAAAGGTCAACACCCACCTTTTTTTACTCATCTTTTTTTACTCACCTTCATAAAAAGCCCTGAGACTTGTAAGGAATCTCAGGGCTTTTGCCGTATTTTCTCTACTTTTTTCCTCTACATTTTTGAGGCGTCAGCGGAAAATGTACCCTTTCAGCCGATTTGATATCTTAAGCCTTCGTTAAATACGTAGCAAAACTTCAAGATGATCGTTATATTGTTAACAGTTCAAAGCAAACGTTCACTTCTTTTTCGAGTGAGTGGGTGCGGAGAGCTAGATTGTACCTAACTACTTCGGAATAATACTAATGACTACTACTCTACAGCAGCGCGAAAGCGCCAACCTGTGGGAGCAGTTTTGTCAGTGGGTTACAAGCACCGACAACCGCCTCTATGTAGGTTGGTTCGGTGTATTGATGATCCCTACACTACTCGCTGCTACAGCATGTTTCGTAATCGCGTTCATCGCAGCGCCTCCCGTTGACATCGACGGCATCCGTGAG
>JBCBKQ010000226.1:0-9534 GCA_038521595.1 Cyanobacteria bacterium J06627_28 | reverse complement strand
GCCTCACTGCAATCCGCCACCTGCTTGTGCTTCTATTCGCAAGCAACAGAGCTGCAACTACCGTATCGAGTTCTCCCGTGTTACTCGATTCTCAGGATGAGACACCTTAGCTATCGCTTTGAGTTTTCTGCACCACTAAGGTTTACAACACTGAATTCAATTGCGTCATCGACCTTGAGATTTAGGGCTTGAACAATGTGCTTTGAAATCCTAACAGAAAGGGAATTGCCCCACTGCCCTATTTGTGATTTCATCTGTCTTATTCTTTCAAAGGAAAGCACGTAAGATATACAAAATATATCACTGGGCTCTATATCACTGGGCGTTATAGAGCTACGATGCTAAGCCATTAGGGCGTATTCCATGTCGTCTTGGTGACTTCTTTGTTTAGACAAGATGCTTTTAACGTGCTTTTTCACCGTATCGACGCTGATCCATAGGGTGGTTGAAATCTCTTTGTAGGCAGCGCCGCGTAGGCGCATTTGCCAAATTTCTGTTTCGCGCTCGGTCAAGCCGTATAGCGCGGCGTCAGAGAGGGCTCGATTTCTGAGGGTTTGTTGACGGTCTTCTAGAACGATGAGGAGTGAGGCGGTGTCGCCAATGGTGATGTTTTGTACGCGAATTCGCACAGTGCCAATGTTGGGCAAGATGATGTCCGCGTCTAACTTGTCAAAGGCAGGGACATCTTTGTTTTTGAGGGCGGATTGACAGAGTGTCCATAGCTCTATAGGGAGCTGATTTTCTTTGGCATTTAATAAATCACAAATGCGCTCGGCGGGCTGGTTTCGCTGGTGGATTTCGCCGGTGGGGCTAGCCAGGATAAAGCCATCTTGCAAGTTTCCAATGACGGCACGCAACATACCGATGGGGTTGCTGGGTTGCTGATGAGTAGAGGTAGAAGAGGCAGAGGGAACAACTGATAGTATGGCTGCTTTGGGGGTAGCAGTTTTCATTTTCGATAATCCAGAAACATGCTGTATGTGGACTTATCGGGAGGTTGCCAGGGGATTCTGCAAGGAGAGAACTTGCTTATTGTTTCTTTACTTTGCGTAGACAGCATCCATTTATTTAGTTACCTCGATCTCTGGCTCGCTGCAAGATAGAGCGTGAGTCTTGCTCTGGTGCTTCTGTAGAACTTTCGGGTGCATTGATTGCTTCTGGCTGTTCTAATGCTGGCTGTTCTTCGAGTATTTCTTCGGGTACTTCGTCAGGAATAGGCGCATCGCTCACCTGACAACAATCTAAAACGGGGACGTTTAGCAGTGTTGATAGGTTTAAATCGAGGAGCGTTTGACGCCATGCTGTGTCAATTTCAGCATCGTTTGGATCAAAGCGGCGCAGTTCGGCAAGTTCGGTAAGTCTATCTTGCAAGAAGCCGTAGTTGGTATAGAGAGCGACTCGGTTGCGGGCGTTTGCTTGGGTAAAGGTGCGGGTGAGGTCGGCACTGGGGGTGCGTCTTTCAATCCAGTCATTAATGGTGGTGCTGTCGGTGGTGTCGCAGCTGAGTGACAGCGCCCATTGGTATGGCGTGCCAGGGGGGAGATTGGCTGAGAGGGAAATGCCGATGATGCCGTTGCTGTCGGTATTGCCAGTGAGTCTTCCCTGGTAGATGGTTTGGTTCTGCCCGTTGGTAACGGTGAATTGGGTAGTGGCTTCGCTCAAGGGGACGGGGAGGTAGAACCAAAGCGTGGGATTGGTCGATGTGGTGAGGGCTCCGACGGCTTCGGCTGTGGCGGTGCTGGGGTTGGGAGATGAGTATGCGATCGCAGTTAACGGAATGCCCTCGGGGCAGCCAGCCTCTGCGCTATTGCCCTGCCGACGACTCCCCGGTCTACCAATATTGACAAACGCATCAGCATTAACCTGATCAAGCGGCAAAGAAGGTAGCGTAGACCGTTGCGCAGAGGCTCCATTAAAAGACGTTGTTGCAAAAGTGAGCGCTGGACTTAGCGCAGCAAGCACAAAAACCGTTTTGATAGAAAAGCTCATGGGGCAGTGACGCAATAAGGCAATGTAGGCGATGAGCCTAGTTAAACCACACCATGCAGGCAGTCGCAACTATGCTGTAGCCAGAAATAACTTATATGACGAACTGTTCGTAAAACTCGGCGTCGTCCGAGGATACGCTTACCCCAAAGCGCTCGCCCGATTGGCCGCTCAGCCGCAGCTGAATATAGTTATCAATTTCCCGAGAGGTGGCACTCATAAACATCGCATCGTTTTCGTCTAAGACGGTGAGGGTGAGCCCTGCAGCCAAATAAGGAGACTCTCCCAGGGGGCGCAATTGCAACACAATATCGGTGCGGCCATCGTCTAGCGCCATCAGGTGGACAACGAGGGCAACCCGTGCAGACTGGCCAAGCTGAATACCAAGGTCAATAAGCTTGGCACGGCTAATGTCGTTGAGGATGCTCGGCTCGGCAAATTCGGTAGCCGCACTACGAAAGGCAAAGCCGAGTTCTACAGGGTTGATGAGCGTATCAACGGCTTGCCAACCGGCTGCAATAGCATCCTCTACCACGCCTTCCACCACGCCCTCTACCCACTGGCCTAACTGTGTCAAACCTGTCTGGGCCTGCGCTGCCAACCGACCTGCCGCAGACGCTGTTCGCAGCTCATGAACCCGATCAATCACGGCTTCTATGTCTTCAAACTGCGCCAGTGCGACATAGTCAGACTGCGGGGCGACTGCCAAAAAGCCGATTAGCGTGGCTTCTTGGGCTGCTTCATTTAGGCTAACGGCAATGTAGCCAGCGCGATCATGCCAGTCTTCTGGAGGAATGTAGCAGGCTGAGTCGGATTGAGTCACCACACGACAAGAAAGAACGCCTACCTCAGGCAGTTTCAAATCGGCTACATTCGCCATCATTTGCATCATGGGATTCCAGCTATCGCTTTCGGCCAGCGCAGTTGGAATATCCAGCAGCTGAAAGTAGGCATTGACCACGCACACGGCCAGCGTATTCTGGCGAATTTGTTCTGCCTTGTCATCAAATGGACAGCGCCGGGCAAACTGCTCAGCGGCCTGCATAAATTCTGTTGTAATCGGGAGGGTAATGGCCTGCTGCGTCGGGGAAGTAATCATTTTTAGGTGGCTCTGAAGAGTTAGGCGGTGGCGGGATGAATAAATATATAAGAAGAAAAGAGAGAAAGGCTATGGCCCACAGGTGTACTTATTTCGTTAGAAGAATTTAGCTAGAAGAATTTAGCTAGAAGAATTTAGCTAGAAGAAGCCCTGTGACTGGCCAAATGTGCGCAGGCGGGTGAGGCACTGACGCTGGTAAAAGCTGCTGAGCGTGCCCACAGAAATGCCAAATTCGGCGGCGAGCGTTTTCCAGGGGGTTTCTGGCGGTAACCGCTTGAGAATTAGGAGGCGGGCGGTCACGTTGGGATGTTTGCCGATATGAGCTGCGGTCAGGCTGCCGTCTGCATCTGCGTCGGCCCAGGCTCTGACCTGCTCTAGCCAGGGGGGAATATCTGGCGGGGCGGGCAGGCGATCTATGGGGTCGAGGGGGGCATCGCCGTCTTTGTTGCTGCGAAGACTAGATTGAGAGATAGTGGTGGCCCGCTGTCGATTTTCGGCGATTTGAAAGTCTTGTATGCGACGCTTGAGGTAGGCATTTAGCCAGGTAGTGAGCTTGGCGACTTCTGGGTCGTAGGCCCGGCCAGTGGTGGCCTCGCACAGGTTGCGGCAGAAGTAAATCCAAGTTTGCTGAAGGGCATCAGCATAATAGGGATCATAGGTATGCCACAGCTCTCCGGTAAGGCTGCGAATGAGCTTGGTTAGACCTCTTTGCCGCTGGGGGCTGCCGATGGCGTGGGCGCAGGTTTCTTTGACGAGCGGCTCTAAAGGATCTGGCTGTCTACGGCTTCCTGGAGAGGTCATAGGCTGAAGCACAGTCGGCTGGACTGTCTGCTGATGGGCTAGTCGAGTTATCGGGACACTCATGCATCCTCTCTTAAAACTGTACGCTTATTCAGCTATCGGGTATAGATTCAAGAATTCTGCAAGCGGTCATCAAATTTTCTAAAGAAATTCCGGAGAGGGTATGCCCGCTTATGTTTTGGTCTGACAAAATAGATCGGTTGTACTAGAGTGATAGTAGTTAACTGTGCGAGCCGATGCGGCCAGTGTGCAATGACCAAGCTACTCTTAATCGAAAGCCCCGGTAAGCTGAAAAAACTCGGCCAGATTTTGGGTGCGGGTTGGATTGTCAAGGCCAGTATGGGCCACATCCGTGAGCTGACAAATGAAGGGGAAGATTCGTTAGGGTTTGATTTGGCGGGCGATCGCATCACCTGTAAATACGCCCCTCGCGATGCCCGTGCAAAGAAAACCATTGCAGGCCTGCGTCAGGCCGTGAAAAAAGCTGACACCGTTTACATTGCCACTGACCCAGACCGTGAAGGCGAGACCATTGGCTGGCATTTGCAGCAGGCGCTGCGGCTAAAGTCTCCTCAGAGAGTCGTCTATAGCGAAATTACGCCTGCGGCGGTTCGCCAGGCAGTGGCCAATCCGCGCAAGCTAGATCAGGCTTTAGTCGCTGCTGGTCGGGCTCGCGATTGTCTAGACAAGCTCGTGGGTTACAAAGGAAGCCGTCACGTAGTGTGGCCGCTGAACAATGGCGCGAAGTCTATGGGGCGAGTGCAAAGTGCAGCCCTACATTTACTGTGCCAGCGTGAGCGAGCTATTCAAACCTTTACACCGCAGGACTATTGGAGTGTGTCGGTGACCTACGAAGAGGGGTTCAAGGCTTTTTATAAACAAACACCGAATAAGAGAACGCCGACGGCGGGCAAACCCAAAAAGACAGACAAAACGGACGATGCGGCTGATAAAGGCAGTGGTCAAAAGCAAGGGGCAGAATCTGAGCGGGTGAGTTCCCAGGCGGAGGCGGATCGGTTAGTTGCGATCGCCCGCACAAATCCACATACCATTCTCACCACCGAAGGCAAAATCAAGCACCAAAAACCACCCGCTCCCTTCATCACCTCGACCCTTCAGCAGTCTGCTGGTACCAAGCTCCGCTTTAACCCAGAGCAAACTATGAAAGTGGCCCAGTCTCTGTATGAAGGCGGTCACATCACCTACATGCGTACAGATTCTGTTGTACTGTCTGCCCCTTTTTGCACGGCGGTGCGCAGCTATCTAACCCAGCACGATCCTACAAATGTGCCAAAGCAAGCGGCCAAACATCGCGCTCCAAAAGGGGCCCAAGCTGCCCACGAGGCGATTCGCCCTACGGAGGTCACCGCAACGCCTGCCCAGCTAAAGAATTCACTATCCGCAGATGCCGCCAAGCTATATGAACTCATTTGGAATCGGGCGGTGGCCTCACAGTGTTGTCCGGCGCGGCTGCGTAAAACGCGAATTGTCAGCCAGGCGGGGACGCTTCCAGATATCACCTACTGGGAAGCTCGCGGGCAGGTTGTCGAGTTTGCGGGCTATACCCGCTATTGGAATAATTTAAGCGCGGATGCTCAGCTACCGATTGTGCAGCCGGGGCAGGCCGTACAGCTCAAAGAAGCCCAGAGTGAA
This sequence comes from Cyanobacteria bacterium J06627_28, assembly GCA_038521595.1. Classification (GTDB taxonomy): domain Bacteria; phylum Cyanobacteriota; class Cyanobacteriia; order Phormidesmidales; family Phormidesmidaceae; genus Phormidesmis. The sequence goes on along the minus strand of JBCBKQ010000226.1, from coordinate 3,995 downwards.
AAGAAACAAACTCAGCCGCCGCCGCGCTATACCGAGCCGAAGCTGGTGCAGCTGATGGAGAAAAAAGGGATTGGCAGGCCGAGTACCTACGCGCCGACGATTAAGACATTGCGATCGCGCAAGTACGCGCAGCTACTAAAAAGTAAGCTTCAACCAACCGCTTTGGGCTTAGCGTTAGACAGTGCGCTAGAGCTGTTGCTGCCAGATTTGATTCAGCCCGAGTTTACGGCAAAGATGGAGGCGGATTTGGATGCGATCGCCTCTGGGAAACAAAATTGGGAGACCTACCTCACCACCTGGCACCGAGAATACTTTGGCCCCGCTATTCAGCAAGCCAAGGCGAAGCTGTCCACTGAGCAAATGAAATCGCTTCAATCAGGGTCAACCTTTGCAGAGGCAAGCAATGTTGTCAGCGAAGCTGTAGTAGAAGAAGGCCATAAATCTAATCGTAAAAAAACGAACAGCAGGCCTACAAACAACAGAATTCAAAAGAAGACAAAAGTAGGCGTGCCGAAAACGTTTTCAACAGGCAGCGCCAAGGAAGGCTCAGACTGTGGCGTCTTTAAGCCACCTACAAACCTGTCGCCCGCTGAGCAGCTGGCCCAGCAAGAGAAAGCTAAGAAAGCATCTGCAAAAAGTAAAGTTCCTTGCCCTAAGTGCAAGACTTTACTGAGCAAGATTCCTTCAAAGTCTAAAAAGCTCAAGGCCAATCACTTTCTAAAGTGTGAGTCGCCGCTGTGTGGCACCGTTATGTTTTGGAATCCAAAGCAGAAAACCTACGAGCTGCCCTATTCTGAGCGGGCGAGCGATCCCAAAGCCTTTACAGAGTATCCTTGCCCAGTGTGCAGTGCACTGCTGATACAGCATCACTATAAAAAAGAGGGTAAAGATAAAATGATGCTGCGCTGCTCGCTGCTAGAAAATCGTAAGGGCAAGTGTAAAGATGTGGCGTTTTTTCAAATGCGGGATGGGCGCTTATGGTCGCCAAAATTTGGTGAGCTGCTGGTCGGTGAAAAAGCAACACGCTGAGCTGACACACGATACGAAAAGCCGTCGTCCTGTAGTGTTTTATTATGATGGCCCCTTTGACCCCATAATCCAAGATGTCTGAGAGCTTATTGCGTAGCTACCTTCAATTTGTGCGATCGCCCGATCTCACCGCGCCGCCCGAAACCTTGGGTACGGGCACCATCCGCAATCGCATTCTCCGGCTCTATTGCGTGCATTTCTGCGCCATTATTACTGCGGGCATTCTCATCAGCCGGATTCCCGGCTTGCAGGATGCCAGCAAAATCCAGGACATGTTCGACGCTACGCCCATTGGCCCTTTGTTTTTTGCAGGCGTCATCATGGCCCCAGTGTTAGAAGAAGCCATTTTTCGACTGCCGCTGCGGCCCTATATCGAAAATTTGATGCTGGCGGCCTCCTTATTTATCTTTGTAGTCCTAGGGTTTTTCGCTGACGTCATACCACCTAGTTTTCTTGCGGTGGCCATGTCTACAATGATTGGCCTAACGCTCTATCTATTTTGGCGTCGCTCAAGGCGCTCTCAAAAAGAACCGGCTATTCGGATTGCAGCTGGCCCACTGGCAACATTTGTTTTTTATGGCTTTGCCATTTTGTTTGGGGTGGTGCACATCACCAACTACGACATGGCCGTGTGGTACTTTTTGCCCCTTGTGGTCATGCCTCAGGTGATCATTGGCTTTTTGCTCGGTTTTGTACGGCTGCGCTACGGCTATATTTGGGCTGTTTTGCTCCATGCCTTTCATAACTTTTGTGCAATCTTGCCGCTCTTTGTCATCAAGCTATTTGGGTCAGAGACGCTACAGGTAATCGGAGAAGACTTAGACATGGACACGCTCTCAATCCCTGACTATGCGGTACTGAGTGTGGTGGGCCTCTACACCATGGCTGGGCTAACGGCCTGTGTGGTTATCACCTGGCAAATGATTAGAGAAATGAAGGCTCAGCCATGACTAGGCCGTGGCTGAGCCTTCAGCTGACCGGGCTGCCCCAGCTCAGGCGAGAGATTTGGATTTTAGTAGCAGGTCAGCTCTTTTTGTTTATTGGCCAAGGCTTTACGCTGGTTTACGCTTCTCTCTTTTTTGTCAATCAGCTGGGGTTTTCGCCGACGCAGGTGGGGTTAGCCCTGAGTAGCTCTGGCTTTTCTGGAATTTTTGGACGCTTCTTTGCAGGCTGCGCGATAGATTCTCGCTGGATGGGGCGACGGCGAACACTGTTATTAGCGGCGCTGGTTTCAGCGATGGCTTGTTTTTGTTTGGCCTATGCCGATACGTTTGGGCTATTGGTAGCTGGGAATGTGCTGCTGGGATTGGGCCTGAGCCTGTATTGGCCAACGACGCTGGCGGTGATTGCTGACTTGACGATAGAAGACAATCGGGCAGAGGCGTTTGCGCTCTCTCAGCTGTCGAACAATCTAGGTCTAGGACTGGGGGCACTGCTGGCGGGGCAATATATTGCCTTGGCGGGAAGCTACCGAGCGCTGTTTGTGGCAAAAGGGCTAGTGTATTTGGTCTTTGGGTTAGTTATTTGGCGGACGATTGCGGAGACGCGAGAAAAGGAGATTCGGCTGCGGCAGGTGGCGGTGAATTGGGGGATTGCATTACGCGATCGCACCCTTATAACCTTCCTACTTGCAAATACCTTTTTTGCTATTTACGGTGCTCAGCTCAGCAGTACGTTACCCCTATACCTAGCAAACTTTGTGCCGGCAGCTTCTGTTGAAGGAAATGCGCTGGGCTTTTCAGAGCAGCTCATCAGCTATCTCTTTTTCTTTCATGCACTGGTCAAAATTATCGCTCAGCTGCCCATTACCCGCTGGGTAAAACAGATTGATCACGTTGCTATTTTGTTGTTTACGCTGGTGCTGTGGGCAGGGAGCGCAGCTTTTTTTTGGTTGGCAGGCATTGTTGCCGTCGGGCCTGTATTAGAAATTGCAATTGCGGCTTTTTTCCTCGTTGCCCTGGCAGAAATTCTCTATGGCCCTGCGGCTAGCGCGCTCACTGGAGATCTGGCTCCTGCTGACCAGCGAGGTATTTACTTTGCACTGGAGTCAGAATGCTGGGCCATAGGCTTTTTGCTTGGCCCAGCATTAGGTGGCTGGGCACTAGATCATCCTTTACAGGTGGGTGCAAATCTGTGGCTAGTGCTAGTCGCCAGTACGGCACTGCCGGGCGCTATTTTATTGTTTCTCAGGCAGCTGACGGCCTCAGATAATGTTGATACTTCAGCGACCTAAGCACAGAATTTAGAGACTTTATACATTTACCGTAGTGCACCGTACAATGACCTGCATAGTGTTCTGTTCTATGTTTACTGATGTAAACAGGCGTTATAGCAAGCTGCTTAATGCATTGAGCAGCTTGCTGAGCACTAAGCTTTATAGAACAAAGGTTGTAGCTGTACTGGGTGCAACAAGCTTAGTGCAGATTGCTATAGCCTCGATAGAAATTATAGCCAGCTGATTGATGCATTGAGCAGCCAGCTAAGCACTAAGCTCTATAGAACGAGGATCTTAGCTGTACTAGGTGTAACAAACTTAGGTGTAACAAACTTAGTGCAGACAGCAGATTTAAGGGTCATATTATTTACTGCGCCAATTTTGCACCAACTTTGTACCAATGTATATGGGAGTTTCTGATTCAGATGAGGGTTTCTGATTGAATCTAATCCATATCCATGAGGTTATTTCTTTACAGGTCCTAAGTGGGAGAAGTTAGTGAGAGAAGCGATAGAGGCGATCGCCCAGATAAAAATTAGAGAATAAGTGCTTATAGCTACCAGCGTATGCAAGTAATCTTACATAAATTACACTTGTTGGTAGAAATAACTATATTTTTTATTATGCGAAGATGCAAGAGGCTAAGTGTAATTTATGTAAGATTACTTGCTTACGCTGGTAGCTATAAGCACTTATTCTCTAATTTTTATCTGGGCGATCGCATCTATCGCTTCTCTCAAGTGAGAGTATC
>JBCBKQ010000225.1:0-9534 GCA_038521595.1 Cyanobacteria bacterium J06627_28 | reverse complement strand
TGTATGAATTCCACCCTGGCATTACTGACACCGCTCTGAAGATAACTCAGGACAGAGGATATGCTGAGGTGTTTCAGTACATCAAGGAATTTTGGATTTCATACAGCAGATTTAGCGCAATAAACGCTACATCTGTTACAAGGCACAGATATAAAATCTGGAGTGAAAATAGTCTTTTGGCCTGTGCCTTATAGTTCCAATCTTTCATCGATTCAGCGAAGAATAGGCGTTGATTTCTTTAGGAGTTGTTCTATCTTTTTTGCCTATCTGCACAGCAGAAAGAACGCTCAACTGCTGAGCCTGGGCAAACCATTGTTGATGCTCACTTGTGGCAAACTCATGCTGAATACCGCTCAGCTGACAGCCAACAGTCGCATAAAGCGCCTGATAATAAGCAAAAAAGCCTTCGGGCGGAGTTCCTTGAAAAGCAACTAAGGCTTGAACACTCTGCTGCAAGCCCCAGTGTAGGTATTTACCCTCAAGCTGGGTCAAATTAATGACAACACTCTCTCGCATTAGCATACCTGTCTGTGTGATCGACGCTGTGGCTTTTTGGAAGGCGTCCTGCTCTCCAGACAAGTAATCAAACAGCGGTAATAAAATCATGGAATAGCAGGGAAGCGAACGGCCTGGGAACTTGCGAAACATCGTATATTGATGAATCATCTGACTGGGATGGACAAGTTCTGCATTCTCTTGTGACATGGGAGAAATTGTTCTTTCTATCGGCTCAAGGTATCGAGCCTGTATTTCTAGTAAAATGTCGTAGTCTACAGAACGTCCCTGGTGAATTCCCACATTGTTAAATAGCTCAATCGGCTCAAAGCTCCGCAGCCATTCGACGTCGGCAAAGCATTCAAACGTGCAGGCAAGGCGATCAGCGTGGATAAATCCGTTGCCCTTGTACCATTCAATGCCCTGGAGCTTTGCAGACGACGATTGAAATTCGTCATAGCGTCGCTTGAGTACAGTTCTAGACAAAATCAATGCATCATAATCGTGAATGAGGACTGTTTGCGTTTTGGCATGCTTGAGCCCTACACACCATGACAGCCAAGCATAAAGGTAGGGAAGCTTAAGCTGTTCAGCCTTTTGATACTGCTGTTCACTGTAGTAAAAGAACGATATGTTTAGCTGCGGAAAGGCGTGAATAATCGCTTCCTCAGTACCTGGTGATAAGTCACTTTTTCGGCAATCTACAATAATGTAAACTGCTTTCAACTCATCCCAGACACATTGCTGAAGACAGGCCAAATTAGCATAAATGACCTGAGGCAGCCTTGAGCACATCCCTAACAAAACTGTGCAGCCAGGGTCTAGCGGATGGGCAAGTTCAGCTTTCTCCCAGCAAATAAGCTTTGAAATTTGATATCGCTTGGCCAGCCGATAAAGCTTGTACATCCAATAAATTATTGAATTTGAATACTTCCCTTTCATAAGATGTAAGCGCTACAGCAGCTTAAGATAGAACAACTTTCAGCAGGAGATACTGCCCCTTATGGCACCAGCGCATTGCTATACCTTGACACATACTGTAGAAGATTGCGCCTGACATCAAACGAATAAAGTAAAAAACCAAGTGCAATGAAAAATTCTTTATATTCAGTGGCATCCCATAGCCGATTCATGGTGTGCCCCTGCAAGAAAAAGGAAAGTTGAGTCACAAGCAGCAAGCACAAAAACGTAATGTAAACCCGCTTATTTCCTTTTGTACTGCTCAGCCTGAACAGACTAGCTAGCATTATCAATGTCAAAAAATAAGGCAGCTGAGTAGAGAACGAGTTCCAGTAGTGATAGTTGTAAGCAACAAAGAGAGAACTCACACACAGGGTAAAGCGGCTGCCCAAAAAGACCTCTAACCCTTTCAGCTTTCCAGGAATAGCTGAAACACTGTAGAGAAAGGGCAATCCAATAAGACAGACAAATGCCCCGGTATAAAAGGCATTCTCGAACATCTTTGTGGCAAAGTTGTGGATATTGAACTCGCCTTGTAAGTTTTTGCTAAACGTCTCAGGAGTGTCAAAAGCTAGTATCCGCTGGAACCAAGAGACCTCTTCCATTGCAATCACAAAGAAAATAATGGTCAGAAATCCTAGCCCCAGCATCACCAAAAATTTGTTAGGAAATCGTTGGCGAAGTATTCCATAGAACTTCGTTCCAAAAACAGCAGATCCTACAAAAAAGAAAATTGCTGAGAGTGTTTCTACTAAAGACCCTTCGAGTGCCAGCGCAGAGAAAAGAGAAGGGATCCAAAACAGCAGCCCGACAAACAAAAGGTTTAAGAACACAATGCTAGCTGCTAGTAGGCTTTGACGCTTACTCCTCAGTGCATTTCTTGCAAATAACGTACCTTCTTGACGCTGCTTTTTGACGGCTTTGGTGTGAAAAACACCAACAGCAAGGAGGCTAGAAAGAATGAAAAAGAGACTCCGTAGAGCATAGCTTCCATAAAGCCTGGGAATATCTTCACTTAAGCTACCGACTAACCGATACAAGGAAAACTCAACAGATAAAGCAGCTGCTAGCCACATTAACACCCACCAAAAATACTTCGACCACAAACGATTGGTCAGTGTGTGTGACTTCATCATGGTGTGAGGGTCCTTTTAGCTGGATGACGAATGAAAACCGCAGCAGTAGCCTCAGTCCTGACATGACTAATGCAGTGCAGTATACGAACTGCCAATCATTAACAGGAGGTTAACATGTAGTTAAATAGGACTTTCTTACCTGCCCTAAAGTTCCAGACAGACTTAGTACGGCTTACGATTTAGCGGTTATTAATTTAGAAAGCCATGGTTCAACCGATGTGAGGTTTTATTTTCACCACACAAAGTAGACCATCCTTGGGAGTAGTTTCGTTTAGCTGATTTCGTCAGTTCATATTCGTTATGTTTCAGCGTTTATTCAGCAACAACATAAACATCATTCAACCGATGATTCACTATTCTCGTTAGAGTAGTCGGGTCAGTGCTTGACGGTTTCACTTCTCATCAACTTTTCGCCATGCAAACTGCCGCTACGATTACCCATGATTTAGTCCTTGTCGGGGGCGGCCACAGTCATGCGCTGGTACTTCGTAAAATGGGGATGACTCCCTGGCCGAGCAATGTGCGATTGACGCTCATCACAAACTTGGCCGATACACCCTACTCGGGCATGTTGCCCTGTCATATCTCTGGTCTTTACGACTTTGATACGGCCCATATCGACCTGCGACCACTCACGCGCTTTGCCAACTGCCGTCTCGTTATGGACACCATGACTGGACTCGATACGAAGACGCAACAGATTTTTTGTCGGAACCATCCCCCTATTTATTACGATACGCTCTCGATTGATATTGGTAGTACACCGACAAAGTCTCAGGTACCTGGCGCTAATGAGTATGCGATTCCTGCGAAGCCAGTGTCTAATCTACTGCAGGCTTGGAATAGTTATTTAGACACTCTTGTTAGCGCGTTAAAAGAGAATCCTAAGATGCCCGCAGTGATTAGCATTGTCGGTGGCGGCGTCGGTGGGGTAGAAATGGCCTTTGCCATGCAGGTGCGATTGCGGCAGGTGATGAAAAGTCACGGCGCAAATGGAAGACAACAGGTGAGCGTTCATATCTTTCAGCGGAGCGATCGCTTAGCAAAAGGCCGCAACAGACGCACGCAGCGCATGGTGGAGCGCATGTTAAAGGCTCGAAATGTACAGGTGCATACGGGTGAAAGCGTTTGTGAGGTGACGCCAGAGGCGGTGCGCTGTGAGTCTGGGCTGGTGGTGACGTGCGATCGCACTTTCTGGGTCACTAATGCTGCCGCGCCGTCCTGGCTGGCTCAAAGCAATCTCACCCTTACCCCTGATGGATTCATCTCTGTTGCCGATACCCTCCAGGCCATGAGCCATCCAAACATCTTTGCGGCTGGCGATGTGGCTACCATGGTGAACCACCGCCGACCCAAAGCGGGCGTCTTCGCTGTCCGCCAAGGCCCACCCCTACACGAAAATTTGAAGCGTCAGGTTGTTGGCCTTCCCCTAAAAACCTTCAAGCCCCAAAGCCGCTACCTCAACATTATTGACACCGATACCGAAAAATCTATTGCCTCCTGGGGACCGTTTGCCATCCATGCCAAATGGTGCCGCGCCTGGAAGCACCGCATCGACCAAAAGTTTATGGCCCTGTTTTCTGACTTTCCCGACATGAAGTCTCGGCCTGAGGCTACACCGGCACCGTCATCGCGCTATGATGTGCCGCCCGAAATGCACTGCACTGGCTGCGGCTCTAAAGTCGGTAACCATACCCTCACTCGCGCCCTGACCCGCGTCCGCGATGAAGCATCCTCGGATGCACACTGGCCCCATCGCGACAATGTTTACACCGGCCTCGATGCGCCGGACGATGCCGCTATTATCCAAATTCCCCCTGGAATGCTGGCCGTTCATACTGTCGATCAGTTCAGTGCCCTCGTAGACGATCCTTATGTATTCGGACAAATCTGCGTGAACCACTGCCTGAGCGATCTCTTTGCCATGGGCGCAACGCCTCATAACGCATTGGCCCTTACGACCATTCCCTATGGCAACGAAAAAATACAAGAAGAAACGCTATATCAGCTGCTCTCTGGTGCGATGTATGCCCTGGGCTCGGCAAAAACTTTTTTGGTGGGCGGTCACACGACAGAAGGCTCAGATCTATCCCTAGGATTTGCCTGCAATGGTTGGATAGATCCTGCTGAAACCTGGAAAAAGAGCGGACTGCTGCCGGGCCAATCGCTCATTTTGACAAAGGCGCTAGGCACAGGAACGCTCTTTGCAGCTGATCAGCAAAAGCAGGCGAAAGGGCGCTGGATAGAAGCTGCGATCGCCAGTATGCTGCTCTCTAATCAATCTGCTTTCACTTGCCTCAAGCGACATGGCGCAACTGCCTGCACCGATGTCACTGGATTTGGCCTAGCGGGGCACCTCATTGAAATGCTCAGCGCCTCGCAAGTGAGCGCAGACATAGACTTGAGTGCCTTAGTCGATGACCATAATGGCCTATCAGGAATATTGCCAGGTGCCGCCCACACCTTAGAAAATGGGCTGGTTAGCTCTTTACATCAGCGCAATCTCAACGGTGCGCTATCTAGCATTCAGCTAGGTCGCACCCCGGCTCATCTGCCCCAATTCCAGGTCCTCTTTGACCCGCAGACCTCTGGTGGTCTACTCGCTAGCGTGCCAAAGGAGAACACCGTAGCCTGTCTGAAGTCTCTGCGTAGTGCTGGCTATGTCCATAGTCGCTGTATCGGCGCAGTGACCGAGCCGTCGCAAAGTGCTAACACGCTGACGAAACCCCTTACACTTGTGAGGTGGTAACGCCCACTCATCCCATAACGCTCTTTTCTTGTGCCTGATACCCTTCAAGTTTCTATCGATAGCTTTCTTACCGATGCTGACTATAGCGCCGCGCCCATTTTAGACGTGCGCAGTCCAGGAGAGTTTGCGCAGGGCCATATTCCTGGGGCGGTGAGCTTTCCCCTCTTTACCAATGATGAACGGGCCCAGGTAGGCACTTGCTATAAACAACAAAGTAGAGAGCAGGCGGTAGAGCTTGGTTTTGATTTGGTCGGGCCAAAGTTAGGAGACTTTATTCGACAGGCAAAGGCGATCGCACCCGAGGGAATGGTTCGCATTCACTGTTGGCGTGGGGGGATGCGTAGCGGTGCGATCGCATGGGCCTTAGATTTAGCCGGATTTCAAACTGTCACCCTAAAAGGGGGCTATAAAGCCTACCGTCAGTGGGTTCGAAAAACTCTAGCGATCCCTAAAAAGATTGTTCTTTTGGGTGGAATGACCGGCACCGCCAAAACAGATATCCTCCATGCGCTGGCTAACCAAGGAGAACAGGTGCTGGATCTTGAAGGCTATGCAAACCATAGAGGGAGTAGCTATGGTGCGCTTTGTTTGCCTCCGCAGCCCAGTACTGAGCACTTTGAAAATTTGCTGGCTGCGCAGTGGAATTCTTTTCAGCTAGAGCGGCCTATCTGGATAGAGGCAGAAAGCAGACGGGTGGGGGCCTGTCGCATTCCGGCGGAGCTATTTGAGCAGATGGAAATGGCCTTCGCCTTGGAAATTACGCGACCCGTCCCGGAAAGAGTCGCGCTACTCGTGAAGATATACGGGCAGGCCAACTTAGATGATCTGGTGGCAGCAACAGAACGGATTCGTAAGCGCCTAGGAGGAGAAAGAACACAGCGGGCGATCGCAGCGATCAAAGCTGGGGATCTGGCTACGGCAGTGACTATCACTCTTGACTATTATGATCGTACCTATCGATATGGCCTGGAGCAACGCGATCGCACTGTTCCAACTGTAGCAGTGGACGGCTGCACACCCGCCGAAGCTGCAAATAGGTTAAAACAATCCTTAGAACAACAATCTCAGGAAGCAGTCTCAACATCAGTCGACAGTAGCTGTTGTTGAGACCTAGAAATCTATAAAGAGAGGTTTATAAAGGCTTTACCAGCCCTTTTATCCAATTTTTATCTGATTTTTAAGCATGCTTTTCTTGGATTTAGTTTTCTTGAGTCATCCGATGACCGTGGGGCCATTGAGAACATATCAAGATAAATCTTTATATAGCAAGCTGCTTAAGGCATTGAGCAGCTTGCTAAGCACGAAGCTTTATAAAACCAGGGTTGTAGCGATATTAGGTGCAACAAGATTAGTGCAGATTGCGATAAGACCTGAGGATAAATCTTCACCATCATCTGGGAGCGTGTCATTTAAACTCAGACCAAGCGAAAAGTTCCTGTTAATTTCCTTCATATTGGCGCATTTTACCCGGTTTGAAACCTAACCTCAGATTCGCACAATAAATCTGAGTCCTAATCGGGCATTGGCCTCCGAGCTAATTTTAAGATTTGTTCTATCGCACTGTTTATCTTCGATTTCACCTGAAAACATAATCAGAGCAGATAATGCGGCTGCTTACTAGAGAAATCTGCTTACACCTTTGCTCCGTTTCAACGGCTGTTTGCACATCGCGGTATATGGGTTTCGCGGTTTATCGGTCTAAACGGGAAAACTAAACATCTATCACCTTCACCTTCAAGTCAATGGTTATTGCATATTGGACTGTTGCTAGCATTACGTTTGCGATGATTCTCCAAGCGTTCTTTGCTGACCGTCAGGTTTCAAAAGTAAATCTGCAGGCGTGGATATTTATCGCAGCGGCAACACTGCTGTGGCCAATTACGCTGCCGTTTATTATCAGCAGCAAGCTACGGGCCGCCAGCTTGCGTAAGCGAGCCACTCTCAGGAGAATGGGCCAAGCACTTTCACCAGAAGACAGCAGCGTTATGTCTGGACTCAACCCAACGCCCATAGCAAGCGATTCATAGGTTTAATAACACGGGGCTTTTAATGACATACGACTCTTAATAACATGGAGCTTTTAATGACATGGAGCTTTTAATGACATAGGGATCATTAACACGTACAGCCATGAGTCATTAGCCTTTCTCCTCAGACGCCTGCATCCATGTAGGATTGGGCGTCGGCTAAATGCTTGACCAGGGTCGCTTTGGGTAGCGGCCCTTCTAAATGATCCCAAGGCAGTACCTGGTCGGTCGGCCACTGCTCGTATACATAAAAGTCTAGCGGCGGCAGCGTGCCCTTTAGCGTTTTGAAGGCGCGGCGGTAGCTGCCTAGGGTATCGCCGTAGCCTCGGGTGAGTTCGAGCAAGTCGGCCAGGCGGCGATCGCCTCGGGAAATCAAGGCCTGAATCACTGACCAGCTATAGCTTTCTGGGCGAAAGTCTATGCCGCAGGGCCGCAGCTGTTTCTGCAAAAACTTTAGTCGCTTCTCCGCTTTCTTATTTACGCCATACCATTGAAACGGCGTATGCCCCTTCGGCACAAAGGTGCTGCACCCCAGGGTAAATCGCAGTCCTGGCACCTTCTTTTTGAGCGAAATCATTAGCTCAGCCGTCTCAGCCAAATCTTCCTGACTCTCTCCAGGGACGCCCGCCATCCCGTATAGCTTCAGCGACTTAAGTCCGCCCGCTTTTGCCTGCTGTGCTGCCGCTGCGATCTCGTCTGTATCCAGCTTTTTGTTGACAATATTGCGCACTCGCTGGGAGCCGCTTTCGATGGCAATGGTGATCGATTTCGAGCCGTGGGTTACCAGCGTCTCGGCCAGCTTGGCATTGACTGTATTTGTGCGTACTGACGATATACTCACCCGCACATCGTCATATTCTGGCCGATTCACATAGTCCAGCAGCGTATCAAATTCAGGATGCTGTGTAATCGAAGCACCCAAAAGACCCAGTCTGCGAGTCACCTGCAGGCCTTTTTCTATGGCAGGCATCAAAGACGCCTCAATACTGGCTGCGCGAAAAGGCAGCGTTAAATAGCTTGCTAAACAAAAGCGACACATCTCAGGGCAGCTACGCACCACCTCCACCATGAAGATGTTTTCCCAGGCGGCCTTTTCAGTCACTACTGTGGAGGCAGAGAGTACATTGCCGCGATAGGTTTGTTTTTTGACCGTTTGTGGAATGTCTGATGCGATAGGCACAATAGCGGCGATGGGCCCATCTGCCGAGACGTAGGTCACCTCGTACAGCGAAGGAATGTATACGCCCGGCACCTGTGCCAGTCTTTTGAGCTGAACAGACCGCTCAGCCCCGCGCACTTGGCCGTAAGCCTCTAAAAAGTCGTGAAGTAGCGTCTCGCCATCGCCCAGCAAAATCACGTCAAAAAAAGCAGCAAACGGTTCTGGATTTGCTGTTAGGACTGGCCCGCCGCCAAAAACTAAAGGATGCTCATTAGTGCGTTCTACCGCGCGCTTTGGAACCTGCTGCTCTTCTAGCAGGGTCAATACATTGACGTAATCTAGCTCCCACGACAGCGAAAATCCCATGAGTTCTGCGCGGGCAGGCAGAGGTTCGCTGATATCGGTAAAAAGCCGACTGACGTCAATATCTGGCCGCTGGGATAGCATTGACCAGACTATTTGGTACCCCAGGCTAGTGATGCCTACGGTGTACTCATTGGGAAATGCAAAAATCGTCGGAATTGCGTCTTCGCTAGATGTGACGGGCGTAAATAAACGTTTTTCCGCAGCGAAAAGGTTAGACACAAAGTTATGAAAGTAAGGGCAATAGCACAGCCCATATACTATAGCGATTACGCAGCTCTTGCAGGTACCCGTGTAGGATTGAAAGACTTAAAGCATCCTTCTTGATCCACAGAAAGTACACCCACATCATCAATGTGTGCTCTATGCCAGACCTTTCCAGGAACTTTTAGCTTGCCTTGGTTTTTGATTTTTCGTTTATCAAGGGCATCAAAGACCAAGAAGTAACCGTTTTCCCATTCGTGAGTTATTTCATTCAAGTCTTGCTTATCTCTATCTACAACTTTGACTTTGAAGCTTGTGTTGTGAGCTGCAGAAGCGTAAATTTGACGCTTACTGCTACTAGAAGAGCTGTTTGCAGTACAAAGAATCCAAAGCGTTATAACGACAACTATTATGCCTAATGCCATGTCAGTAGCTCCTTGG
>JBCBKQ010000224.1:0-9535 GCA_038521595.1 Cyanobacteria bacterium J06627_28 | reverse complement strand
CAAGATTTGAGGCTCAAATCTTGTAAAACGCCCTGCGCTCCAGTTAGCCAAGATCACAGCCTCAGAGAGGGCTCAAACAGTATTCTCTGCTACCGCAATTTTTCAAATTTGTTTCCGGGCAGACGCGTTTCTTCATAATTTACTCAGATTTGGTCACTATGCTGATAGATGTAGCGGTCGACAGGCACATGCAATATTTTTACTATTTTGCCAATACCAGCTTGGTCTTGAGGCTCTTGACCTACCTATCGGCGCACGGTTCGGCGCACAGTTCAGCGCACGGTGCGATCGCGCTAGATGCGGTCACGGTGATTTACCTCGTTGATCGCTGGGTCGTCAGAATCAAAGTCAAAGAAGTCCTACCTATCCAAAAAGATCTTGACTTCATCTCATTTCTCAATGAAAACGGCTCGCCCTACAGCCTTAACACACGCATCAAAAACGTCATCGATAGCCTAGAGAGCGGCACCACGATTACAGACGTTATGCATCGCTATCATGTCGTCGTCGTGTCGCACGGTGCGCTGCGTCCCGCCGATATTGAAGACTTCAAAGACACCTTTGTACGCGGCCTAGGCTACTGCCCACCCAGCCTGGTCTAGCGCTGACGAAGAACTCATTCAGGCCTGAAGGCGGCAGGCTCTAGCGAGCTGATTACGTAGGCGAGTCGCAATTTCCGAAGGTGCGATCGCTTTATCGATAAAGTCATCTGCCCCAGACTGAAACGCCCGCATCCGCAGCGCATCTTCCTGATGCTGGGTCAAAAACAAAATAGGAATTGTCTGAAACCGCGAATCGGCTCGCAGCACCCGGCACAGCTCAATGCCATCCATACCGGGCATTTCAATATCTAATACCACCACGTCTGCCGTCGTCTCAGAGGCAGTCATCCATCGCCAAAGCCGCAGCGCACTGTCAAAGGTTTTGACCTGAAAGCCCCAAGCGGCCAAGCTGGTTTCTAGCAGCATCAAAATTTGAGGATCATCATCTGCGATCGCCACTTGAATTTGACTCGCCCCAGACTTCAACAGTCCCACCGCCGCCCCTACAATTTGCTGCGCCGAAGCCTCACGGCTGGTCACGACCTCTACACCCTGTTCGACTAAGCTCAGCCGACTCTCTAGCGGCAGTGCATCGCCAACCACCATCACAGGCAGCGAATAGGCCTGCTTCACGGCTTGAATCAAAGGTAAAAACGGAGTTAGTCCTGGCGTTGTCACATCGAACAGCACGATATCTGGCAGCACCGCTTCATTGAGAGCAGCAGGATGTTCCAGCACAGAAGAGGCTTCATTGTCAGCGGTCCGCTCAACGCAATCACTCGCCTCAGAAAGCTGAAATAACTCCGCAGCCTGAAATAGCGTCGTGACCACTTGCGTCTGTAGCTGAGTCTGTGCCGCCGCTGCTACCCATTGCCCAGCGAGTGTTTCGTCTTCACTGACAATAAGCAACACAGGCGTGCCCTCAGCCACAGAAGCAGCGATCGCATCTGTCGCCGCCTGCACCGTAGCCAGATCGATCCGCTCTCGCAATTGCATCACCCAATCGCGCAGCTGCGAAACCGACGCATCATCCACCAACTGCTGCGGTGCTATTGACTGCAGCTGCGTTTCTACCTGACGCGCCAGCTGAGAACCGCCAGCAATGCCAAAGCTACCTAGCGAACCCGCAAGTTTGTGAGCACTGACATGGCTGGCCTGGTGGAGGTCAAACGTGAGGGTGTTTTGAGCGATCGCATCCAGCGCCTGCTCTAGCGTCGCCACCTGCTGACTGGCCGTCCGAAAATATCGCTGACAGGCCGCCGCCAGCTGTCCAGTCAGCACCGTCTGATTTTCATCGCTTTGATTCACCAAACTGGGCGTACCAACACCGTTCGACGTTTTTTCTACAGATGCTTTTTCTGTAGACGCTTTCTCGCTGGCAGGCCAACCAGCCGCGCTTTCATTTAGCCGGTAGCCCAGCCCGTACACCGTTTGAATCAAATCCTTCGGCGCACCGACGCCCTTTAGCTTACGGCGCAGCCCCTTGATATGCGTACGCACCGCATCTTCGCTAGGCGGCGATTCAAACGACCACAAATCATCAATAATCGTCCCCAGGCTATACACCCGGCTTGGATGGCGCAAAAACAGCTCCATCATCGAAAACTCTTTTGGCGTTAGCCGAATAGGCCTATCCTGATACGTCGTCTCACAGGTACTCGGATCTAGCCGCAGCAATCCCCAAGAAAGCACCGTCGGCAGCCCCTGATTTTCTCGCCGCAGCAAAGCGCGAATCCGCGCACACAGCTCATCAAAGTCAAACGGCTTCACCACATAGTCATCTGCCCCGGCATCCAGCGCCCGCACCTTTTCCGCCGTGCTACCCCTCGCCGTCAAAATCATCAGCGGATTGGTATAGCCCGCCGTACGAAACTCCTGACAAAACCGAATCCCATCCCCATCCGGCAGCATCAAATCCAGCACAATCAGATCGTAATCAAACAAATCTGTATAGGTTTGAGCGCTACTGCCATCCACCGCAATATCGACGGCATAGCGCTGTTGAATCAACCGCTCTGCCAGCACCTGCATCAATCTTTCATCATCATCGACCAGTAATATACGCACGACACCAAAGGAATATCAGGAGGGATACCAAAAGAGATATCAAGAGAAATATTGAAAGCAGCATCGAAAACTGTATCGTTCGTTACGACGGCGCTACCCTCATCATATGAGCTGCACCCTGACCCAAACCGCGAAATCTAAAGCAAATATAAAGATTGTTGCAATGCGACATGTTTGCGAGAGGAACACTCTCGCAAATGTCTCCTATTTCTCACATCACTCAGGCCACGCAGAAATCTCTGCAGCCTATATTGGCTGGCAGGTTGGACAGTAATAAATCCGGCGGGCACTCACCATTTCCTTTACAATCGGCGTCCCACAGACGTAGCAAGGCTTGTTCATCCGGCCAAACACCCAGTAGCGATAGTCGCGGTATTTCGCACCCTCTGCCTTTAGCTGATTGGCCAGGTCTAAGTCATTCGTTACGCCCTTGTATCGGTAAGACTGGTAGGTAATCTCAATCGAGGCCTCTGCCAGCTTTTGCAGTTGCTCGTCGCTACAGTCCATGGGCCTCAGCTGTGGATGCAGACGCGCCACAAACAAAATTTCACTGCGTAAGTAATTACCAATACCCGCTAAGAAATGCTGATCCAAATACAGCGTAGACAGACGGCGGCGATGGTGTTTTTTCGACGTTAATGCAGATTGAATCGTCTCTGGCTTAAGCCCTTTTTTCAGCGCATCTGGCCCCAGCTTGCTTAAAAAAGGGTGCGACTCAATCTCTGCCGGGCTGCTCAAAATTTGAATATCTGAGGCGCTATATAGCAGCGCTGATTTTTTCTCATTGTGAATAGCAAACCGCAGTTGCCGCTTCGTTTCAGGGTAGTTATGCGCTTTTCGCACCATCCATTTGCCATACAGCTGGTTGTGAGTGTACACACTCAGCCCATTATCAAAATGGGTCAGCATCGCCTTGCCACGGGTTTCAACCTCGGTTACTCGGCAGCCCGTCAACTCTGACTCAAAGTCTTTGAGATGCTCAAACGCAAAGAAAACCTCCGTAGTCGGGTGGGGGCGAATCGCCCGTTGAATTTTGTCAGCGGCAATGCGGATTTCGGGGCCTTCGGGCATGGGAAAGAGAAGATTAAAGTCTACGAGTAAAGAAAAAAAGTTACAAAACCGACAAGGGGGTAAAGCCTTACGGTATCGTGATCATAGGGTAGAAAGTAGGCCCTGTCCTACGCTCTTTCGGATTATTCGTAAAGCGTGATCCATCCCTACCGCCCTCTTTAGCCAAACGCCAGACAAACGCCGTTTTCACCCCACCATGACCTCAGCCAACCTTTCGGCCAAGCCCCACGCCAAAGCAAGAGGCCTCAAACCCGGCGCGGCTAAGCCCGCAAAAGAGCGCTGCAGCGAATGCGGCCTGTGTGACACTTCCTATATTCACTATGTCAAAGACGCCTGCGCCTTTTTAAACCAGCAGGTGAGTGATTTAGAAGCTGCTAACCATGGCCGTAGCCGTGACCTAGACAATGAAAATGAGCTGTACTTTGGCGTGCAGCAAAAAATGATCGCCGCTAGAAAGCTAGAACCCATCGACGGCGCACAGTGGACAGGCATTGTCAGTACCCTCGCCATTGAAATGCTCAACCGAGGACTGGTCGAAGGGGTAGTGTGCGTACAAAACACCGAAGACGACCGCTTTCAACCCATGCCCGTCATCGCCAAAACGCCAGAAGACATTTTGGCAGCGCGGGTAAACAAGCCGACCCTATCGCCTAATTTGTCAGTACTCGATCAAATTGAACAGTCAGGAATGAAGCGCGTGCTGGTCATTGGTGTGGGCTGTCAGATACAGGCGCTGCGGGCCGTGCAGCATGAGATTGGCCTAGAAAAGCTGTACGTGCTTGGGATGCCCTGCGTAGACAATGTGACTCGCGCAGGCCTGCAGAAGTTTTTGGATACGACCAGCCGCTCACCTGAAACGGTGATCGCCTATGAATTCATGCAGGACTTTCAGGTGCATTTCAAGCATGAAGATGGCTCAGAAGAAAAGGTGCCGTTCTTTGGTCTAAGGACAAACAAACTCAAGGATGTGTTTGCACCCTCCTGTATGAGCTGCTTTGACTATACAAATTCTCTAGCAGATATTGTGGTGGGCTACATGGGTGCCCCCTTTGGCTGGCAGTGGATTGTGGTGCGCAATGACACCGGGGCAGAAATGTTTGAGCTACTAGAAGGAATCATTGAGACGCAGCCGGTGATGAGTAGTGGCGATCGCACCCAAGCCGTACAAAACAGCATCCCCGCCTACGACAAGGGCGTCACCCTGCCCATGTGGGCCGCCAAACTCATGGGCGTCGTCATCGAAAAGATAGGGCCAAAAGGTCTAGAGTACGCCCGCTTCTCCATCGACTCACACTTTACTCGCAACTATCTCTACACCCGACGCAATCATCCTGAAAAACTAGCGGCGCATGTGCCTGAGTTTGCCAAGCGGATTGTTGGTCAGTACAAGCTGCCAGAAAAATAGTTGAGAACTGCATGCGTCAGTGCTCCAGACCACCTACATGATGGTCTATTTTGTTGTTCCAATAGCTCAGCCATAAGTCAGCTTTTCTCGGCCCTTAACGTAGCCTTTCGACCTCTGTAATAGGGGTATTGCAAGGGTCGGGCCCATGAAACTGGAATCAACGCTTATTTGCGCCGAGCAACATACGCCACAAGTCATTACATGTTCACTGCCTGATCAGCTGCTCAAAAGGTTGCCGGTCTCTGTGGTCTTTTTCTATCCAGAGACACTACAGCAGAAACCATTAATAAAGGCACTCAAGCAAGTGCTGAACGACTTTCCTCTCTTTGCCGGTCGGTTTAAGCAGTCAGGCGAGCAGCTACTGCTAGAGTGCAACAACGCGGGGGTTAGCTTTTCAGTTTGTGAGGATGAACTGACGCTAAAGCAGGCACTCCATGAACTGCCCACCATTGAACGAAAAAGATTCGTCGATAAGATTGACGCTAATCGGGCGATCGCACAGCAAACCCCGATTTTAACCATCAAGCTCACACACTTTCGCGGCGGGGGCACGGTCCTCGGTGCCTGCTGGCATCATTCTATTGGAGATATGCACAGCTTCATGAGCTTTATGACGGCATGGTCAGCAGTGACTAATGGGAAAGACTACACAAAACCACTCATTGTCAACAACAGAATGGCCTACCTAGAAGAGCAGCTCAAACATGAGAAAGGCGAACAACAAAACAAAGAGAAAGATAGCCGACCCGCCGGCACCCGATACCTAAACACTAAGGCGCTGATTCAACTCCTCTTTTATTTGGTGGGCAAGGCGCGTCGTCAAACCATGATAAAAGCGTATTTTTCTGAGGGCGAGCTGCAGTCAATACAACAGGCGATGTCCGAGCAGGCTGGCCAACCACTTTCTAAAAACGATGCGCTGTGCGCACACCTGTTGACGCTCATTGCTGAACTTGATTCTCGGCAGCAGGCGCGCGCACTAGCTATTGTCGTTAACTATCGCGCCAAGCTAAATTTACCGAAAAATCTTTTAGGTAACTTGAGTGAATCTATTAACATTATGACCGGGCAAGAAGACTCGCCGGTCGATATTGCTAAGCGGATAAGAGAAGCGGTGAATACCTTTCGAGAAAAGCACTTTGGCTTTTTTGCCACCAAGCAGTATGTCGAGCAGCATGGCGGCATGCGTAAGATCAGGCGTTTTATCAACAACGGAACCGATCCGATTAAGAAAACGTTGCTAATTAGTAACTGGTCTAACTTTGGTGCATATGGCATAGCATTTGCCGGAGTCAAGCCATTTTACTTTTCGTCGTTTGGTGACTATCCATTGCCTTGGATTTCTTCACTGGCTGAGGGGCCATTGAATAAGGGGCTGATTTATTCTGCACCCCTGCCAAAGGCTTTGGCGCGATCGCTCACAAAAAATCTCTCACGGCTCCATCAATACCGCGATCCGCAGGAATCTTTCCCTGACTGTGTTCAACAGCTACCTTGGCTGCTGTAAGTAAATAGACGTTGAGAAGGCAATAATTTTAATGGATATTATCTGGCTGCTATTGAGATCGTCTTGGGTGAGTGTGGTGGTGGCCATTCTCTCTGGGCTAGTGAGTGGCATATGCAGCGCCTCGCTGATTGCCTTAATCAACACGAGCCTGACGCAAGGCTCAGCGCGATCGCTCATATGGCCATTTGCGGGGCTTGCCTTAGTCGCACTCTTGACTGGCGCGATGTCACAGTTTTTGCTAATCGATCTCGCTCAAAACTCCGTTTATCAGCTGCGAATGCGGCTCAGCCAGCGAATTCTAGCTTCGCCCCTACAGCAACTAGAAGCCCTTGGCCCTAGCAAACTACTCGCCGTGCTCACCAAAGACGTACAGGCAATTTCAGATTCTGTTTTTGTGCTCCCTTTTCTTTGTATCGATGTGGCGGTCATCTGTGGATGCCTGATTTACTTAGGCACGCTTTCCGGCTGGGGACTGACGATAGTCGTTACTTTCTTAATCATCGCGGTAGCCTGCGTCCAAATTCTAATCACCAGTGCCTACCGCTATATAAGCCTGGCTCGCCGTGAAGTAGACCATCTCTTCAAGAACTTTCGCGGCATTTCAGAAGGGACCAAAGAACTCAAGCTTCATGTCATCCGCAGACAGCGCTTTTTTGAGGAAGATCTTCAGGTCAGTGCGGCGACCGCCCGCGACTACAACAAAACAGCTTTTAAGTTCGCGGCCCTCTCTACAGGAAGTGGTCAATTATTGTTTTTCTTACTGATTGGCCTGATGCTTTTTGGCGCGCCCCAGTTTATCCCCGACCTTCAGTCCGTGCTTCCTGCATACATTCTCACCCTCACCTATGTCATCAGCTATGTCGAAGGGTTGCTCAGACGCCTGCCTAATCTCCTAAACGCGAATGTCTCTATCCGCAAAGTCAATGAGATGGGACTCACCCTGGCTCAACACGCAGAAATCGCGTCCGCAGCCAAACCGAGTGCCCTCTCACCCCAGTGGAACACCCTAACGCTCAACAATGCTACCCATACCTATATGAGCGCAGATACGGACAGTTCCTTTTCAGTAGGGCCTATCAACCTAACGATTCGAGCGGGAGAAATACTCTTTATTGTCGGTGGCAACGGCAGCGGAAAATCTACGCTTGCTAAACTGATTACAGGTCTCTACGTTCCCAACTCGGGAGAACTTCGCCTAGATGACGAAGCCATTGTAGAGGCCAACCGCGAATGGTACCGGCAGCATTTTTCAACTGTTTTTTCAGACTTTTATCTATTCGAGCGGCTCGTGAGCGCAGATGCGCTAAGCGTAGACAAGCAAGCACAAACTTACCTAACAAAATTACAGCTTGAGAAAAAAGTCTCTGTCAAAGACGGGCAACTCTCTACAACAGCCCTTTCCCAAGGCCAACGAAAACGTTTAGCGCTTTTATCTGCCTATTTAGAAGATCGACCGATTTATCTATTTGACGAATGGGCAGCGGACCAGGACCCCATGTTTCGAGAGATTTTCTACACTCAGCTGCTGCCAGAGCTACAGCAGCGCGGCAAAACAATTTTGGTGATTAGCCACGACGACCATTACTTCAATATTGCAGACCGCATCATCAAACTAAACTACGGAAAAATAGAATCAAACACAGTGGGAAGTAGACCTATCGCCTAAGCTAATCAATCAATACAGTCAGCCAGTAGTACGTCCTTCGATTAGCCATAGTTTGTGGAGGCAGAGTAGTTGACGCACTGTGCCTCAGGGGAAATATACCAAAACAACGCATTGACCTTCTCATTATTCAGCGTTTATCGTTACCCAGACGGCATTTCTGCTACTTGACCACTGCCGCGTCGCTCGCGTCCATGTCCACCAGCGCTATCTCTCCCTCCATGGCTTTCCTCTACAATGGAGCTGTAAGCACCCTAAATACTAGCTATGCCCGAAGTGATTGAGGTCCCGTTGAGCTGACTCGGTTTCAGCTGCCACAGGCTGTGCAGTCTCGTTTGCAAGCGCTTCTGGACCGTCAAGATGAAGGATACGAGTTATCGCCAGTAGAGCGGGCAGAAGCAGAAGGGCTAGTCGAACTCTCTGAATTTTTATCGCTGCTGCGTTTACGCTCTACACGGGTAATGAAGCAAGCATAAATGAGTGCTATTCCAACCTCCCTGCGTCAATTGGTTATTCAAAGAGCCGCCAATCGTTGTGAATACTGCGGCATTTCACAGGCTGGTCAGGTTGCAACTTTTCATATTGATCACATTATTCCTTCAGTCGCTGGAGGCAAAACAGTCTCTGACAAACTTGCTTTAGCACGTGTTTCCTGCTCTCTTCGAAAAGGTGCTCGTCAAGCGATTGATGATCCAGACACTGGCCAAGAAGTCTCGGTTTTTCACCCTCGTCAACAGATATGGAAAGAACACTTTACTTGGCAAGGTGTTGAAGTCATTGGTCTAACAGCAACAGGTAGAGCAACAGCGAAAGTGTTGGATTTGAATCGAGCAACAATGTTGGCGATTCGAACGGAAGAAGAAATATTGGGCCGTCATCCACTGCCCTAGCATAGCTATGAGACAAATCAGACAGTTTTTCAGTCCAGTATAAAACGGATGGTTCTTACGAGAGAAACCACACTCTGAAATCGTTTTGCAAACGCTTTGGCGATAAGTTTGTAATTAACTTTGCATGACCACTTATCTTTGAGGGTGAGCCAATCGGCAGCATTGTTACTAGGCGTAGTGGCTTGCCCTGACAGAAGCTTTGTCAAAGCTCATCAGGCAAAGACCGAAGCAGATGTAGCTCAAAGGGGGGCTTTGTAACGGCTTCAACATAAGCTGATGTGAGATAAGGACGGTACGATTCATCTTCCAGTAGGTGAACTTTTCCGTGGGCAATCACGAGGGAGAAGGCAATACTAGAAAGCCAAGCGTCCGCATTATCAAAGTCCGCTT
>JBCBKQ010000223.1:0-9572 GCA_038521595.1 Cyanobacteria bacterium J06627_28 | reverse complement strand
GCCCGATGGCAACTAACAAAGCGTCACCATCGGGCTATTTCCATAAATTTCCAGCTAGCTCGACTCGTTATCGGCCAAGTGATTGTTGGCCAAGTGATTGTTGGGTGCCTGTCAAAATTGAGGTAAACTATGACTCCTGAGCACATATAACTAAAAGGAGGTGAAACACACATGGCTCAAGTTGTCCTCGGACAAGACGAAAATCTCGAAGCAGCCCTACGACGCTTTAAGCGCAAAGTCGTACGCGCAGGTATTTTCCAAGACATCAAGAAAAACCGCTATTTTGAGACACCTCCCGAAAAGCACAAGCGCAAAGCGCTAGCTCGTCAGCGTCAGCGCAAGCGTCGCTCTAGACGATAAAGCTAGCCAACAAGCTTAGCTTTCGGACACCTGGTGAAAATATCGGTTAACCATCGATAAAACATCGGTCAGCAAGAAGAAGGACTGCACTTTTACAAGAAGGCAGTCCTTTTTGATTTGTTGACTATTTGCTAAGGCGTAAGCGCTTCTACCCTCTAAACATGCTGCTCACAGAGCTTTCTTCGTGAATACGCCAAATAGTCTCGCCCAGCATATTCGCCACCGATAGCACCGTCAGCTGATCAAACTGCCTATCTGGTACCACCGGAATCGTATTGGTCACAATGACCTCCTCAAATAGGCCGCTCGACAGACGCTCAACCGCAGGCGGCGAAAAGACCGCATGGGTTGCACAGGCATACACCTCACGGGCACCGTTTTCACGCAAAACCCGAGCCCCTTCACAAATCGTGCCTGCCGTATCGATCATGTCATCGACCAGCACAGCCGTCTTACCTTCCACATCACCAATTAGGTTCATCACCTCAGCTACGTTATGAGCCTGCCGACGCTTATCAATAATGGCCAGTGGCGCATCGTTCAGCATTTTGGCAAAAGCCCGGGCGCGAGCAACGCCGCCCACGTCTGGCGACACCACGACCAAATCTTCAATCCCTTTTCCAGCTAAGTATTCCACCAGAACCGGCGAACCGTAGACATGGTCACAGGGAATATCAAAATAGCCCTGGATTTGTGCAGAGTGCAAATCCAGGGCTAAAACGCGGTTGGCTCCCGCTTGGGTAATCAGATTGGCAACTAGTTTAGCCGTAATAGATTCGCGACCCGCCGTTTTACGATCTGCTCGGGCGTAGCCATAATAGGGCACGACAGCTGTGATTTGCCTGGCTGATGCGCGGTGACAGGCATCAATCATAATCAACAGCTCCATCAGGTTGTCATTTACCGGATGGCAGGTCGGCTGGATGAGATAAACATCGCAGCCTCGGATCGACTCTTGAATCTGGACATACAATTCGCCATCAGCAAAATGCTTGCGAACCATAGGCCCTAGATCTGTACCCAAATACCGGGCAACTTCTCTAGACAATGTGCGATTAGATGAACCTGAAAAAAGCTTTAGCCGATTGTTGGTTTCAATGCGGTTAAGCATTGTTTTAACCGGCAGCATTGCAGTAGGCGTCACAGCAGCAGGTCCTCAAAGCGAATGGTGGAGATGGTCAGTGAAAACCTTAACACTTAGTTACGTTTGCTTCCTTCAGAAATACAACCTACTGATAGAGCACGCAGCGGGTGAAAGCCCGTAAGGATACTTTATTGATGGGTAACGTGTTTCCAAAAACAGAAGCTCGCTTAAAAAGCTGCCCATGTCCTATATATAGACGAAAGACGAATAATATATGGACAGATAATCCATATACAGATGGGCGCTTTTTATGTGACGAAAGGGCAGCGTTAGGCAAATAGAAGCGATGAGTTTTTTATACGTAAGTGTTTTAATCAGCAAGTGTTTTAATCAGCCAGAGCTAGAATAGCAGCCTAGTTTTTTCTGGTTTCGCGGGGGGCTTTACGGATTTGGGATGTTATGAGCACCGATGTAAGGGGCTACTACATCGGTAAAGTGGCTCCAAAAGGAGCGCCCGTTGGCGGTTGTATAGTCAACTTAAAAATGACGAGGGCCAACCGTATAAGGTAAAGAACTACCCCAATAAAATCTTAATAATTGTATTACAGGTAGCGATCCATACCAAGCAATTTTCCTTTGTTATGCTACCGCCTACCGACAACTCTATTGTAGATATGAGGCTGTGGAGCGGTGACTTTACAGGGCTTCAGTTTTCTTTGTAAATTGATTCGATTTTTCTTCTGGTAAATTCTTTTGGCAGATTCTCTTGTCGCGCGTTCTGCCAACTTCATCAAACAGTCTCATCAAAGCGACTGTTGTTCGACGAGCCATTTCAGACGAGCCATTTCATCAGGCTTGGGCGTTTTATTTATTTATCTTCCAAGAGCCACTCTGACGCGCGGGCCCCTAAATCTACAGGAATGCTAACAGCCTTACCTAGCCTAGGCTTTTCATTTGTGTTTTCGATGAAAGCTTGGATTTGCTCGCTAGCGCCCCAGGCATCTAAATATGAGGTGATTTCATCTAAATGGGCAAAGTAGTCTGCCTCACTCATGGGAAACGATGCCTGCTCAAGGTAGCGCCACATCACTTGGAAGAAAATTTTACGCGGTAGCTTTCTGAGCTGTACGTCGTAGGAATATCCCCATTTTTCGACTAGCAGAGTGTGTAAATCTTGTCCGGTCATTGCTTCTGTTGTCGTCTTTGGGTTGCCGGTTGAAAACTGAAAAACTGGAGATGGAGGCACGCTACGGTGCTCTCTAGGTGCTGTCCACTATAAGCGTACCTCAGTTCTGTTTACATTTAGTTACACCAATCGGTGCCAGCCCTGAACGATGTAATAATGTTAAGTGAAACTGCAATGTTCTGTGACAAATGGAGTCGTGCTGTAATGTGCTTCTCACTTATTCGCAGGCTAGAACAGCATTCCTTTATCAAGGACAGTAGCTGCGTTTCGGTTTTCAATTCTCTTTATTAATGTAGCGTTTAGACAGCTGACTGACCTATGACTCAAGCTTCTGGAAACCCCGATGTTCCCGATTTAGGGCGTCGCCAATTTATGAACCTGTTGACCTTCGGGACGATTACAGGAACCGTTTTGGGCGCTGCATATCCGGTTATCAAATACTTCATTCCGCCTAGCAGCGGTGGTGGCGGTGGCGGCGTAACCGCCAAAGATGCTTTGGGTAACGATGTAAATGTCAGTGAATTTTTGGGCGAGCATGGCGCGGCTGAGCGCGTACTGGTACAGGGCCTGAAAGGCGACCCCACTTACTTGGTCGTGACGGATGAAGGCGGCAGCATCGAGAGCTACGGCATTAACTCTATTTGCACTCACTTGGGCTGTGTCGTTCCTTGGAATGCGAACGCCAATAAGTTTATGTGTCCTTGACACGGCTCCCAGTATGACTTCCAAGGTAAGGTCGTACGGGGTCCTGCGCCTCTGTCTTTGGCATTAACTCATGCGGATGTCACTGAAGATGACAACGTTGTTTTGACCAATTGGGAAGAGACTGACTTCCGCACGGGTGATTCTCCCTGGTGGTCTTAACCTCTAGCCAATGCTTTTCGTCAATAGATTTTTGTTCGTAGCACTGTTTATTTGCTCTGTTTATTCGCCTAGTACGCACGCATGAAAACCCCATTTCCTCAAGTTATCTCTACCAAGCTGAAAGCTAGCCTTGGTGCCATTACCCGTAGCGCTGGCGTTTTGTTCGCTGCGGCCCTGCTGCTCTTTTCTAGTAGCTGGACACTACCTCAGTCCGCCAATGCCTATCCTTTTTGGGCTCAGGAAAACTACGAAACGCCTCGCGAAGCTACCGGCAAGATTGTCTGTGCAAACTGCCATCTAGGTGCCAAGAAGACTGTTTTGGAAGTGCCCCAGTCTGTTTTGCCAGATACCGTATTTAAGGCGACTGTTGAGATTCCCTATGACCTAGATTCTCAGCAGGTGCTGGGCGACGGTAGCAAAGGTGGTCTGAATGTCGGTGCTGTGTTGATGTTGCCTGAGGGCTTCACCATCGCGCCTGCTGACCGCATTCCTGAAGATATTAAGGAAGAAGTTGGCGGCACTTACTTCCAGGAGTACAGCCCTGAGCATCCTAACTGGGCAATTGTTGGCCCCTTGCCTGGCGAGCAGTACCAAGAGATTGTTTTTCCTGTGCTTTCTCCCGACCCCAAGACCAACAAAAAGGTTCACTTTGGTAAAAACCTAGTATTTGTTGGCGGTAACCGTGGCCGTGGTCAGGTTTACCCAACGGGCTTGGCTTCTAACAACGTGACTTACACCGCGTCCAAAGCAGGTACGATTACGGCTGTTGATGCGACTGATACTGGCTATAGCGTTTCTATTGCGACGGCTGACGGTGAGACTGTGACCGAAGAGATTGGCGCAGGTGCTGAGCTGTTGGTGAGTGAGGGTGATGCTGTAGAGGCAGGTACTGCGTTGACAAGCGATCCTAATGTGGGTGGCTTTGGTCAGACTGAGCGTGAGCTGGTCTTGCAGAATCCTAATCGCATCAAAGGTTTGATTGCTTTCCTCGTTGCCATCAGCCTATCTCAGATTCTCTTGGTTCTTAAGAAGAAGCAGGTTGAGCGGGTTCAGGCCGCTGAAATGAGTTTCTAAAGCCTTTTGCCTGAGCAAATCGCTTGATAATCCAATTGTTTGAGACCGATTATTTAAGGCCAATTGCTTGATAGGAGAGTGTCTGTTTCGTTGAGAAGCAGGCGCTCTTTTTTTTGTTGTTTTCTGGCCAAGGAAATTGGTTTATTGGTTTTGTTGTTGGGATGACAGGATGGCTATGGTGTGACGCCGGATGTCATATCTATCTGTCCATATTTACACGTGGGTATGAGAACGTCATGGAAGCCAGTTATTAGGAAGCCAGTTATTAGGAGCCGGTCGCGAGAAAACGTTACCGATAGATGAGGGGGTCTGCTGATTTGCTAGAGGCTTTAGAAACAATAGCTTTTGCTACGTTTGCTGCTCGTTTTTGGACGGCACTCAATGAGGTGCCTACCACCTGATAGCAGCGAGTCTCTTTGGTCTGCGGGTAAAAAGGAGGAACCGACGGTGCAAAGCCTGTCGCCAAGATGATGCAGTTTGGATGTATCTGAGCGCCATCTGAGCGCAAGATAGTTGGGGTGACTTTGTCTGGCAAAAAATCTCCTGCTATCAGCTTTAGCTGCTGGGCTTTGACGGCCGCCAGCATCAGTTCGGCGCAGGGGCGAGACTGCGTTGCAAACAATGGTTTTACGCGATTAATCATCTGTAGAACGCCAATCTGTTCAGTGGCTGACAACAGATCTTTTACCTGGCCATAAAAGGACATGACTGGGCGTACGAGATGAGCAAAAGGATGGTTGGGAGATAGGGCTGTTGTTGTTAAATACGCTTCTAAAAAGCCGGCATAATCTTTTATGTTTAGCAGCGCATCCCAGCCAGGATAGTCCAAATGACAGGCCTCGTAGCAAGTTTCTAGCTCTTTTTGCAGTAGGGCCTGTGCATTCTGAGCGGTGGGCTGACGACGCATGTTGTTGCGGGTAAACCACTGGCACTCGTAGGGTTCTGTTGGCTCTACTTGGGGAAGGCGAGACTGCGCACGACGACTTACTAAGGTGACGTGCGCTACACGGAGATTGTGTAGTAGATGAAGTGCAACCTCAATACCGGCTGCACCTGCACCGACGACTGTGACTCGGGGCGGCAAGTTTTGACCGTAGCGATCGCATGGGTAAGCATTGAATATGCGATGCGCCGAAGGCGTGACTTCGCCATCGACCCATTCAGAGCGCAGATTGGTAAATCGAGGTCCGGTCGCCTGCACCAGATAGTCAACGCTCAACTGGCGGTCGCCTGTTTGTAGCGTGACGGTTTGTTCATTTTGCTCAAACCCCTGCAGCGCTCTAGGAACAACTTGCAGCGCTATATGCTTTGGCAGCTGGGCCTGTAGGGCCAAAACCTGAGCGTGCAGATACAGGCCATAGGCTCCCCGAGGGGTGGTGCCTTGGATATTGTCTAGGGTGTGATCTGGGTGGCGCTGTTGTCCATTTTCGGGCGCAAAGTCTGGATACAGGGTAGCTAGTAAGTCGCGATTTTCCTGTACCCATTCAAAGTAGTCGGTCGTGTCGTAGCGCCCAGCGGCAAAGTTAAATCCCCGTGCGGCGCTATCACCATTAAAGGTAAATAACGACGGCTGCACGGGATGATACACTTGGCCGCCGCCTAACAAGCGGGTCGGGTCGAGGCCTATATTTTGCAGATGAATGAGGCGATCGCGCTGCGAGAGACTCAGATTGTCTAGCTTAATTTCTCTCGGTGGCTGTAGCCAGTAAAGCGTCACTTCAGCTGTAGAGACAGTACGGAATGCCTCTACTAAGTAGCCTATCGTGGCGAATCCACTGACGCCTGCTCCTGCGATCGCAATCCTCACCTAAAAGCTCACTTCACTAAACGACAGCGCATACTTTAGCGCTCTAAACTACAGCGCTAAAGTATGCGCATGAACGCCCAGCGGAAAGAGTAAATACTCATTCCAACAGCGCCATAAATACGCCGTCAGCGCCTTTTGTCTGCCCTGAGCACTTTCAAACTCAAAAGAGACTTTTGCCCTGCCCGGAATGAGCTGAGCCAAAGAATGGTCGCAGCCGCAACCATGCTGAATCAACAGTCCCTGCGCCGAGGCATGAGCCTGTACCCGCATGAGCATAGCTGTGACATTAAACCCGTGAAGACAAGCATCATAGGCTCGCTTGACCCCTTGCATTTGCGGGTCAAAAAACATCGGCCTTGCCTCATGAATAGAGTCGCGCTCAATCGGGCACAACAACATCCGATAGAAGCTCGCCGGTAGCGCATACCCAAGGTCATTAAAAACCTCACGGACAAACGTGACAACCCGATCCGCACCGTCTTGCGCGCTAGCCGTTTCTAACGCCAAATCGAAATCTGGATACGCCGATTTGACAAAATCGTGACCAAAAAACTCTAAAGTCTCGCTCGCCTCGCTCGCATAAAAAGAGTGAAAATCAGAGTTCTGTTGCTCGCCTTTATTTTGTTGCTCGCTTCTTTGATGCTCGCTTCTTTGTTGCTCGCCTCTGTATTGAATGCGTTCCTGCTGAATGCGTTTCTGTTGAAAGACTTCAGGACTCTGATCTGTTGCTTTTGTATAGAACAATCGAGCTAGTGCGACTAAAAAGTCAGGATCGCTATGTCCTACCGTTGCCTTTCTGTTTGAGATTTGTTGCCAAATGAGCGGCAAACGACTCACTTCAACTGCGTCAATGCCCTGCAAAATAGATTCTGCTGAGAGTCCAGTTGTCCTTTTATCCGTTGACCCTTTATCAACAGTCTGAGAAGCAGACAGAGCACTATTCGCCAATAAAACCATGGAACCTATTCCTTAAAAACTGTAGATGCGCGCGTAACGATACACAGACGATTCTCAAGCACTAAACCTAAGCACTAAATCCAAGCACTAAAAGCATAAGCAATATTCACACTCCCACTCATGCCTTAATGTCCTAAAATGAGAATGATAATCATTGTATGGCCACACACCGAATTTAGCGTATCTAGTCCATACGGATACAATCCTCAGCAATTTTTTACATTTTCTCGACTTGCATTGCTTTGGTAAGTCATGTCTGTGATGAGCAAACTGTTATGAAAACTGATGCCTCTTTCAACTCTTCTGCACGTTCTGCGTCGAGCGCTTCTTTGGAGCCTCGGCTGACCCGCGCCCAACGTCAAGTTCATCTTTTGCTAAAGCAATCTAGTGAAGCCATGACGGCTCAGGTGATTTATCAGCGATTTAAGAATAGCCGACAGTCTGTTGGGTTGGCGACGGTTTATCGGTCGCTGCGATCGCTACAGGTTAAAGGATTGGTCCAGGCTAGAGCCCTCACCAGTGGGGAATGGGTATACGCCCTCACCTCTGACGCAAGTCAATATCTGACCTGTCTAAACTGCGGCACGTCTGTGCCGGTCAGTGCCTGTCGGGTTCAGCCTTTAGAAGAAAAATTAACCCAGTCATCCAACTTCCAAATTTTCTATCACACCTTAGAGTTCTTTGGGTTGTGCTCTCCCTGCTCAAAGCGCTCAGCAGTCAAGGGCTAAAGACAATCAGACGCTGCTGTCTAAAATCTAGTGCGGGAAAAAGCCAGACTCGATTTTGTCAGGGCTGGAACAATGCGATCGCACGCCAATTTTGCACCAAACAGGTTTCTTGCCACCGGCCCCACCTGCAACGCCGCCCAAGGCCCCATCAAGAACAACTCACAGCCAGGCCATCGCAAATACTTGTCTAGGACAGGCAAGCCATGAACAATTTCGGCAGGGTATTGTTTCATAACCTCCTGCAAAAGCGGATGTGCTGTAATGTCTTGGGCGGTGCCTGTGGCCAGCCAAATGCGATCAATCGACTGATGGGCAAAACAATCGTGAACAGCGTGATTGTTGCACTGCACCTGCCAGCGCTCTCCTTGCCATACTGCCCGAGTCACCTGACACTGCTCATATAAAAAGACACGACCTTCTGCAGAAAACTTGCGCAGCCGAGTCAGCGTTTCGGGCGTAAACGAGCCGCCATTTCGTGCCTGCTGAATCATTTGCCAGCGTTTTTCCCAATCTGTTTCTGCCTCAAATCCCTTGAGGTATTTGGGGCCCAGCCAGCCGGGGGCCGCATCAAAAATCTTTTCCTGGAAGGCTCGCCTAGCCATTAACAGCACCCGTGCGCCCCGTTTGAGTGCGCCCATCGCCAAGTGCGCACTGGTGAGGCCACCGCCCACAATCAATACTGTTTCGCCGACCAGCGAGGGCAATGACGGCAGAGAGACCGCTTGCGCATGGCACAGTCGCTCCGGCGGATAGTCGCCCACTTGCTTTACCCAGTCGGGGACTTTCGCGTTGGCCGCGCCAGTGGCGACCACAACTCTGCGAGCGCTTGCCCTTTGCCCATCTGCTAAGGTCAGCTGAAATCCTCTAGGCTGAGGCGATAAACCTACCACCGCCGCTTTGGTTATCTAATCTCTCAGATGCCAGCGGTCAATGATGGTTTCACAAAAGTCTCGAAATAGCTCTGTACCGGGCCGACCATATGGGTTGTGAAGCTCGTCTGCTCGCTCGCTGGCAAAGGTGCGCAAACTGTGAGAATCACAGTCGGGATGATGTACCGCAGGCGATCGCAGGTGAGGAATTTCTTGGGCTGCAAACTGTCCGTGCCACTGAGTCAGCCAGGCGCCGCTGGGGTCAAACACCTGAAACCCAGGGGAGAAACCAGCACTCAATCGCTCCCGCATTCGCTTGTGTTTTTGCAGCAGGTGAGTGATCAGCGTCAGCGCCTGTGGCCCTGCGCCAATGACAGCAATATCGGTCTGCAACTGAGCCATGACTTTTGCGTGAAGGTCAGAGACATGATAATGATTATCGTTCTTGTTTGGCAAGGCCAAATTTACAGTGCTATAGCCACAGCGCTCTTTTATTTATCTGGCAATTTATCCGGTTACATATCTGGCTATTTATCTGGTTAAATAGCCAGATATGTAACCAGATAAATAGCCAGATATGTAACCAGATAAATAGCCAGATATGTAACCAGATAAATAGCCAGATATGTAACCAGATAAATAG
>JBCBKQ010000222.1:0-9776 GCA_038521595.1 Cyanobacteria bacterium J06627_28 | reverse complement strand
GCGTTCATCTCATCGTTCGCGCCCTGGGCTCTGGCACCACAGATTGGGAAAAGCGCATCCGCATTCCAACGGCGCTTCAGCGTCAGGCAAAGGCAGCTAGTCAGCGCACTAATAAAGACAGAGAAGCTAAGGACAAAAAAGCAAAAAAAGCTGCCAAATCCCCACAGCTGCCCTTTCAAAAAGCACCCGCCCAGACATTACTCGCTCAGACATTACCTGCTCAGGCATTACCTACTCAAACATTACCTGCTCAGGCATCAATAGCCGCTGAAGATACCGACAAGCATGAGCCGGCGATCGCACCGACCGCTTCAACCGAAAAAGCACCGCAGCCAGCAAACCAAACCCTAAAATCGGCACCGCCCTTAGCACCGACCCTCGTTCACGAGTCTCCGCCGAGCGCAGTCGCACGCGCCGTGGTTCGCAACCAGTTCAAATTTTTTAGAATGGCGCTGATGTCTGGGGCGGCTGCCGCTGCGTTCCTCTTTGGAGGGCTAGCAGAACTTGTCCTGTCAGAACGACTCACCGCATCGACGACAACGCCTCAGCCTGAGGTCGCAGTGCCCTGGTACGAGCAAAATCCTGTCGCGACAGAAGTCGCCTTTCAGCCAGGCAATCGCTTCACGGGTAGAACCGTCGAGGCAGCGCTCGAAACCGTAGCCGTCATTCCCCACCGCGACGTTCCCCAGCCAGAAGACCCAACCATTACGCTACTGTTCGGTGGTGAGTTAGGCCTCAATGACTTTGTGTTTGACGAAGCCGAAAGCCTAGATGAGCTATTTGCTGATCTCACCATCTACCAAGAGGCCGACGTTGCCATGGTGGGCCTATCGGAGCCACTGGCAACCCCCAGCACCTCTCTACAAGAAAACTTCTACCATCGCACCCGCCCCCAAGCGGTACAAGCGCTCAAAAAAGGCGGCATCGATATCGTCAGTTTGGCCAGCGAAGGGACGCTGAGATATGGTTCCGAAGGCCTAAGCGAAACGCTGAGAACGCTGGATCGCCAGGGCATTTATCGAGTAGGTGCCGGTCGCGACCAGCAAGAAGCCCATCGCCCCGAAATTTTGGATGTCAAAGGGCAGCGGATTGCGTACCTGGGCTACAACCCTGAAGCGCTGAAGGCAGCGAAAGAAAATAAAGCAGGCGTCGCCCATACCAATAGCAAAGAACGTGAGCACATCTTGGAAGATATTCGCGCCATTCGCTCTCAGGTGGATTGGATTGTCGTGAACTATCGCTGGGGTGACATTTTGGGTGAGTCTTCGGACAGGGCCGTTGGTACGAGTACCCTGGCAGCGGTGCCTGAGGAATGGCAACAGGCTTTGGCCAGAGATGCCGTCGATGCCGGGGCTGATTTGGTGGTGGGGTATCATCCCAGCCAGATTCAAGGGGCTGAAATTTATCGCGATCGCGCGATCGCCTATTCCCTTGGCGACTTCGTCTTTGGCGAAGCCCCCTTAGAAGACCACGAAACCGCCGCCCTCAGAGTCTCACTGCGCAACCAGCAGATGCGCGTAGAGTTTTTACCCGTTAGCATTCGCGACTCACAAATAGAAATGGCCACAGGCGAGCACGGTACCGCCATTCTCCAAAGCATCCGCGACGCCTCCAAATCCTTCGATCAGCCCCTGCGCTTTCCCGCTATTCTCCAGGTACCGCCCAAACACACACCTGTGCCCTCGGCCAACAGTTGGCCAACGACTCATGAGCAGATACCTGAGACCACAGAGTTTATCGAGCAGTCCATTGAGCCAATTCCCACAGAACAGCTTCCCGAAGCGTTTTCTGCTGAAGGAGAAGAGCCGCAAGTAGGAGAATCGCAAGTAGAAGCGTCACCTCGCTACGAAGAGCCAGCACCGAATCCTAGACTGCGTGAGTCAGACGCGCTTTTCATGCCTGAAGAGGAGATGCCTGAAGAGGAGATGCCTCAGAACGAGATACCTCAGAACGAGATGCCTCAGAATGAGATATCTGTAGATGAAGCACCCTTCCCTGCTGACAATTCGGAGTTTCTAGCGGACCCCATTCCCACAGAAATTCAAACAGAAATTCAAATAGAGGATGAAGCAGCGCTAGAGAGAACCTGGCAGGAAGACTGGCAAAACGAACAGCTGCTAGAAAATTGGGGCGAAAACTCAAACGCGCCCTCCCAAAACTTTGTGCCCATTCCCAATGAACCCAT
This sequence comes from Cyanobacteria bacterium J06627_28, assembly GCA_038521595.1. Taxonomy (GTDB): domain Bacteria; phylum Cyanobacteriota; class Cyanobacteriia; order Phormidesmidales; family Phormidesmidaceae; genus Phormidesmis. Next base: position 7,591 of record JBCBKQ010000222.1, on the reverse strand, counting down.
TGAGCGTCACTATCGAGGCGACATCCCCGAATCACGTTTGCCTGAGAAAACAACGCCAAAAGAAACCGCCTTATTGCCCGCTTTACTGCCGGAGTGACCTTATGTATTCCATCGGTCTTAAAAAAGAACAGTACGATACCTACATTCTGAGCGATCGCGACAGCAATGCCCGTGTAGAAGTCGTCCCTGAGCGCGGCGGCATCATCACCCAGTGGCAGCTCAAAGACACGCCGCTGCTGTACCTCAACGAAGAACGCTTCAAAGATCCAGCAAAAACAGTCCGGGGCGGCATTCCCATTCTGTTTCCCATCTGCGGCAATCTACCAGACGACACCTACACGCTAGACGGTCAAGACTACACGCTGGTGCAGCATGGCTTTGCTCGCAACCTACCCTGGCAAGTCAGTGACAAAGGTGTAAAAGCAGACCCAGACGGCGGCGCTTTTATTACCCTCACCCTAGAGAGCAACGACGACACACGTAGCGTCTACCCCTTTGACTTTTTACTCGAATTTACCTACCGGCTGCAGGGCAACCGCCTGATTTTAAGGCAGCGCTACACCAACAAGTCAGAAAAACCCATGCCCTTCTCCACCGGGTTTCATCCCTACTTTCAGGTAGATGCTGACCCTAGCGTCAAGTCTCAGCTACAGCTCTCAATACCTGCTGCTGAGTACGACGACAACCTCACCAAGACGACTCAGCCCTACGACGACTCCCTAGATTTGACCGTGCCAGAAGTAGACGCCGCCTTTCGCCCCATTAGCGCGCAGCAGGCCAGCGTAGCCGATCCGACCCGGCAAACGCAGATCACCCTGCACTATGACGAAGCCTTTACCACGCTTGTCTTTTGGACAGTTGCAGAGAAAGCGTTTTACTGCCTAGAGCCCTGGAGCGCCCCTCGCAACGCCATCAATACCCAGACGGATTTATTGACGCTACTGCCAGGAGAAACCAAGGCGCTAAACGTCACCTTTGAAGCGGCCGTTTCTGCACGCAGCTAGTTTATAAATAATGCTCGCCAAATAATCGCCCACTGAGATCGCCCACTGAGATCGCCCACTGAGCAACACTGACATTCTTTTCTAGACCTGTTGGTCAAAGCGCTATTGAAAGCTAAGAAAGAGCTGCGTATTTTCACGGAAGCAAAGATCTTAAATCGATACTTTAGCAGTCCTTGGTCGGGTGCACTCTGTGCGATCGCACACTCTGATCGGTCGAAAAATCAACTGATCTTTCGATTCGCTAAACGCCTTTTCGACGCGATTCTCTCTTAGCCAGTGACGCAGGCATTGTGAACAAAATCTATAAGACAGTGATTATTCTGTAAAAGAGACCCGTTTATTTATTTTCTAGATGGAGAATTTTTACGTTAAACAGCAGTAAGCACAGGTTCATCAAAGTGCCCGAAGTACAGTGTCAGTCCTGCTAGTGGCTGACTTTATTTTTTTGAAACCGTACAATCTCTGATCATAAAGTCAAAAGTTACGTATAAATTCTTCAGGATTCCGTATACCCAAGTCAGTAGGTATGAACAGGTAGGGTTCAAGAGCGCGGTCAGTCGTCCAACCTCTCCTGCATCGTCATTCATTGAGATTATGAGAAAAATGGGAAGGGCTGGTAAAGCATTAAAGAGCGTTCTTCAGCAGTACGGCATTAGTCAAAACAGACTAGCGGTCACAATGGGGGTTGCTCGCTCCACAGTCAACCAATGGGTCAACGAAGTGAGCGATCCGCTAGCAGATTCCATTCCAGATATCATTACCGCTCTAGACACCCTAGAGCCCTCAGCCGCACAGATTTTCCTACAGCTGTATATTCAGCGCGACACCAGTCGAATTCGTTAACCGAGCTCGTTAACCGAATTCGTCAATAGAGCAAACGTTGTAATGCTCTAGGACGTTTGCTCAGAAGAGTTGCTCGTTTGACAAGGGTCATATAGCCAGCTGCTTAATGCATTGGGCAGCTGGCTAAGCACTAAGCTTTATAGAACGAGGGTTGTAGCTGTACTAGGTGCAACCCTCGTTCTATAAAGACTAGTGCAGATTGCCATAGCTCCTAGCAAGTGTCCTGAGCAACTTTTCAGAAGCTATACCTCATTAGGGCAGCCATGCAGGTCTTTGCCCTGCAATTTCTAACGCCGTCGGAGGCAGCGCAACAGGCTCTGCACTGGCGGCTTGCTCTGATTGTGCGCTAAATAGGGGCAGTAGCCACAGTCGGTGGGTTGGCCCCTCATAATCACCCGATGACGAGGCCGCTTGCGCATCACTGACCAATACCTCATCAAATAAAATTGCCAGGCCGTCAGGCGAAAGGCTTACATTAATTTCTGGCTGAGGAGGCATCTCCAAAAGCTTGGTCTCTTCGCCAGTTTCGACATTGACAACCGTTAGATAGGGCGTAAATTGAAAGACGTCTTCTTCACCTAGTTTTCCATCTTCGATGAGGGCTTCTTCAGTGGTTTGCACTTCGATGAGGGCATCTTCTGGAAAATCGGGCTCTGCCGGGACTTCAGACGCCTGCAATGACGCTTCTAAGCTCGGCTCAAGCTCATCACCTTGCGCATCGTCCTCACTATCAGTCGGTTGATCAAAGTCGCTTTTGACCAGTCGATTGACGAGGCAATAGAGCAGATCATTGCTGTCATTAAACTGAGCACTTAAGATGGCGCCGTCTGTCTCTAGCAGCGGCTTTTCTTCACCGCTGTTTGACACCCAAAATAGCGACTGGGTAAAGCGTTTTTCAGGATCATCCTGGTTGAAATTTACAAGCGCTGCTGAGCGGCCATCACTCGCAATGTCTAGTGTGAGACCGTAGTCAGGCAAAAAATCTAGCAGCTCGTCAGATTCGGCAGCTGTTAAGTTTGGCTCTAACGACAAAACAGCCGTGCCTTCCCCCTGCTGTAGCAGCAAAGAAACGCTGTCAGGGGCAATGGTAAAGTCACCCCCTGGTTCAGTTTCTAGCTTGCGGGGCGCTTCGCCTTCTTTAAGTACCCAGGGGCCAAAGTCTGATGGCATTGTTTGATTGACCCGCTGCACCACGATGGTTGTGCCATCGGCAGAAAGATCGAACTTTAGGTTTTGATATCTTTCGTTATCGAGGATGAGGGTGGTCGTCCCTGCCACTGGCTCTGAAGCCTGCTGCCAGAGTTTCCACTTTGGCGGCGTCACCGACGAACCCAATAATCCGGTAGAAACGGTGTACAGCTGAGCGCTAGAGACTCGATTGGCGCTATCTTTTTCGCTAATGGCTGAGAAGAGAATGCGATCGCGTGCGGGATAAGGCTGAAAATCTAAAACAATTTGCCCCTCAGGCGTCAGCAGCGTTTTTTCTTTTTGTGTCAGGTTAAACATCACTAGGCGACCCTGCTCTTCGCCCTCAGCGCCGATATAGGCAAACACGCGATCGCGCGTTGCAAAAGACTCCTCAAAGGGTTCAAAGCCCTCCTGCCCAATCAAAGACTGTGCTGTCGGCAGCGAAATTTCAAACGACTGACCATAGGGGGCAGGTCTATTTAGCGTGTACGCCATCCGCCGACCGGCCCAGCTAACCTTGCCAGGCAGCTCGGGTTCAATCACCAAATTTTCCATCACGCTCTGGGGATCCATGGGCCGCGTAAACGTCAGCAAAAAGGCAATATCTTCTGCTGCGACTGGCTTGTCTTGCCAGGAAAATGTCCTCACCCGAGGCAATGTCTGAGAGCCTAGCAGCAGCATGGCCGCAATCACCACGCTCAGCACGGCCATCGTCATCAGCGCCGCACTATCTAAAGGCTGTTTTGATCGTCGTCGAGGAGTCATCTGTATTTTTAGACTTATTTTTTAGACTTAATATTCGTAAGGATTATTAGGCTCTTCAATCGGGCGAATGTCTGAAGGAGCAATGGTGACCTGTCGTCGCTCATCTAGGGTGTCGGTCACCATCTGCCCAGACACCGCTATCCAGCTATCGACAGGATAGTCTGCTCGGCTGGCCGTTTCTGGCAGCTTGACCGCTAGCCCTACCGGATAGGCATCCGCCGCGCAGCAAGTGAGCACAAACCGAGACACCATTAAATAGTCACTGGGCCAACTTTCAGGATGAATAACAAAGCCCTCTACGTTAACGGCTTCATTTTCGTACTCATCGGGCTCTGGATAGACGTTCACCAGACGAATCCAATCAATAATCGTGCGATCTTCTGGATCGGCGGCTCGGGCAAATCGCTGTGGCTGCGCCCGCGTCAGCGTCAGCGTTTCGGCAATGCCTCGCTGCACAGCGGTCTGACTGGCAAAAGCCTTGGGCGTGTAAATAAGGCCAAATACAGCGACAGCGAGCAATACAGCGCTGCTGAAGTTTCGAGGCAGCAAGGTAATGTGAGTCTCTGTATTGCCTGATGCGCCCAGGGAAGACGACCCATCGAGCCTGCGGCTTTGCTTGCCCAAGATGCCGATGAGCCTATAGACAGACATGAGTGCAAGTATCACCGCTGCGGTATTGGATAGCCAGGCATAATCTGGGTGGAGCAGCAGCAGTAGCTTGCCGCCAAACCAAAAGCGAAACAGCATGGCGCTCCATACGCCCATGGCCAAGACATCTAACAAATCTCGCCAGGGCAGCCGAAAAGGGCGCTTGGGCGGTTTTGATGGATTGGTAGGACGGGGCGATCGCACAGTTAAAGACCCGGTAAAACAGCAATAGGTAAAGCGGCAATGGGTAAAGCGGCAATAGGTAAAGCGGCAATAGTTAAAACAACAATAGTTAAAGCAGCAGCAGAACCGTAGACAGAAATTAAACGTGATTTAGGCACAACCCGGCCCAAAACTCAGCCGATATATAGATTGACAAATAGCGATAGCCCAAAACTCATCATCCCGGCCAAGGCAAACAGATAGAACACAGCCCGCGCCTTAAAGACGGTGAGCAGTAGGCCAATATTTTTGAGGTCGATCATCGGGCCAAAAATCAAAAAGGCCAGCAGTGAGCCACTGGTAAACGTCGCCGCAAATGACAGAGCAAAAAACGAATCTACCGTAGAGCAAATAGACACGACTGCAGCCAGGACCATCATCGCCAAAATAGAAGAGACCAGCCCTTGGCCCAGGCCCAAAATCGTTTCGCGAGGCACAGCCACCTGCACCGTAGCGGCGATCGCACTGCCAAAAATCAGCACCGCACCCAGCTCACGTAATTCACGCACCATATTATCCACCGCCAGCTGGAACTTACTCACAGGCGATTTTTCCATGATCGGATTGGCGACCAAACGCTGCGCCGCAGGCGTATCTAGCTGTAACGAACTGCCCGATTCTCCGGCCATAAACGTGCCGCCCTGCAGCAGAGCTGGCACATCAGCATCTTTTTCAGGTAGCGCAGGCCTAGCAAGAAAGCGACTACGGGCCACACTTTCTTGCAAAAAAGGCCCCATATCAGGCTGTCGGCTAAAGACCCAGCCCACCAGGGTGGCAATCAGTAACGTAAAGGCCACACGTAGAAATACAACTTCTGGCTGACCACGAAAAGCCACCCAGGTCGCCCAAAACACCACAGGATTGATAGTAGGAGCCGCCAGCAAAAAGCCAATCGAAACCGCTGTCGGTGCGCCCTGCACCAACAGTCGACGCGCCACGGGTACATTGCCGCACTCACAAACTGGAAACAGCAACCCAATGAGGCTACCGATGAGTGCCCCAAGCAGAGCGTTTTTGGGCAGGCTGCCCACCAGCCGCCGTTCATCGACAAAAAATAGCAACAGGCTAGAAAACGCCACCCCAATGAGGAGAAACGGCACGGCTTCTACCAGCAGACTAAGAAATAACGTGATTCCTGTATTTAGCTGAACCATCTTTGGAAAAGGTTGCCGGGGAGGCTTCCTTTAAAGAAGACCCTGACAAGAGAAACAAAAAATGAAAGCAGACTCTGAAACTCTGAGCGCCGGAGCTATGGCCGGAACTATGGCGCCGGAATAAAAAGGCGAGCCTTATATTACTACAGCACAACCACTGAAGATGGAAACCTCCGCCCACAAGCCGTATTATTACCGATGGCTTTGGCAGATATGCAGCGGTCGAATAAAGTTTCCGTATGTATGTTTACGCAGAGCTGCACTTTCGCCTTCAGCCGCCCATGGCAGTTGACACGCCAGTCACCACATCTTTACTTTCACAGCGCTGATGTTACCGCTAAAGCAAACGTCTACATCCGCACCAGGGTCACGGGGCCGCTCCTCATAGGCGCCCACATAGCGAAAGCCTGCTTCATCTATGGCAAATTCTGTCGGCAGCGGCTGTGTGCATCGCTGGCAAACCACGATCTCTGGGTCATCGGCTGAGCCGTCTAGGGGCGGTGCCGGAAAATTGACATTCCAAAACTGTCCGTCTGACAAGGGCTCAGCCATTAGCTGCCGAAGGACTTTGCTGGCCAAGCGGGTGGCACGGGGCCAATCGAAGGGCTGGTTGCGATAGCGGTATTGGGAGAGGGCGATCGCATTTTTCCTCAAGAGTGTCGCCTCCCGCACCGCAGCCACCGTCCCAGAGACGTAAGTATCTGAGCCCAAGTTACCCCCTGCATTAATGCCAGAAAGCACCCAGTCTGCCTCTGCATAGAGATGGCTAATGGCAACCCGACTACAGTCTGCGGGCGTCCCACCAATGGCATAGTCGCCTTCGGCGCGCTGATCGATGCCAATGGCGCCCCCTCTATTTAATTGATGGCTACAGCCAGATAGATGCGAGTCTGGCGCGACGCTCACCACCGTTCCCATGGAGGCGACAGATTCTTTAAGGGCCAGAATGCCGGGTGCGCCGAATCCATCGTCGTTGGTCAAAACTATTAGGCTCATACGGATTTGGATGCTCTAATTTGGATAATCTAATTTGGATGCTCTAATTTGGATGGTCTAGAACTGTTCTTGTCTTGACTATCTGCCTGCGGCAGCCAAATCGACATCGCCAGCGAATACTTTGGTGGCTGGGCCAGTCATATAAATACGATTACTCTCGGCCCACTCAATCTGTAAGTTGCCGCCGGGCAATTCAACCGTGACCGCGCGATCGCACTTATCGTTGAGCACTGTCGCAACCGCCAGCGCACAGGCACCCGTCCCACAGGCCAGCGTTGGCCCCGCGCCCCGCTCCCATACCTTCATTTTCAAATAGTCCGGCCGCACCACCTCGACAAATTCTGTATTAATACGCGCAGGAAAGGCCTCGTGATTTTCAAAGAGTGGCCCAATCTCTGCTAGCGGGATGGCATCTACGTCTTCTACAAACGTGATGCAGTGTGGATTGCCCATGCTCACGCAGGTAACCTGCCAGTCTTTGCCTGCAACGTTCAGCGTCTCATCGATAGCCTTACCTTCTGGCGTTCCCAAAGTTGTGGGAATCTCTTTGGCAGTCAAAATCGGTTCGCCCATGTCTACGGTGACCTGACCGCTGGGCTGAAGCGCTGGGCGAATGGTGCCTGCCAGGGTGTGAATGCTGTAAGTATGCGGCAACGGCATCCGCTGTTTGGCCAAATTCATTGCCGATTTGGAAACGCAAGACGGCAAAGCTCCTTCCCTACCGCATACTTACAGCAATCACACCCTGGCAGGCACCATTCGCCCAGAGCT
>JBCBKQ010000221.1:0-9829 GCA_038521595.1 Cyanobacteria bacterium J06627_28 | reverse complement strand
GTTTTGAGTCCGCTGAGGTTCCGGCGGGCGGCGGGTGTGGTGGTGGTTTGCGCTGTGTTCTTTGCTGTGTTCTTTGCTGTGTTTTTTGTTTTATCCTCCGTTCTGTAGTCTGCGGTTGTTTCGGCGGCGATGGCTGTTGTTGGGCGTTGGGCGTCAGCGGCTGAAGCGGCGTAGAGCGGTTTGGCAATTGCTATTCTTTCTTGTTCTTGCTGGGCGGTGCGATCGCTGATTTCCTTCAGCTTTTCCTGCTCTATGCGCTCAATTTCTGCGGGTATGACAGCGCCGCCTGCGGATACGCTAAAGCCGACCTGCCAGTCTGGATCGCTGATATCCGGCGTCAGCGGTGCTCTAGAAATACAGCAGCGAAAGACATCGGGAGCAACCCCTGCGGTGGCTAACAGGTGAAAAGTCGCCTGGGCCAAGCAAGCTAAAACGTTGGGTTTGTCGGCAGCTTCTATGCGGCCCAAATGCTCTATGAGCAGGTAGTAAATTTCGGGTTGCGGATGGTCTGAGAGTGCTAGGGATAGAACGATCTCTGCGAGGTATTGGCTGGCAGTGAGCTTGGCGAGGTCTTTGCTGAGCCCTGGAAAGGAGCGAATGGTTTCGGCTTGGATCAGTTTGTCGAGGGATTTGCCTTTAGAAAAGAAGAGATCGTTGACGACGAAGAGGCCAGATCGACCGGCGAGTTTGGATTTGTGCTTGCGAGCACCCGGTGCGATCGCGCGAATTAGCCCCTGCTCTTTGGTGAGCACGGTGACGAGCCGGTCAGACTCGCCCATGGGCATCCCTTTGAGGATGATGCCGGTGGCTTTGTAGTTACGTTGTTTCATGCTATTCAACGCTGTCGGCGAGCTGCTGCAAAATGTCTGGCCCTCGGGAGGTGCCGAGGCGGTTGGCGCCGGCTTCGACGAGTGCGATCGCCTGCTGCGGTGTGCGAATGCTGCCAGAGGCCTTTATGCCCATGCGATCGCCTGCAATTTTCCTCAGCAGTGTCACGTCGTCCACGGTCGCCCCGCCCTGCCAGCCCGTACTGGTTTTAAGAAAGGCAACGCCTGCATCTAAGCACACTTCTGCCGCGAGCTGTTTTTCTGCCCGGCTCAGCAGGGTTGTTTCCAAAATGGCTTTCACAGGCAGGCCGGTCAGCTCTACGATAGTGGCAATTTCTTGATGAACTCGGTTACTCTCTCCCATTTTTAGCCAGCCAAGGTTAATCACCACATCCAGCTCTGCGGCCCCATTTTCAACGGCTTCTTGCGCTTCATAGAGCTTGGCCTTTGCCGTGGTCGCCCCGCTGGGAAAGCCAATAACGGTGCATACCTTGGGGCGCTTTTGGTGCAGTCGTTCTACGGCAAGGGGCACATAGGCCGGGTAAACGCACACGGCTGCAAAGCGATAGCGGTCGGCCTCGTCACAGAGCTTGCGCACATGTTCGGCGGTGGCTGCTGGGGCGAGCAGGGTGTGATCAATGAGCGGCGCTAGGTCAATTTCTGAGGTGACTTTTGGGGCGAGGTCTGATGAGGGCATTGCGTCCGTAAAAAATAAAAAGGCAGCGATAAATTTTATTGGGCGTTTACAGGAAATTACTGAACCTTGACGTTTAACAAACTGATCTCGGCTTATATAAATAAGAGTGCTGCTACTTTTTGCCCGTGTCTTTGGCTGTATGTCTGGAGCGGCAGGATTTGAGTGGCTAGGTGATTTTGTCTTGAGTGACCGGGTGACTTTATCTCGAAGCCGTTCCTTATTATTGCTGACTATAAAGGGAATGTGATTCTTGTGCCGGGCAATCTTGATATGACGGCCTAACAAGATAACGTTTTATTAAAACTTGATTGATCAGGACTTGATTGATTAAGCCTTGATTGAAAGCGTTTGTCTTGGCAATGTTCCTGGGTCGAGGCTGGACTGATTGAGCCCTACAATCCCCGGAAAATGCGCTCTTTTGCCTGTATGCCTAGGGTGTAAGTTCAGGTTTATATTCTTGGGCTTATGGCTTCTTGGTCTTATGGCTTTAGAACCGCTTGTCTAACTTCTGCATCTTTAACTTTTTTTGCTATGGCCGCACCGCTGATTTCAGCTGTTATCTGCACACACAATCGCGACCAGTATTTAGGCGCTGCGATCGACAGCCTATTGACCCAGTCCCTCGATAACTACGAGGTGATTGTGGTAGATAACGCCTCTACTGACAATACCGCTGAGGTCGCAAAGGCAAGGTTAAGCAATCCTAAGGTTCGCTACATATACGAGGGAACGCTAGGCTTATCGGTGGCTCGTAATACGGGGGCTGAGGCCGCTAAGGCTGATATTGTCGCGTATTTGGACGACGATGCTGAGGCCAGTGAGGTGTGGCTAGCTGAGCTGATGGCTGTGTTTGAGCAGCAGGAAAAAGTTGCGATCGCAGGGGGAAAAGTCACGCTGATCTGGCCACCCAATGCCACGCCGCCTAGCTGGCTCTCTGAGGAACTGTCCGGCAGCTTGGGCGCGTACGATCTAGGCGACGAGCTGGTATACATCAAAAATCCCTCACTCACTCCACGCGGTCTAAACTATGCCGTGCGCAAATCTTTTCTATCGTCTGTGGGCGGCTTTGATACCAACCTAGGCCGCAAGGGCAAAAACTTACTCTCAAATGAGGAGCAGCATCTAACCCGACTGGCCCTACAGCAGGAGTTACAAGTCGCTTACTTACCCAAGGCACTCGCTGCTCACAACGTCGCACCCGCGCGGATGAAGCAAAGCTGGTTTTTGAGTCGCAGCTGGTGGCAGGGCATTAGTGAGAGCTACCGCGAGCAGGCTAGCGGGCGCATTGGGCCTCGGCAGCTAAGCAGGGGTGGTGAACGGTTTGTGCGCGGCCTGTATAAAACGATGAAATATATTCACAAGCCCGATCAATGCTTTGAAAATTTGGTCTACACCTATGGCCAAATCGCCTATCTAGGTAGCGTCAGCCGTAACCTATTGCGGCGACGTGGCAGCCCACAAAAAGCGACCTAACGCCTTCCTTATTTATTGTCTGACGTTTTCTATCTTTTATCCCTTTCATCCTTCACTTTTTGGAATCACCATGACATCTGCACGTATTCCCGTTTCGGTTTTAATCCCTGCCAAAAATGAACAAGAAAACTTGCCTGCTTGTCTCGCGAGCCTAGCGCAGGCAGATGAAGTTTTTGTGGTGGATTCACACAGTGAAGATCGCTCAGTTGAAATTTCTGAAAGCCTTGGTGCCAAGGTTGTACAGTTTGACTTTAACGGTCGCTGGCCCAAGAAAAAGAACTGGGCGCTAGACAATCTGCCCTTTCGCAACGAGTGGGTGCTCATTGTTGATTGTGATGAGCGCATTACGCCCGAGTCTTGGGAAGAGATTGCTGAGAAAATCAAGAACCCTGATTTAGACGGCTACTACATCAATCGCCGGGTCTTTTTCCTCGGCAAATGGATTCGTCACGGTGGTAAGTATCCTGACTGGAACCTACGCTTGTTTCGCCATGCCAAGGGCCGCTACGAAAACCTAAACACAGAGGACATTCGCAACACGGGTGACAATGAAGTGCATGAGCACGTCATGATTCCTCAGGACAAGGTGGGGTACCTAGCTGAAGACATGCTCCACGAAGATTTTCGCGATCTGTACCATTGGCTGGCTCGTCACAACCGCTACTCAAACTGGGAAGCGCAGGTACATTACAACATGCTCAACGGCATGGCAGAAGACGGGACTATCGGTGCCAATCTATTTGGCGATGCGGTGCAGCGAAAGCGTTTCTTGAAAAAGATTTGGGTGCGCTTACCCTTTAAGCCCTTTTTGCGATTCATTCTGTTTTACTTTATCCAGCTGGGCTTTTTGGATGGACATGCGGGCTATGTGTATGGCCGGTTGCTCAGTCAGTATGAGTATCAGATTGGTGTGAAGCTCTATGAGCTAAAATTTGGCGGGCGCCTCAATAAAATGGCGGCTGAAGAACAGCTGACAACAAGTACAGCGGCTGTTGAAAAAACGGCTGTTAAACAAACAACTTAGGCGGCTAGTATCGTGTCAGATGCTATAGAGGCTGCGATGCCAGATTCCTGTGCTGATGCTGAACATGAGACGGCAGAGGTCACTACTGAGCCTTTTGTTGATCTGCGGCAATACCATGAGCCCGGCTACGATGCGGGCGGTGGACGGCTAAAGATGATGATTTGGTGGCTGGTGCAGGCGATTGTGTTTCCGCTGTCGCCACATTTTGCCCATGGCCTACGCCGAAGCGTGCTGCGTTTATTTGGGGCCAAAATTGCTGAAGGTGTGAGAATTCGCCCGACGGCTCGCATTACCTACCCCTGGAATGTGGAGATTGGTGAGTACAGCTGGATCGGAGATGATGTGGTGCTCTACAGTCTGGCCCCCATTCGCATTGGGCGACACTGTGTGATTTCTCAAGAGTGCTATGTGTGCACAGGTAGCCACGATATTCACGATCCGCGATTTGGCTTACAGACAGATGAGGTTGTGATAGAAAACGGTGCCTGGGTTGCGACAGATTGTTTTATTGGCATGGGCGTGCGCATTGGGGCGAATGCGGTGATCGGTGCTCGGAGCAGCGTCTTTCACTCAATGCCCGCCGGGCAGATTTGTATAGGGACGCCCTGTAAGCCAGTAAAGCCCCGCAATTAAACCCGATTTTTATCTTTGAAGGGCTTTTTCAAGTACTCCTGCTGTGTCTTCTTATATGCGTTATGTGCGAGCTTTTCATCTTCCAGCGAAATCCTGAACTCAGGTAGGTATCGCCCAGGAATGCTGTCCGATTCACGCTCCCCGATCTGAATTCCTCCAGCGGCACAATAAAATCCCTTCGCGTTGGGGTCTCCTTGTATGAGCATGAACCTTGCACCAGCTCTTCGGGCTTGATACTTGGCATGCTCGATTAGCCTCCTTCCAATGCCCTGACCGATGTATTTGGGCTCGACGAAGAGTGCCTCCAATTCGTACTCATCTGAGGAAATACGCTCTAGAGCATAATATCCGAGAATTTTACCTTCCGACTCTGCAAGTATGTAATGGCGATTCGGATTTGCAATGTCTTTGTTTGAAATCGCAAGCTCGGCTCGACATGAATCCATAAACTCCGGGGAATATCCCCAGAATGCCTTCGAGCGCATGGACAGAGCGCTTAGAACAAAGCGCTCCTCATCTTTGGCCTTTCGAATTACGATTTTGTCAGTCATGCTGCATAACGACCAAGCGCACTGATAGCAAAGGAGTAGAGCAGAACTGCCGTCCGAGTGCGGTGCCTTGTTAGCTTTAGCATAGTGGCCATCATGCTTCCTCCCAAGGAGAACAAATATCGATTAAGCAACCATTAGGGTCTCGTGTAAGAAAACGGCGCTGTCCGTAAAACTCATTGCGTGGTTCTTGGATTATTGGCAGCCCCATTTCAATTGCTTTTTGATAGGTAACGTCTACCTCCGGGACTACAAACGTTACATACATGCCTGTGGGGCTTTGTTGGTATTGCTCAGGTATCAATTCATGGTCCCGCTTTATGATTCCGTATTCGAATTCTGAGTTGTCTGGCGCACAAAGCTGAACATACCAATCGCTGTCGTATTTAACCTTTAACTTAAGAAGGTCAACATAGAATTTTTTACTGCTTTGCAGATCGTCCGTGCAAATGTTTGTAAGAATTCTCATCTCTTTAAAATTCAGCGGAGTCATTTACAGTATCTGCTGTGGCGACTGGTTAGCGGCTTTCTCGTAGCCTTTTGACATAAAACAGTTCTGGGTCGCCTTCATCTAGGTTGTACACGGTGCCGCTGGGCTCGTATGACATGCTGTGCATAAGTCCCTGCATAGACTTGTTTGACTCATTGGTGGATGTGAACAACTTATTCGTTACGCACACCTCTTCAAGATGCTTGACTAGGGCCGTGGCGATACCTTGCCGCCTACTGTTTTTGTCTACTATTAACATCGAGATAAACCCATTTGAGAAGAAGGTGTATTCGAGCGCTGCATAGCCAACTACTACTTCGTCAACGAGAGCAACAATCGCTTGCCGCGCGTCGACCCACTCGCGAATATGTTGCCTGCGACTCTCCTGCTCAGCTGCCAAACGGTCAACTGCATACATAGCCGCCACATCGGATTCTATCGCGTCTCTTATCTCCATATTGTTCTTGCTAACTATATTGTTAGAGGGAGCGATTTTATCTAGATGTAGCTGTCTACAGTCTGTTATCCCAACGTATTAGCCACGATTGCTCCCCGTACTATTGTCCGTAAACCACCCCTTGCGAGATAAGTAAGGGTGAGCATCTGCGATCGCATCTCCAAAACCACAAAATCGCAGCCAAATAGCGTACAGATAGCATCCTTATCGCTATTTCATAGAAGCCTCGCTGTGAGAGATTTCTAGCGTCCTACTTTCTTGGCTCCTCTCAACGTGCGGCCCAAATGCCCTCTTTTCGGCTTCAATTTTTGTGGAGTAGGAAGAACTCACCAAAAATTGAGGCTGAAGAGACCAGCAGGGAAAAGAGAGTGGCAACGCTCCTGACCGATCCGATCCCCCGCCGGTTGACTTAAAAGATTGCCTGTCTACATCTATAGTCCCTTATCCAGCGCTGTTTGGCATCAACTGCAAGCTAGCCGCTGCGATCCGCCTGATCACGTTGAAGTGACTGTAGAGCCAACTATGAGATTTCAGCTTTATCCCTGTCTACTTCATCACTGATAGGGAATAGCGGCGTGATTGTAGCAGGAGGTGTAACGTTGATTTCGTACCGAGAAGTGTGCCCCCCATCAACGGAATTGATGACCAGTTGGTAGAAGTCTGGCCTAAGGTAGTCCGTCCCTTCTCTCAACCATTTTTCATTCTCATGTGTCGTATGGAATAACGATAAGCGACCTACCTGATTGTTGATGAGACCTGCATCAGTTGCATGTATTTCGAGCCGGTTGTTTTCACCTTCTTTGATAATCAATTCTTTTCTCAGTAACACTGATACTGACTATTCCCTTACGGCTGAGGTTCTCTGAGGCCATGGTAAAACATCCATCCTTCCCCGTTGGCACTACCTTTCACCCGTACCCAACCGCTTTGAAGTTCAGGGCTAGTTGTGATGAGTTCTTTTCCGTTCAACACACAGCCTATTTTCCTGCTGCCCTCATTGGGCGCTTCTCTCAATGGCTGACAGTTGCCACTTTGCGTTGAGACAACAACACGAGATCCATTTCTAATACCGTTGGGCTGAATTGGTGCTTGCTGTGTAGTTGTTTCAGATGAGAACATCGCACCTAAAACAACTAATATGACAACCGCACCACCTAACCACTTGATCCAGTCGAGATCATCATCTACATACCCATAATCAGCGTAAGCGTATTCATCCTCAACATCGTCGTATTCGTACTCATAGCCAAGCCTTTGATATCGGTCATCTGCTGGTGAGTACTCAACTAGAACATAACCTTTCTGATCGACGGTGGCGGTGGCGTTATCGTCCTTAATTGCGCCCACCAGGACTATATGACGATCTGCATAAACAACAGGGGAATATGACGATAGCTGCCCACAAGCCTGATATGCGGATGAGCTAGTAAGCTTTTGCTTAGCTTCAATCATGACCGTTTCGTCGTCATTACGGGCCATGATGTCTATACGCCTGGGTGTTCCAAGTACCCTTATACTCACTTCCAATTCAACATCATAACCCTGCTTCTCTAGCAGTATCGCAAAGGCATTTTGAAGCGCCTTTTCATTTGTCCATTCATCCGTATCTGATTCAATCAGAACTAAGTCTTCGTTAGGTTGCACAGGTGTTTCAGTGTTCTAGGTAGAGACTCTATAGATCGTGAGGGCTATGCTCTCTGTGTGCAACTCATAAGAGCCAGATTTAATATTTACCTCGGATAGATAAACGTTTGATGTCCGTTTTGATGAACTACTAAGCCTAGCTAACGTCAATACTCCTATTTAGCCGTGGTGCAACCTGACGATAGTAAGTAGAGGATGAACAGCCTACTTGCTCACAAATTCAGTGTTGGAGGCTTTCTCAGCGCATCGCCCACATCTGGCAGTATCCGGCCCATATAGTGCTTGGCGTTCCGAGCCGAGGTGTGCCCGAGCCACTGCTGAATTTGATGCTCCGTTTTGCCCGCTTTTGCCAGGTAAGTAGCGCACGAATACTGTAACCCATGGGAAGCCTGGTCCTGTCGCACAAAGCCGTTGCATCGCCTGATAATTCGCTTCAGTAAATTAGATAGCCCAGGCGCACTATAGGTCTCTCCCCCTGCGTTCTTCACCATTTTTAGTGAACCACCGCTGTTGTTTCACCTTTATGTAGCCTTTCCCCTTCTCCGTTTTGAACACTTCATGAGAAATAACAACACCTCGACGCTCATACATTTTCTTAAGATCCAACAGAACTCGATAGTCGTTCTCAATCATCGGGTGAAGGGTTTCAGTCGCTCCGCCCTTTAGCCGAATGATCGAAATAGTATTATCGTCAAAGCTGATATCTTCCCATTGCAATAAAGCAGCTTCACTGCTTCGTAAGCCGTGATTAAAAGAGACTTCGATTAACGCCGTGGCTAGCTCGGGTCGCTTGCGTAGCGCTCCGGCTTCATTCAGCAGCGCTTTGATCTCACCCATCGTAAAAAACTTGGTAGGCGTTTCCTTTTTCGTCTTCCGCCGCGTTTTTCGCGCTGGGATGTGCGATCACGCCTTTATTTTGCCTGATCCATGGCCATTTTTCAGATGTCCAGAATAATATAGTTCATTATTCTGGGCATTCAGAGCCAGGTTTACGACGTAGGGGGTTGCGGGGCTCATATAGCCGACTGCTCAGATTTCCTTATCAAGGTGGATAGGGGCTTTCAGCAGTTGGTAAAAAAGCGATCTACCGCCTGAGCTTATGTGTTTGGTGTCAGTGCCAATTGAGCGAAGTGACCAGATCGGGAGGCTTAAAAATAGCTCTACGGCCCTTGAGTAGTAACAGAATAGAAAACCACGCTAAGACCGAAACCATTGATGTGTAAGATTTTACCGTAGTTCTCCTGAACTATCTTTGAAGCACTCTGCTTGTACCAGTTAATCATTGCCCTAATTGGTACAGAAAAATAGAATGGTATATCAAGGGTTTTAGCGCCCTTCCGCCAGATAGGTTTAATTGGTACAGAAATTAGAAGTGCTTAGCGTGACTTTCTGGTCCGCTGCTACTCGAACCCCATGAGAAGCAAAGTGTTAGGGAAAGAGGAAACCCTAGATCCCTCTCTCTTAGAGGGCTGTAGTCGTAACCGAAGGTTTCTGTCCAGATGCCCTCGCTAGTCCAGTCGGGGCGATTTTGGTCTCTGCATCTCAATCGCCATCAGGCTTTCAGTCTTATGGCCCATTTTCTCCAGAATCAGTGCCGTAGGCCCTCTACGACTGCGGACGGAGGTAGAGGCTATAAATGTATCCCCTCCTATCTTTAGAAAGCAAAACGGGTTGCCATCCCTTCCTTTGATCGATTGCAATCTTCTGGTTGTCTGAAAGGGTCTCGACTGTATCGCGATCTACTCTTAAAATTGTGCCTTCGCTTACTTGACCGAGGATAGCAGTTTCTGCACTAGCGCCTTCTCTAATATTCACTAATGCTCCAGTCACAATTACCTCTTCTCCTTTAATGCTAAAAGTCTCGTTTTGAGCGGCCAGAATCTCTTGAACTAGGCTCGGGTCACAATCTTCAATAGTTGCCTGTAGCTGCCCTAGCCTTGAATACCAATAGATGAACTCAGATTCAAACTCACTACTGGATTCCTACTTTCTCAGATTTTTTAGAGTCTTTTGAATGGGATCAGGAACCCAGTAGT
>JBCBKQ010000220.1:0-9896 GCA_038521595.1 Cyanobacteria bacterium J06627_28 | reverse complement strand
GTCTAGTGGTCATGCTGGGTGTATTTGTTGCAGTTTCTGTATTGGAGGCGTTGGGCATTGGCTTGATTGGCCCTTTCCTAAGCATTGTGAGCGAGCCTTCCATTGTGAGAGAAAAGGCAACAAATACACCCAGCATGACCACTAGACGACTGCGCTTGCCAGACAAGACGTATAAAACTTTGGACAAATACTGTCCCATGGGCTAGAAACCTTCCTAAAAATCTTTCAATAACGAGTGTGCGTAACTGTGTGCATAATCGCCCACACAAACCGCCAAACCAAACAAACAAGCACCCCTATTTCACCGAAGCAAATCTACTTCACCTGAGCAAATCTACTTCACCTGAGCAAACCGCTTATACTCCACCAGCCTCGTCTTACGGCCTCGCAGCTTATTCCACATAAACTGTGCCTGACCCATCATCATGGGAAATTTTGTCAGCACGCAAAACGCAGAATAGGTCAGCGCCAGCCGGTTAGACAGTCGCTGACGCTCCCGCAAAAAGGCCCGAAAAATCAACAGTCCATAGCCCAAAAGCAACAACAGACTCCAGCCGTGCGTCGGCCAGGCCGTCAACAATACAAACGCCGGAAAGCACAACCCCCAAAACCAGTTGCTCAAGGTCTGCTTTACCCAGTGGTATTCGGGCGGCGCTCCATGCAGCCAAGCCCCCTCGGCATAGGCATGGCCACAGCGCCGAATGCGCCGCCACCAGCGGCCAAACTCATGGGTATCCGCATCGTGCAGCGTCATCTCTGCATCAATCCGTAGAATTTTCCAGCCCCGCTGACGCAAGCGCACACACATCTCAGGCTCACCGCCCCCAATCAAGGTGGGATTGTAGCCATTGACTTGGACAATGGCCTCAGGGCGCATCAGCGCATCTCCGCCGCAGGACTTGGCCTCACCGATAGGCGTGTCCCACTCCACATCAAATATTTGATTATAAATAGACGCCTTAGGAAACATCTCCCGGCGGCGACCACAGACAACCGCGACGTCAGGGCTGCGATCTAGTGTGTCTCTAGCCTTTGCCAGCCAGTCTCTATCTAAAACACAGTCGCCATCGACAAACTGCACGTACTTAATCTCAGGGTAGGTTTCCACCAGATGAAAGAACCCTGCATTCCGAGAGCGCGGAGACGCAAAAGGCTTAGACTTGTCTAGCTCAATGACATCCACGTCGTAGCCCTTGGCCAGCTCCAAACTGCCGTCAGTCGAATCTGAATCTACATAAACAATGTAGGGAACTTGATCGATCACCGATTCCAAACAGCGACGAAGGCGGTCACCCTCGTTGCGCCCAATCAGGACAATGCCCATGTCGTCAAAAAGCATAATGTTTTGAACCCCTGAACCTTTATAGAAAGATACGAATAGACAGATACGAACCTAAGTATTAAGAGATGTTTACAGTCCAAATAGTTCCATACAGGCACCTAATCGACCTCCAAAGCCTGACGAGGCAGCAAACGCATCGACAGGAATACAATCATGTAGGTCACCCAGTGCAAAGAGGTTCGCACCGCCATGTTCGTCTCTGCCAAGTTGTTCATACAGAGCAAAATCAAAAATGCCAGTGGCCACAAATCTTCTGGCGTCTTAGCCTGGTAGGCGCATCTGACTGCCATCAAAAAGGTGGAAATATATCCGATTAAAAATAGCCCCAGGCCGAGCAACCCCTGATCAATCGCTAAATCCAGAAACCCGTTGTGGGCATGGGCCGGAATAAAATCACCCTTGGAAGCCAACGCTCCAATTTCTCGGGCTTTTGGATTGTTTGGCACCCAAAAAGCCGCCCGGCCATACCCCAGGATTGGCCTGTCCATGATCTTGTCAATCGAACCGCTCCAAATGTGGGTTCGAGCCGACAGGGTTGGATCTTTTCCTAGCCCAACGGCAAGATCTTGCCAAGTGCCCAACAGTAAAACCGCCAAACAGAGCGCCAGCATACCCGACAGATCCAGTAGCAAGACGCTGCGAAACCCTCGCCAGCGAAACAGCCGAAACAGGGTTAAACAGCTCAAGATCACAATAAATACGAGCAGCCCAGCGAGGGAGGTCGAGAGTAAAATCATCGACACCGAAAACATCAGACCCAGCCGAGCCAGCCAGCGCTCTATGCGATTGCTGTTGTTAGCGCCCAGTACAAAGAAGGTCATCATCGTAAAGACCATCACCGCTGAGAACTGGTTTTTTTGCACGTAGATGCCTTTCCAGGCACCGTCAAACTTATCGCCAATATGACGGCCCACGGAGGGAATGGCCATCGCATAGACAAACGATAAAACCGCTCCGGTACTCAGCGCGATCGCAAACAATCGCAGCTGCTCTCGCAGCGTAAACCGAGAAGCCACATAAATAGCAAACGCGGTCATCGGCAATATCTCACCCCGTATGCTCTCAAGGGTGTAGTCCGGCGATATCGACCAGGCAATCGACCCCAGCATTAGACCAATCAAGACCCAGAGCACTCCGCCCTTAGAAATCGCCCTCAGCGTGCCTCGCCAGCGGGCCGTCAGCAGCAGTACCGACAGCAACAAAATGCTGTAGCGCAGCAGCTTCAACATCAGCTGGCTGTCATTGACAACAGTCGCCAAACCATCGGTAAAAAACAATAGCCCCACAACCGTAAATCCCTTCTCGAGCAGGTCTAGCCTGATCTGGCTAGTCGCATGCTGCGGCGCTGAAGAGGGACGAGAAAGAGGCAGGCTATTCACAAGCTTTAGAATCCTGAGAGCAATGAATTAAGGAAGCGTCTTCATAAGGGGGGCTTCTTCATAAGGAAACGCATTCATAAAAAGAACGCCACTAGACTCAACGGGCGGTCGCCAGTGGCTGCGGCAGTTGTTCTACCACCCAGCCAGAGGCCGGAGCAAGCGCCGCCTCTCGAAAATTGTCACATGAAAACGTGCGCCCCAACCACCGTCCCAAAATAGCTAAGTCCTGATCCAACAGCGCTTCTAGCTCAGCTTGCTCTTGGGGCGACAGCTGAGGGCGTTGCTGCATTTGCCATAGACCTTTTACCCACTGCCGAAAAGACTGGGGCACAAACTGCCTGCGAATCGTACTCAACACAGGCGCATTGACGATCGCATCTCGCCAGGCACTCTCTCGCAGCCTTTGGCTGGTGGAGTGCTGATGACCCGACTCTGACTGCCAGATGGCAGGCTGCGGACAGCCAATAAACTCACCAATGCGGGCCAGCTCCTCCTGAGGGAACTGCCTCACCCGCTCAAAGAATACAGGCAAAACATTTTCAGCGCCAAAAGCCTCCAAATAGGGCCTTAGCTGCATACTGTACTGACTATATTGATAAAGCTCGGGGCGTTGCTTGAGCGATTGCGACAGCGTACCTGAGACGGTTCGCCGACTCCACTCGTGCATATATTGAGAAATCAAGCGCTCTATGGGATGGCGCATGACATAAATGAGCTTCACATTGGGCACATGCTGCCGCAGCCGACTGACCGAATCAGGGTAGGTGGGCAGCTTGGTGTAGTGCGTACTAGATTCACCACACAGATCGCCCGGCTGAGCCTCAGCAAACAGCGACTCGTACCAGCCTATACCTCGCTGAAACTGCTCATCATTACTAAAAAAATTGGGCTCCTTAGGCTCACTCATAAAAACACCTGGCTGAGCGCTGAGCTGCTCATGCAGCGTCGTTGTAGCGCATTTCATCGCGCCCATAATAATGAAGTGAGGAGCGTTAGCCATGGATAAGACCTACCGTCGCGTCTAAGTCTTAAGATATTCAACGCATTCAAAAAGTTCCAAGTTAGCCTCTTGCCAAGCTATAACCAGTTCATCAGAGCATGGGAATAAGAAACAAAAAATAGAGAATAAACTATCAGGAAGCAGGCAAACGGCGAGCCATCTTGGCTTGAGCAGAGAGCCGTTCTAGGTTCTGATAGCGTCCTGACGATAGGGCAAAGTTGCGCAGGCGCTGCTGGTCGTATTTGCTATCTTGCAGCCACTGCTCAATGAGCTCAGCCCAGCGGGCCGGAACCGTTAGCTTGTGCAGATCTATCTCAGCTAGCTCCGACAGCTGAGCATAGAGCGCAGGCTGGCCCATAACTCGCTCTATCCGATGTGCCATAGACTTGGCATTGCCCAGCGGAAACAGCATCGCATTCACATTGTGAAAAAGATGATTGACAAAATAAGGATGATCGCAGGCCACAATTGGGGTCCGCGCAGCCATTGCCAAAGACAGGCTAAACGGGACGGCGGGCAAGCTTTGAGCCAGCTGCGGACTCACCATCAGATCGGCCCCGTGAACTCGCATTAGCATTTGTTCTGGAGATAAATCCGTCCAAAACTGAACCGACTCAGACAGTCCCTCTACTGCTGCTGCTGACTGCAACCGCTCGATATCTTGAGAGTTTATGTCTTGAGAGCCTGTGATGGACGCCTGGCTAGGCCGCTCACAAATCAAATGCAGGCTGACGTCACGCTGCTGCTGCAGCAGACTGGCCGCTTTAAGCAAGTCGTCGATGCCTGCACTCGGCTGCAATGGGCCAACGTACGCTAGTGTCACCGCCGTTTGGCCGATACGAATTTGCTTTGGCGGGTACTGCGCCATGAGCTGAGGCTGGGGCCATTCCCAGGGAATGATCTTGCCCGCATCGATGCCACTTGCTTCCAAAATTTTGCAGGCATGGACGCCGTGCCCACCGACCCAGTTGACGGTCTTACGGTTGAGATGGTGAATGAAGCGCTGATGTCGCCACTGCGCCAGCCACCCGCCCAGCGGTTCCTGCCAGTCAGAGAGCAGCACCACCGTTCGCAGCTTGCGTCGCACGGCCCAGCGTAATAGTGAGGGCGACTGCGTACACATAACGATGTGCGTCGGGCAAAAATCTGAGACCAGTCTTACGAGCTCAGCGCCGGGGGCTGTAGGGCCAAGGCCACTGCCCATCAATCGAATCTTGAGATAGGACACCTCACTGTAGGCATCGCTCGATTGACACGAGAAAATAGCGACTTCTTGGGCGTGCTCACTCCAGCGCGCCGCCGCCGTCAGAATATGGAGATCGACGGAGCGCAGCTGACCAGATAGCTCAGTGACCAGTCGATCTGGCATAAAAATGCGGGCTAAGGGCTCTCGATAGTCAGCGTCCTCAACCACAATGAGCAGACGGTTATCTTCAAATCCCATGGGTTTCTTTATTGAGCGGCAGCTATCGTCAGCGTCCCTCTCCACTGGTCATAGTTCAGCATAGCAAGAAGCAAAGACTATCTCTGAGGCATGCTCTTCTAAACGCTCTGAGGAACGCTCTTCTAAACGCTCTGAGGCACGCTCTGAGGCAACCTTCTGAAGCGACCTTCTGAAGCAACCGTCCGAAGCACCTCATAATGCACAAGGCTAATACCTAAGGCGCGAGATCAGGCGCGAGTAGTCGCGCTCAGCTATTATTCTCTCAGCCACTCGTTATACGTTGCGATAAGCCATATAAAGTTGTTGTTTTTCTGGAACTATTATCTATGACGCCTTGTCTTTTAAGCCAGTAGGTGTCGAGTTAGCGAGTAAACCAGTTCACTATGGCAGCAGCATTAAGGTCCGCCGTTATTGGCACCGGGGTCATTTCCAAGCAGCATCTCTCTTTTTTGCAGGGCAGCGATCACACCCAGCTTGTTGGCGTGTGCGACCTCTCGCCCGCTGCCGCCGATTACGCTGCTACCACCTTTGGAGCCAGCGCCGCCTACACAAACTATGCCGATATGCTAGCGGCGGCCCAGCCCGACGTTGTACATATTCTCACTCCGCCCAAAACCCACTTCCCGATTGCCTCAGATTGTTTGAAAGCGGGCGCACATGTCATTTGTGAAAAGCCAGTTGCCCCTAGCTACCACGAATTTAAAGACCTTTGGCAGCTGTCGCGTAGCTGCGATCGCGTCCTCATAGAAGACCACAACTACCGCTTTAACCGCCCTGTACGCGCCATCAAAGCCCTGATAGAAGAGGGCAGTCTAGGTGCAGTCCAGGAAGTCGAAATTCGCATTGCCCTCAACGTACGCGGTGGCGGTCGCTACGCGGATACCAATCTGCCCAGCCCCAGCCACAAGATGCCTGCCGGTGTCATTCACGACTTCATCACCCACCTGTGCTACCTCGTCATTGGCTTTTTGCCCGACACCGACTTTGAGCGCATTTCAGCCGCCTGGAGTAACCACGGTCAAGACGAGCTGTTTAAGTACGACGATCTCGACGCGCTCATGATTGGGGGCAAAGCCCATGCTCGCATTCGCTTCAGCGCCTACACCGCGCCGGACACCTTCTCTATTCGAGTACGCGGTAGCCAAGGCTTTGCCGAGGCCGACCTTTTTCAGCCTTATTTGCGCTGTGTCAAACCTCGCATCGGTGGCAAACAGCTGTCGCCACTGGTCAATCACTTTGTCAATGGGTGCTCGCTCGTGGGCGCTAGCGTCCGCAACTTCCGCGACAAAGTCATGCAGCAAACCCCTTACGAAGGGCTCCACTACCTACTGGGTCAAACCTATAGCGCTCTTGCTGCGGGCGAAGCGCCCCCCATTTCGTTCGACGATATGGCTCGCACTAGCCAGCTGGTTGAAGCCCTACTCGCCCCTGAAAATCGACTATAAGAATTAACCATAAACACCATGGATGGATTAGGCGTGGTTGCGATTGGCCGCAATGAAGGCAGTCGCTTGATTCGCTGCTTGGAGTCCCTAAAAACTCACCTGCCGCATACAGTCCCCATTGTCTATGTTGACTCTGGCTCTACTGACAACAGCATTGCAGAAGCCCAAAAGCGCCATGTGTGCGTTGTCAATCTCGATATGTCTGTGCCTTTTACTGGGGCCAGAGCACGCAATGCTGGATTCACACAGCTGATGGCCACCCACCCACATATTCAGTATGTGCAGTTTATAGATGGTGACTGCGAACTCTTGGCAGGCTGGATGGAGCAGGCTGTCAGTACCCTCAGCCGCAATCCGGCCCTGGCCGTTGTTTTTGGGCAGCTCCAGGAGCGCTTTCCAAAGGCCTCTGCCTACAACCAGCTAGCACAGCTTGAATGGACGGTTCCGGTTGGAGAGGCTAAGACCTGTGGTGGCATTGCTATGATTCGAGCGATCGCACTCAAAAAAGTCGGCGGCTACAACCCCAAGCTCATCTGCGGCGAAGAGCCCGAACTCTGCATTCGCCTGCGCCGCCAGGGCTGGAAAATTCGCTGTATCGCAACGGCCATGGCCATTCATGATATCGATATGTACCGCTTTGGGCAATGGTGGATCAGGTCCATGCGCAATGGCTGGGCCATCGCCCAGGGCGCCGATATGTACGGCAATGCCCCCGAGCGCTACAGGGTCAAAGAGCACATTAGCGGCTGGCTATGGGGTGCGGCACTACCCACAGGGGCGCTCCTCACTGCTGGCATCAGTCGAGGAATGACGCTGTTAGCCCTCATAGCAATCTATCTACTTCAGCTATTCAAAATTTACCGATACCGACAAAAGCGAGGAGACCCTGCCAGCGACTCATTTATCTACGCGCTATTTTGCATGATTTCTAAAGTGCCACAGGCCGTTGGCCAAGGTAAGTACTGGCTACACAAATGGCAAAACAAGCCGGCACAGCTCATCGAATACAAGAGCCAAGCATAAACAGAAAGGCACCAAGCGCGGGACATACATAGCAATCTGCACTAAGCTTGTTGCACCTAGTCCATCTGCAGCCCTTGTTCTACAAAGCTTAGTGCTTAGCCAGCTACTCAATGCATTAAGCAGCTGGCCATAACTCGACAGAAGCTATGGTAGATACTTAAAATATCCCTTCTTATCATCCGCCTGCTAGGCGTGCGAACGATGAGATACTTTTCGCTTAAAAAAAGCTTTATCCTGCTCTTTTTATCTGCTGCTTTGTCTGCCATTTTATCTGCCACCTTCTTAGGAGGATGCAGCAGCTACTATTCTTCATCGGGGCTTACGGATGCAGAGGAGGACTATTTGACAGAGATAGATCTACTAGACAACAACGAAGACGTTCTCTTCTTTTCATCGGGTCTAGGCATCAAACAAGAAGGAAACTTTTTTACAGATAAAAGAGTGGCCACCTACTGGATAGAGCCGGAGCGCCCCCATAGAGAAAAGCGCGTTTCAGCAGACTACTCTGAGATTGCTGATATTTCTATCGCGTATTCGTCTAACTCGCTCTACGCACACAAGATTACAGTTACGCGCATAGATGGATCGCAGTTTCCGGTGTACATAGGATTTAGGCGGGCGATCGCACAAGATTTTTTTGAGGCTCTCATTAAACAGTGGCAGCAGGAACAGTGGCAGCAAGAAAAACAATAATCTGATAACGATAAGCTGCATGAAGCCTAAAACAGAAAGAGAAAAGATGCTCTCCGGAGAGCTGTATTTAGCTAGCGACCCAGAACTGGCTGAGTTGCACGCGACAGCGCTCGATCTACTCTACGAGCTCAACACACTGCACCCTAGAAAGATCGCTGAGCAAAAGCAAATTATTCGGCAGCTATTTGGCACCATTGGCCACACATTTTCTATTACGCCGCCCTTTTATTGCGATTACGGCTGTCACATTTTTGCCGGAGAAAACCTGTACATAAATGCTGACTGCACCATTCTTGACTGCGCTGAAGTACACATTGGCAACAACGTTTTAATGGCACCAAAGGTGCAACTATACGCGGCCTACCATCCAACCGAGGCGCAGCTGCGCCTCACCCAAAAAGAGCTGGCCGCACCGATTAAAATCGGCGACAATGCTTGGATTGGTGGCGGCGTCATTATTTGCCCAGGCGTTTCTATTGGGGCAAACACCACCATCGGAGCCGGTAGCGTCGTCACAAAAGATATTCCAGATAATGTAGTCGCTGTCGGCAATCCCTGCCAGGTCATCAAAGCCTGCTAATAGTCACTAAAACATCCCCGTTGGACTATGCATTGATAAACTCAGCAGGATAAAAACTCAGCAGGATAAAAACTCAGCAGGATAAAAATTCAGCAGTCTAAAAACCAAACAGTCTAAAAACCAAACAACCTAAAAATGTTCAACGGATTCAAAACACGGCCAATGCCATCGACAACAGAAAGGTAGCCGCGTTTCCCAACAACAATCACGTCCCCTTCTTCGACCTGATAGGACTCAACCAAGTTATTCAAATCAAAGGTAGATTCTTGAATTTGGCCAGCTTCATCCAAACGCACCAGGCTAACGTTGGAGAGCTGAGCGTCTGTTGTCGGGCCACCTGCGATCGCAACTGCACTAGAAATAGAGCTATCTGGCGGTATCGCAATCTCACCCGGCGAAATCACTTCACCCACCACCTTTACCAGCACCGTACTTGGCGCCAGGCTAGAGCTAGCCACCGTTCGCCGATCAATCTCATCCCCTGTCAAGGTAGGAATAAAAATAGAATCCCCATCGCGCAGCGGAATATCCGCCGAGCCCGCATTAGATACCAAAGTATTCCACAAGTTCAGCGTCAGCAGCTCCTCTTGGCCATTGGCCAGGGGACGCCGCACCATCACCTGACGAATATCGGCATCGCGGGTGACCCCGCCCGCCAGCAACACCGCAGAACTCAGCGTCGGTATCGCCGGACGAGACGCCAGCTGAGAGTTCGTCCGACCGGGCGTAGACCCATCGCCTGACAGCGTTGTCGCACTGTTATTAGACAGACCACTAAGCTGCAACGGGCCAGGGCGATGCACCTCGCCAGAGACCGTCACCACCACGGGCCGCATCACGACAAGGCCCACATTGACAACCGGATCGACCAAATACAGTCGCAGCTGCTCTGTTAAATAGACGCCCACCTGATTGGCCGTCATCCCCGCAACCCCCACCTGCCCAATCAACGGCAGCATCACCGTACCGTCAGGCACAATGGCAATTGTC
>JBCBKQ010000219.1:0-9933 GCA_038521595.1 Cyanobacteria bacterium J06627_28 | reverse complement strand
TTGCTCATTAAGGTAAGCGATCGCTTATATTCCTTGAGCTGGTCGTAGGTAGTATGTGAGAGCGGAAATTCTTCTTGGACGGTATCTATAAACCTTTTTTCATAGGACTCTACTGCATCTTTGTAGTGCCTTTTGCGTTCAGATATGGTCCTAGATTCAATCAGGTCAATGTGGCTAGTAGTCAGTCTAAGCTTGAGCCTAAGACTATTGAGCTCTTGCCTGGCAAAGTCACTGCAGTTGCCATCCGCGTCTAAAAATTTCAGCAGCTCCTGCTCATATTTCTTTAGGCTGCTGAGGTGAAGCCGCTCACGTTGAGAGGTGATTCGAGTTTCGATATCAACGACTCGCTGGTCATTTTGATGAAATCCTAACGACTGCTTGAGCCGGTTGAGATGCTTAATCTTTTGAGCGTTTAGAGGGAACTCTTCCTGAATGGACTGATAAAATTCAGACTCGTAGCGCAGAAGGCGCTGATTAGCAGTCTCGGCTTTTTCTGCAGCCTGGGCAATGTATTGATTGTTGATTTCTTCAACATCTTGCGCTCTCAGGTTAAGCAGATCTCGGGTATCTCTGAGTACGGTGTGAGAAGCTTCGCTGAGCGGATATTCGTATTCGAGTGCGCCTTCGAGCGCTTCACGGTAGCGCTCCAAATTTTTCAACCGTTCTTTATACGGCTTTAGAACTTCCTGCTCAATCGCATTCGAATCTTCAACAGAAAGCTTGAGCTTTTCTCTTAAGGCCTCTAACCCAATTCTATGGAGAGACTCTAAAATTTCGCCTCGATTGGCATAGCGTTCTACTTTTTGACGATACACAATTCGGGGATCGCCAATTCTAGCCTTCGAAAGCAGTATTTTGTGACCTTGCTTTACAGGGTAAAACTCCGGGCTCATGGCCGGCGCAGCCTTGTGAACCTGGCTGCCCGCATACTCGTGCAGCTCATCTACTGAAATAGAACCATCGCCGTCTAAATCAGCGGCACCAGTATCAATGCCTTCTACCAAAAACCTTGTATAGACAGACAGGTCGGAGTCTGCCTGTTCGAACGAATACTGAGTAGATGTAGATGATGTCAGGATTGCTCGACCTTCACCACCTAACTGAGCCTCTAAATCAATGCGATCTCCTGCATCTTTGGCTGTAAGCCCATGGGCAAATGCGCCACTGAAGCAACAGTCAAGAATAATCACCTGCCGCTGAGAGCTACTGCTGTTCATATTGTTGTGCAGTGCGCTTGCTGCCACAGCTGTAGGCTGCACCAGAACTCCTTTATCTTTGTAGGTCTCAGAGGTCGCAAAGAATAAATTGCCGCGCTCGTCCTTAATTCCATGACCTGAAAAATAGAGTAGGACAAGGTCTTCTTTTGTACAGTGAGAAAACAAATGAAAGACCGCTATCTCCATCTCAAGACGGGTTGGATTTCTCAGGAGCGTAATGTCCTCCTCCCCAAAACCGCCCATTTCTGGATGTTTCAAGACTCGTTCAATGGCTTCGGCATCCCGTACAGCTTTCGGTAAAGGTGGCAGATCACCTTCGTAATCGCCTACGCCGATTAATAACGCGACTTTCTTCATTGCTAAAACTTTTCTCTGCTAATTATAAAAATGAGGCAATCGCAAGTACTGCCTAGTTTGGGCTACTGACTCAGCGAACGGCTACGCCATACGGGAGTGCAGACCATGAATGCAGACTATTACGAGTACAGTTGGTGCAACAAAATATACTTACTTTTCCGACTTATACTGAGAAAAATAACGCTTAACTAATGAAACATACGACACACAGGTTTAATTAGGATCAAACCGACTTATATTCACGATAGCTGGATAATATCACCGTTAATAGAAAGTGTGCCTAGGACCATTCAAAAATTTTAATAATAGTTGATTTGATTAAAGACTCTGCGAAGAAGAAGAAAACCAACCTATTGAATAAGTGAAAGGCGGCATTGATACAGCAGTTGATGTTGCCATCAGTAATGAAGGGCTAGCTGGCAACTGTGCTGTATTCGTATTTACCGTGGGTATCAGCTGTGCGTAAACAACAAAATACTTCAAGTGCATCTATGTCTAGGGCATTTTGTTGTTTCTGGGATTGATGAAATCTTTTGGGGGTGTGAATCCACCGACGATGCTGTCAATTTGCTGTGCGATCGCAAGCAATTCCATTTCCTGCCACCGTTTCCCCACAATTTGCAGTCCCACCGGCAATCCTTCAGGCGTTTTCCCAACGGGAATCACCACTGCTGGATGTCCGCTTAAGTTAAAGGGCATGGTGTACGCGCCATTGGCAACCGCGTGGGGATAGGCGTGGCCATCAATGTCGACAGCGCTCCAGGCTGGGCGATGGGTAAAGGCGACGGTGGCGGCAACGGGCGTTAACCATACGTCCCAGGGGTCTAAGGCTTTGTCAATTTGGGCGGTGAAGCGATCGCGCTCTGTTAGCGTTTCAAAATATCCTTTGAGGCTTGGGTTAAACAGCTCAGGTAGTACTTTGCTAAAGTCTCCAAATTTTCGTAGGGTGCGATCGCCTTTTGTGGCTGTGCGATAAATCTGAGTAAGGCCACGTTTTGCATTTGACCAGTTCTTTGGCTGGGCGTAGACATTGGTATACGCAGCTAAGCGAGTATAGAGTGGCAAAATTTCTGAGAGGTCAAATCCTTCTGGCTGCCACCAGCCAATTTGGGCTTCTTTTTCGGCAAGTTTTTTCACCACATCTGCCATGACCACTCGAATGTCTTCGGCAACTGGCACGTCAGACCACTCGTCGATCAGGGCAATCTTTAGTTTAGACAGTGGGCGACCCGAGGGCGTATCGAGGGGAACGGGTGGCACTTCGGGGCGACGAGGATCGGGGCCGAGCATGAGGGTGAAACACAGCTGGATGTCTTCGAGCGATCGCGCAAAGCAGCCCACCGTCATCATCTGTCGCAAACAATGGGGCATTCCGGGTACTTCAGGGATGGTGCCTGCTGTAGACAGCCTGCCATCGGTGGGCTTTAGTCCATACACGCCACAAAAGTGTGCGGGCTGACGAATAGACCCGGCGATATCGTTACCCAGATCTAGTGCGCTCAGGCCAGCGGCGACGGCGGCGGCGCTACCCCCCGAACTGCCGCCGGGCGTGTAGTTGGTATTCCAGGGATTGTTGACCCGCAAAAAGAGAGAATTGGTGCTTTGAAAATCGCCTGCTAGTTCGGCTAGATTTGTTTTACCCAGGACGATTGCGCCTGCCCCTCGCAATCTGGCAACAACGGTTGCATCTTGATCCGGAATGTAATCTTTTAGTGGTTTATAGCCTGCTGTTGTTTTGAGATATTGCGTCTCAAAAATATCTTTAACGGTAATGGGCACTCCGTGCAGTGGCCCCCAGCTTTCACCTTCTACTGTTGCTTCGTCTGCTTGCTTAGCCTGTTCTCTTGCATTTTCAGTATCTAGAGTGCAAATGGCGTTGAGTTTTGGATTGTGTTTGACAATCTTGGCCAGATAAATATCAACGATCTCTAGAGAAGAGAGTGTGCGATCGCGAATGAGTTTCGCCAGCTGAGTCGCGCTCGCATAGGTTATGTCAGTCATCTGCACCGGGCGGTAAAAGGTGGATTTATTATAGGCTTCTGCTTGTGAGTGGTTATGACGCCGGGGTACAGTTCTTAGAGAGTCTTGAGCTAAGCGCTGGTGAGAGTATTTGTGCGGGACTCTATTTGCGCCTTATTTGCCTTCTACTCGCTTTTTATTCGCTCTCTATTCGCCTTCTAGTGCAGGCAGCAAAAACGCAATAAGCTCTGATAGAGCCGCTTCGACGCCTTCGGGGGTGGTGTCGTTGAGCAGGGCGTCAGGTTTACCGGCTTCGCCCAACACTCGAATTAGGCTCGTCACAACGAGATCGAGTTTCCACTTTAGCTGCGATCGTGTCTGGTCGGGCAGTGCTCTTTGCAAGGCATCTAAAAATTTTTCTGTACTGGGTCTAAACTGCTTATCGGCAATGCTTTGAACGGGGTCCGGCTCTGTGCGACAGCGACCCATAAACTGGGCCCGAGTCGGATGCGTCATGGCGCTACGGGTCACATAGTCAAAAGAAGACTGAAGGTAGGCTCTCAAGATAGCCTCCACTGACGGCATATCCGTCTTGGACAAGATGGCCTCTAGGGCAGTCAAATGACCAGAGACAATGGGCTGCGCCATGCGAGCAATTACGGCCCTAAAAAGATCTTCCTTGGAGCCAAAGTGGTAGTGAATGGCGGCCAGATTTACGTTTGCCTTGCCGACAACGCTACGCAGCGTGGTGCCTGCATAGCCGTTTTCTGCGATCGCCCGCTCCGCCACGTCTAAGATTTGCTCTTTTGTTTCTACAGATGAGGCGTGGGACATGAAGGCTTTTTAGAGTCTGCGCAGAGAATAACAGGTGTTTTAGGGCCTTGCTATTTTTTTAGACGTACGTTTTAATATTAAGCAAAGCCGCTTAACACCTACTTAATATTTTACATCAGACGACCTATCAAAAAGAAATTGCTTTATCGCATTGTTGGCAATATGCCAAAGGATAGAGGCCCCGCTGAGTGCTGTAATGCTGTCATGACGCTGATTTTGCCCCAAGATTTGCCGTCGATAACTGAAGCTGCCAATGACTGAACTAAGGAAATGAAAGCGGCACAGGCGATTCATTTTTCATTTAGCCAGTTTATTTGGCTCAAAAATTAAACGTACGTTTGAATTAATCCTCTTCGCGCTATGAACTCACAGTCACATGCTGCTACTTTGTTGCCTTCTATCAAACAGCGTTTGCGAAAGCTGTCACCGCGCTGGCTCATAGGATTGGGTCTATTTGGAGTGCTGTTCGTCGCGCTACCTATTGTGCGGTCTCGGTCGGTACCCGCCGCTGATGCAGAACTTGCGCAGTCCGACAGCATCTTGCCAGTGGAAACGGTGACTGCGGAAAAGGTAGGCAGCTACCGTGTCTCGCGGGCATATACAGGTGAAGTGAGCGCGCTGCAAGCCAGCGAGCTAGGGTTTGAACGCAGTGGACAGCTGACTGCACTCCTTGTCCCAGAAGGATCTCCAGTGGGGGCAGGCGAGCCTATGGCCCAGCTGGACGTGCGAAATCTAAACGCTCAGCGGTTACAGATCGAGGCGGAAAAATCAAGGGCGATCGCCCAGCTCACGGAGCTAGAGGTGGGCGCACGCACAGAAGATATTGCGGCTGCACAAGCCGTCGTCGAAGACCTAGAGCAGCAGATTGCCCTTCAGCGAACTCAGCTGGCCCGCCGGGAGATTTTGTACGAAAGGGGGGCGATTTCTCAGGAGGCGCTAGACGAATTTAGCTTTGGAGAAGGCTCATTAGCAGCCCAGCTCAGCAGGGCACGCAGCCAGCTAAACGAATTGCAAAATGGCACCCGCCCCGAGCAAATCTCCGCACAAAATGCCCTTGTTCAACAGTTGGATGCTCGTCTGGCCGATCTAGACGTCAACCTGGCAAAAAGTACGTTAATCGCACCCTTTAGCGGCACCGTGGCAGAGCATAAGGTAGATACGGGCACCGTTGTCGGCGCAGGGCAGTCTGTCATTCGCCTGGTCGAAAACACAGCGCCAGAAGCGAGAGTCGGCGTTCCGGCAGACGACATTCGTAGGCTCAACATTGGTGAAGAGCGTACCGTGTCTATCAATGGAGAAAAGTTCACTGGCACCATCACCTCCATACTGCCAGAAGTGAATGCCCAAACTCGGACCCAGACCGTTGTTCTCGCGTTAGAAAATAGAGCTGCCTCGCGGGTGAGTCCAGGGCAGACCGTCAGACTAGAGCTGACAGAACGGATTGCATCGGAGGGCATTTGGCTACCCTCTGAAGCGTTGACTCAAGGCATTCGAGGGCTGTGGACAGCGTATACAGTCGTTCCAGAATCGTCAGCGGCCAGTAATGAATCAGCCAGTAATGAAGCAGCCAGCGACCTATCCTACGTGGTGCAAACAAAGGCTGTCGAAATTGTTCATCAGGAGGGCGATCGCGTCCTGGTGACCGGCACGCTACAGCCAGAAGACGTTGTCGTTGCCAGCGGCTCCCATCGTTTGGTGCCTGGCCAGCGCGTGCGGCCCACAGCGTATTCTCAAGCCTTTACCTCTGATTAAACCTCTACTCACTTTAAACCTCCATTCACTTTAAACCTCTACTCATTTGGGTCAGACGATGGTTAAGTACTTTTACACCAATACCCGTCTTTTAATTCTCTCCATTGTTTTACTCATGGCATGGGGACTTCTTTCTTTTCAGGCGCTGCCGAGGCAAGAAGATCCTGAGCTGGTCTCTCGCGTCGCGGTTGTTCAAACGGCCTACCCCGGCGCTGACGCAGAGCGAGTCGAGGCCCTAGTAACAGAAGTAATCGAATCAGAACTCTCTGAACTAGAAGAGATTTCGGTACTCTCTTCTGACTCGCGGGTGGGCTATTCGACAGTAACCATTGAGCTATCAGAAGCTATTGCCGATGCGACGCCCGTATGGTCGAAAGTCCGCAATGAGCTAGACGAAGCCGAAACGCAGCTGCCATCGGGCACTAGCGAGCCCGACTTACAAGAAACCGACACCCGCGCATATGCTCTGATTACCTCGCTTAGGTGGGCTCTCCCCGGCGAACCAAACTACGCCATTTTAGGTCGCTACGCAGATGAGCTGGCACTACAAATTCGCAGCGTCAGCGGCACCGAAGAAGTCAAGCTATTTGGCAATCCAACAGAAGAGATTTTGGTGGAGGTGAATGCACCTAAACTTTCTGCCTTGGGCCTATCGTCACAGTCTTTGGCACAGCGCATTCAAACCAGCGATGCCAAGGTAGCCGCCGGACAGCTGCGCAGCTCAAATCAAAACTTGGCCATTGAGGTGCAGAGCGAGCTGGAGACCTTAGAACAGATTCGTCGCATTCCCATTCAATCTGGGGGCGGGCAATTTTCTCGGCTAGGTGATATCGCAACCGTGAGTCGTGGACTGCAAGAACCCATTGCAGACTTTGCGCTCATTCGCGATCAGCCTGCCATCGGCCTTGGCGTACTGATGGAGTCTGGGCGACGCATCGATCAGTGGGGCGTCTCTGTGCGAGAAGTTCTCTCTGACTTTGACTCTCAGCTGCCTGAGGGCCTTTTTCTAGACACCATTTTTGACCAGAGTGGCTATGTTGAAACGCGCATGGACACGTTGATCTCTAACCTCGTATTGGGGGCCCTTCTGGTGATGCTAGTAACGCTGGTAACCATGGGCTGGCGGGCAGCGCTGGTCGTGGGCGCAGCTTTGCCTATTACCTCTCTGTGTGTGTTTGGCTGGATGAGTGTGCTGGGCGTACCGATTCACCAAATGTCTGTAACCGGGCTGATTATTGCGCTGGGTTTACTGATCGACAATGCGATTATTGCAGTCGATGAAATTCAGCTGGAAATGGCCCATGGAGACACACCGCTAAACGCCGTGATGAAAACGGTGAACTACATCAAAATTCCGCTGCTGGCCTCGACGATTACAACCGTTATGGCTTTTGCACCTATTTACCTGCTGCCGGGCGGCGCAGGTGAGTTTGTCGGGACTATTGCACTAAACGTGATTATGTCTTTGATCTCTTCATTGGCACTTTCGCTGACGATTATCCCCGCTTTAGCCGGGCGCTTTTTAGGGAAAAGCAAAGAGAAAGCAGAAGCGCTATCGGCTAAAACAGGTCCAGTCGCTAGCCTACAGAAATTTTTGCTGCGTCCCGGTAGCTGGTGGGCAGACGGTATCTCACTACCGCGTCTGGCTCGCCCGTACCAGTGGTCATTGCGAAGAACGATGGCCACCCCACTGCTGGCGATCGCACTTTCTTTTACGATTCCGCTCATTGGCTTTATTTCAGCAGGTACACTTCGCCAACAGTTTTTCCCAGCTGTCTCGCGCGATCAGGTGCAGGTCGAAATTGAGTTTGCGCCACAGGGCGCGCTTGCTCGCACTCAAGAAAATGTAGACATTGCCCGTGATCTCATTTTAGAAAATGAGAAAGTAGAAGATGTCCATTGGTTTGTCGGAGAAACCGCCCCAAAGTTTTACTACAACATCACTGGCTCTAGGGAAAATCAGCCGCAGTATGCTGAGGCGCTAGTGCAGCTCACAACAGATCAAAACGTAGAGCCCATTGTGCAATCAATTCAAGATACGCTGACTGGGGCTTTTCCCTCAGCTCGTGTGCTTGCCCGTCAGCTACAGCAAGGTCCCCCGTTTGATGCGCCTGTTGAGCTGCGCATTTACGGCCCCAATATCGATGAGCTCAGACGACTTGGGCTAGAGGCTCGGCGCATTTTAGGCAGTGTCCCAGATGTGATTATCACTCGCGATGATCTCAGTGAGGCTATTCCTAAGCTGGGTCTGACCATTGATGAAGAACAGGCGCAGCAAAGTGGATTGAGTAACCGTGCGATCGCAACTCAGCTAGAGGCTTATCTAGAGGGCGCTACCGGCGGCTCTATTTTAGAAGGTACAGAAAGCTTGCCAGTAAGGGTGAGATTAGCGAATGCGAATAGGGGAGATTTGAGTGCGATCGCCTCTTTAGACTTACAGGCCGAAAGCGCCCAATCAGCTGGTGCAAACAGTCGCTCCACCAGCGCCCTAGGCGAATTTAGCCTCGTTCCCGAACGCGCTAAAATTGCCCGCCGCAACGAGCAGCGGGTCAATATTGTTCAGGGCTACCTGGCCGCAGGCGCACTCCCTTCCGTTGCCCAAGCGGCCTTCGAAGAGCGATTAGCCTCTGAAAACTTTGCGCTCCCACCGGGCTATCGCACCGAATTTGGCGGAGAGGCCGCTGAACAAGGAGAAGCCGTTGGCAACTTGCTGCTGTATGTGCCGCTGTTAGGCATCATCATGGTTGCGGCTCTTGTCCTTTCTTTAGGCTCTTTTCGGCAGGCCATCATCATTGCCTTTGTGGGCGTAGGGTCAGTGGGAATGGCGCTGTTTTCCCTAAAACTATTCGGTGCGGTATTTGGCTTTATGGCTATTGTTGGTTCACTTGGTCTAGTGGGCATCGCCATCAACGATTCGGTGATGGTACTCTCTGGACTCAACGAAAATGCCGATGCGAAAGCGGGCGATCGCAAGGCGATTGCTTACGTTGTGAACAAGTCTACGCGCCACGTAATTACAACAACGATTACAACGATTGCGGGGTTTGTGCCGTTGTTGGTGAGTGGTGGGCCTTTTTGGCGACCGCTTTCGATTGCGATTGCCGGTGGCATCAGCGGCGCTTCACTACTCGCGCTCTACTTTGTACCCGCTGCCTATGCGCTTATCTATCAACCGAAAAAGCAAAGTAGCTATCGTAAAAATACCAACACTTACATCCAGCCAAAGACAACTTCATAGGACAGCTATTATTGTGCACTCACAAGCTATGGGCTAGCTGACATGGTTGTCCAACCAGTCTTGCACCTCTGGTAGGCTAGAAAAGTCTAGAAGTGCCTCACTTAAAAGTTCTAAGGCTGGCAATGGCAGGCCTATTATTGTGGTACGCATCTCTTCAGATAGGCTATTAAAGCGCTTACTCAATTGACGAATAATGAGATTTGCAGCCTCTTCCTGTCGGCCTTCCTGTCGGCCTTCTTGTCGGCCTTCCTGTCGGCCTTCTCGAATGGCGTCTTCTCTAACTTCTCGAAAGACGCTGGTTTCTTCAAAAGTGATGTCGAGCATGTTCTCTACTTCCTGGCGAGTGATTTGACCAAAACGATATGAAATGATGGTTACGACCATGTCTATAATGACACGGCTTTCAGCGGGTGGCACTGTCTGGGCTCGGCTCAGCAGGTCTTTGGCTTTATTAGGTGCCTGCGCTTTATCTACGGTCGTCAGCACCATGAGTGCTACCCACAGCGGTAGCTGCTGAATATCGCCTAGCTCATCAAGGTAGATTCGATGGGTCTGTCCACCGTTTAGCAAGCTGCG
>JBCBKQ010000218.1:0-9990 GCA_038521595.1 Cyanobacteria bacterium J06627_28 | reverse complement strand
CCGAGATGAATGCCATTTACTGGATAGCGAATCACGGCATCATGCAGTCTGCGAGCCGCCTGAAAATATCGCCGGCTTTTGACCGTATTCCCTTGCTGCTGATTTAGCAGGCTCAAGGCTAGCAGCTGCCCATGTAGGCGATGTGCTTGGGCAAAGCCCATCATTGAAACCGGCTCTACTGCGCTGGTTTTACTGGCGTCGAATGCCCATACGGGTAGCGGCTCGTCTAGCAGCAAGGTTTTGATTCTAGAAAGGGTTTGCGCTCGTTCACTCAGTCCTAGCCGCACGGTTTCTGGCACCGTTGGGATGGGGCCAGCTGTGGTTGCTTGCAGATCGCTGTAATACTGCGTTAGCGCTTGATGAAAGGCCAACTCGCTTTGAGCATAGAGCGGGCGACTGTCTGCGATTTTACTTTCGGTTTCGCCTGTTGTTTCGATGGGAGGCTGGCTACCAATGACCTGCGGTTCTATTTCGGCCAGCAGTAGATTGAGCTGTCGGGCGGTGGCATTGGTTTCGGTTGCGCCTTTGATGACGAGGGGGCTGAGGATTTGAGTTGCGATCGCAACCTGCTGCTCAATGCGTCGATTTACCGCCACCCTAAAGCTAACCGTGCCCACCAGTGTGATGATTGAAACAAGGCTGCCACCTACTAGCAGGCACTTCAGTAGTCGATGCATAATTGTTTACCCCCACGGCCCACCCAAAAAAGACCTGATCAAAAGAGCTTGTCGCACTGTCAAAAACACTGCAAATAAGCCTGTATCAATGTCTAGCTTTAGGTTTCCCTTTCAATGCATCGATTCTTGTGGGTATTACTCTCTACAGCGTGTACTTTTATAAATGTATTTATGCGAGTGCATTGATGTCAGGAGGCTAAGGGACAACGGTTCTTTCTGTTTTTTGTATTGATGCGATCGCACGTCAAACCCAGAATTTAGCTGATAGTGACGTCTAGTGACGTCGCGACGAACCCAATAAGAGCGATTGAGAGCAAAGTTATAGAATGAAGACAGCTGTGAGGAACCTTTGCGATGGTTGCTAAATTTCGCTGGAAGTCAGCAGATCTAGATCTGCTCCCCAAAGATGGAAAACGCTACGAAATAATCGATGGAGAGCTTTTTGTGACTCATGCGCCTCACTGGGGACACCAAAAGACATGTGGTCGGATTTTTGCAGCCCTAGATGATTGGTCTTTGGAGACGCGTTCGGGCGAGGCCTCCATAGGGCCAGGGGTTTTGTTTACAGAAGCTGACAATGTGATTCCGGATGTCGCTTGGGTCTCGCAATCACGACTGTCTTTCGTTTTGGATGAGTCTGGCCATTTGATTGAAGCGCCAGATTTGGCCATAGAAGTGCTCTCCCTTGGGGCTCAAAATCAAAGGCGAGATCGCGAGCTTAAGTTAAGGCTTTACTCCGTTAAAGGTGTTAGAG
Organism: Cyanobacteria bacterium J06627_28; assembly: GCA_038521595.1. Classification (GTDB taxonomy): domain Bacteria; phylum Cyanobacteriota; class Cyanobacteriia; order Phormidesmidales; family Phormidesmidaceae; genus Phormidesmis. The sequence continues at coordinate 8,559 of JBCBKQ010000218.1, read as the reverse complement.
AATATTGGATTTTGGATTGGCGGCTCAAGCAAGTGGCTGTTTATCGTCGAGACTCTGCACAGCTAAGTTTGCAGGCGACGTTACAGGTGGGTGATTGCTTGACAAGCCCTATGCTGAGCGGGTTTGAATGTTTGATTGAGCGATTGTTTACGGGTCTAACTTAAGCAATGGCCAGCACTTCGGTGATTTTTCCGCGCTTACTGGCTTTGGAATTTATCGAGCGGGCGGCGGTAATTGTTTCAATTTTGAAGTCTGCATAGAGGTCGCGGATGAAGGGACAGTCGGAGTTAGAGGCGAGGACGGTGACAGTGCGATCGCTCAATTTTCCAATCAACTCTTTCAGTGCAGTCTGCTCTTCCTTGCCAAACCGATAGCGACTGTAGGCCGTGAACTTACTGGTTTCACTCAGCGGATGATAGGGCGGATCAAAATAAACAAAGTCCTGATGGTCGTGTGCTTTTTCAACGACAGCCGTAAACGGACGCTCTGAAATATCTGCGATTTGCAAGGCGGCTGAGGCGGCTATTAACAGCTCGGGGGCGCAGATTTTAGGATTTTTGTAGCGACCCATCGGCACATTGAAGTGTCCTTTTGAGTTTTCTCGGTAGAGGCCGTTGTAGCAGGTTTTATTCAGGTAGATAAAGCGAGCGGCACGCGCAACCGCGTCTGTCTCTAACGTGGCGCGCACTTGGTAGTAATACGTTTCGCTGTGCTGTGTTTGGTGCTGTGCAAGGCTTTTGATCAGAGGCTGAATGCGATCGCGCACACACCGATACACATTCACTAGCTCAGGATTCAAATCGCTCAAAAAAGCCTGCTTTCCTTGCCGGTGCAGCTGCGGTGCCAAATGAAAAAAGAGTGCCCCACCGCCTAAAAATGGCTCGTGATAACGGGTGTAATCACTCGGTAAAAAAGGCTGGTACTGCTCCAATAGCCGAGACTTGCCGCCTGCCCATTTGAGAAAGGGACGAGCAGCGGCGATGAGAGCAGTGGTATCGGTAGGAATTGGCAACGAGGAGGCCATAATTAACTCTATTGAAGATATACCTACCACGCCCCGTGCATGATTATTACTTGCGGTAGGATAATAAGGCGAGCCTGCGCAAGGTCTCGCTACGGTCACCCGTTTCTTCGTGTCATCATGCAAGAGTTTTTCGCCAACGTCTTTCGTTATCCCCGCTATTTGATTAGCTTTTCGCTAGGCGTTTTCTACAATGCGGTAGAGCCACTAGTGCCCTTGCTCAAGCGCCCTTCGACGGCGATCGCACTTATCAGCGCCGTCATTGCTAGCTTCATCGGCCTGACCTTTACTCTACAGGCCATGCTAGGCGTTGCCTAAGGCCATGTTAGGCAACGCCTAAACCGCTTGGTTTGCATACCACCAAGCCTCAAATCTTTCTCCACTATTTACTAACTATGGCTACGAGTAGACGCGTCGCAAAAGTCTCAGCCTCCATCAAGCGCGAAATCAGCCAAATGCTGCTCAACGATATTAAAGATGAGCGGGTGGGCGCGGGCATGGTCAGCGTCACCGATGTGGATGTTGCCGGCGACTTGCAACATGCCAAAGTCTTTATCAGCATTTATGGCACTGACGAGGCAAAAGCCGAAACCATGGCCGGGCTCAAAGCCGCAGAAGGTTATGTACGCCGTCAGCTAGGCCAACGCATGAAGCTGCGCCGCACCCCAGAAATTACCTTCAAAGAAGATCGCTCTTTTGATTTGGCGACGAATGTATTGAACGTGCTCAATCAAATTAGCGCCGAGCAAAAGGCTGGCGACTCCATCGATGCCCAAGATCTGGGTGATGTAGAGGCCTAGTAGAAGTCTAGTAGCCAGCCTCTGGAAGAAGCTTCAATGGTTCGCTGCTCAATCGTTCTGAATTTCTCCTAAACTGAGTCTTGCTTGATGGTCTCCGTTGAGCTGAGTTTATGGAAATAACGACGGATGCTTTCTTCACGGTTGCCCAGCCCAGATAGTCTCACCCTCGAAGCGCAGGTGGCTCAGATGATGGTGGTGCGTACGACGGGTCATCTATTTGATCATGAGCTGGAATATCCGCAGTGGGAATCTTCGACCGCAGCAATGAAGCAGTATGTGGAGATGGGCATTGGCGGCGTGATTTTGCTGGGTGGGAGCGCGGCTGAAGTGGGGGTGCGATCGCAGCAACTCCAGTCCTGGGCAAAGTATCCCCTTTTTATGGCCGCCGACATAGAAGAAGGCGTCGGCCAGCGATTTAGCGGTGCAACCTGGTTTCCACCACCGATGGCACTTGGGCAAATTGCTCAGCAAGACTTATCCCTGGCGCTGAAACTTGCCGAACAGTTTGGTGCTGCCACCGCGCAAGAGGCCGTTGCGATTGGTCTCAATTGGCTATTGGGGCCGGTGGTCGATGTGAATAACAATCCGGCAAATCCGGTCATTAACGTTCGTTCGTTTGGTGAAGAGGCTGAGGTCGTTGCGCAGCTGACGAGCGCATTTATTAAAGGTGCTCAGTCGTCAGAAAAGGGGCTCACGGTACTCACCTCAGCAAAGCATTTTCCTGGCCATGGCGATACGGCGATGGATTCGCACCTGGATTTGCCCGTGGTAGAGCACGATTTTGAGCGGTTGCAGGCTTTGGAGCTAGTGCCGTTTAAACGTGCGATCGCAGCCAACGTCGATAGCGTCATGACTGCCCACCTCAGCCTGCCAAACCTAGATCCTGACCATCCTTCTACCCTGTCAAAAGTCACCCTGAGTGGCCTCCTGCGTCACGATCTTGGCTTTGAGGGGCTCATCGTCACGGATGCGCTCGTGATGGGCGGCATTACCAAACGCTACGGTGCCACAGAAGCCGCCGTTTTAGCAGTAGAGGCGGGTGCCGATATTCTGCTCATGCCAGACAATGTCGATGCTGCTATCACTGCAATCTGCGATGCCGTTCACGAAGGCCGAATCGCACGGGCTGCTATTTTGCGGGCCGTAGAGCGCATCTGGCGAGCAAAGCACAAAATTGCCGATCTCCCCGTAACAGATTCCTCGTCTCGACATGCGTGGCAGCACCAATCCATCCCGCCTGTGCAGACAGACCTAATCGCAACGCCTCATATTCAATCACTCGCCGCTGAAATATTAGAAGCCTCGCAGCAGGTCAGCAACGCACCCCCTCAATCGCTCGCTCAGGCTATCAGTGCGCCCTTAATTCCTGGGCAAAATATTGTGCTCGTTGACGATGTGTTGCACTGCCGCTTTTTAGGACGCACTGCGCCTGCGGTGACAGTTCCAACAATTCAGGGATACACACTACAGCTACTAGATAGTCGCAGTGTCAAAGTCTCTAATATTCCAACAGATATGACGACGCTGGTGCAGCTGTTTATTCGAGGCAATCCGTTTCGCAGTGGGGAGAATTTGAGTGCGATCGCATCCCAACTCATCAAAACCCTCGGCAGCAATGTACAAGCTGTCGTAATTTATGGCAGTCCTTATGTGTGGAAAGATATTCAGGCCTTACTGCCAAAAGATACGCCCTGTGTGTTCACCTACGGGCAGATGAAAATGGCTCAGGCGATCGCGCTCAAACCCTTATTGAATCCTAATTCTGAGAGCTTAACTCCAGTTGCTTTAAATGGCTCTTTTACAGACTAAAGTGAGTCGCTCTAAGAAAGCGTGAGTATTGTGCGTAAGGTGTTAAGTATTCTTGTCACCCTACTTTTATGAACAGATAGTGCTAAGTCGCCTGGGAACAATCGCAATAATGAAGATTGCTGGATTGTCGGCTGGGAGTACTATCAATGACACCATTGGCAGCAGGGTATGCGTGGTTTAATTACAGATACTCAACAGGGTGTGCGATCGCGACTTCTGTAGCGTGTGCGCTGGGGTTTTCAACAGCTGCGATCGCACAGTCCGTCGTCCCAGACAGCACACTGTCTACCCTCGTAACGCCTCTGCCAGATGGGACAACGTTTGCCATTACAACCACCGATCCTGGCGATCGCGTCGGCAATAATTTATTTCACAGCTTCAGCGAATTTTCAGTCCCCGCTGGAAATACCGTTCTCTTTGCCAACCCGACCGATATTGTCAACGTCATTGGCCGCGTGACCGGAAGCAACAGCTCTACTATTGATGGCGTGCTTGCGGTTTCTGGCACCGCTAATCTGTTTTTACTAAACCCCAACGGCATTATCTTTGGGCCAGACGCACAGCTGGCGATGCGCGGCTCTTTTGTTGGCTCCACGGCAGAAAGCTTGCGGTTTACCGATGGCACCGAGTTCGTTTCGAGCAGTACGGCCCCCAATCCGTTACTCACCATGAGTGCGCCTGTTGGACTACAGCTGGGCTCAGCTTCTCAAGGTATCTCTGTAAACGATATTGGCTATCGCCCTTTGCCCTCTGGCAGTTTAGATAGCACGGGTGGCCTGAGTGTTTTTCCGGGCCGAGGATTTGCCCTAGTCGGCAGCAATATCAATTTCCAGGGTGGGATTGTGACAGCCCCTGCCGGTCGAATTGCTTTGGCAAGCGTGCAGGAGGGCGTAGTGGGTCTCAACTTAGCGACCTGGGAGCTCAATCCAGATGCCGTTCAGCAATGGGGCGATATTCAACTGTCTCAGCAGGCAATTGTGGATGTGAGCGGTGTGCCTCCTTTTTTGTTCCCTGGCACGCCGTCTGTGCTGCAACGGGGTGGCACGGTAGATGTGTACGCCCGCAATGTGGTTGCTACTGATGGTGCACAGCTCTTTAGTCAAAACTTTGGGACGCTACCCTCCGGGGCGATTAATGTGACGGCCAGTGAAACCATTGATCTATCTGGGACTGAGTCTTTTGATCGCTTTGGGTCAGGGATTTCAACGTTTGCTGTTGGCCCAGGCGTGGGCGGCGATATTAATGTATCGGCCCAGCGTGCATCTTTGCAGTCGGGTGGCCTGTTAAATAGTCTCAACATTGGCGGTGCTGGAGGGGGCAATATCAACGTGATGCTGACAGACAGTTTAGTCGTAGCAGATCGCGAAGGGAGTACCTCAAGGGCCCAGGATGGTATTCAATCTTTGACATTTGGCCCTGGCGCTGCCGGTAGCATAACCATCGGTAGTCGTCAGCGTCCGGTGAGACAGATTTCAGTGGCGGCAGAGAGCATTACATCCCAGACGGCGGTCAATACCGGCGCAGGCGGCAATATTAGTGTGTATGCCGGCAACCTTTCGCTGACACGTTCTGGCGGCATTACGGCTGTGACGAATGGGATAGGGCCTGGGGGAAATGTTCTTGTTTCTGCTCAGGATATAGAAGCTTTGGGTGTAGATGCCGCGACATTGCTGCCTAGTGGCATAGGTGCGTCTACCACAAATGTGGGGCCGGGTGGTGACCTCGTCATTGAAACTCAGCGGCTGCGGCTGCGTGACGGAGGCCGCATTGACGCGAGTACTATTAACTCAGGGAGTGCCGGTACTATTAACATTACAGCGACTGAATCGATTGATATTCGCGGGACTGTTCCAGGCTCTATTAACCCCACGTTGATTGCTTCTGCTGCTAGCTTTGTCGATCCTCCACTAGCCGCTTTCTTGACTAGCGTTGGCATTCCCATTCCGCCCAGAAGCGCACTGACTGGAGACGCAGGTGGTGTGACCATCAATACCCCTACCCTCATCGTCGCAGACGGCGCTCAACTCACCGTCAAAAATGATGGCACTGGTGATGCAGGTACGCTCAATATTCCTTCCAGTCGTCAGGTGCAGCTGTTTGATCGCGGTGCCATTACAGCTTCTACCGCACAGGGAAGTGGTGGAAATATAAATTTAAACGTGACCGAGAGCCTACGCCTTTTGCGAGACAGCCGAATTTCGGCAGAAGCTAATGGCGCGGGCGATGGTGGCAACATTCGACTAAGTTCACCAGTGATCGTCAGTGTAGACAATAGCGACATTATTGCGAGTGCAAATCGGGGAAATGGTGGCAACATTACTATCAGTACCCAAGTCTTACTAGGGGCGACCTTTCGAGATTCGCTCACGCCAGAGAGTGATATTACCGCTAGCTCGCAGTTTGGGGTAAGTGGTGTCGTTAGCTTAACCAATCCAGTGGTCAATCCTGGAGAGGGCACAGTGATACTCTCTACAGAAGTCTCTGATTCTAGTCAGCAGATTGTTGCTGGCTGTGCTGCCGAGACTAATCAGTTTGTTGCATCGGGTCGGGGCGGCGTATCAGCTAATCCCACTCGTTCACTGGTTAATAACAGACCGTGGACAGATACAAGAACGCTTTTGAGGTCGGACGTCGTGAACCCAGACGTGACCAACGTAGACGCCGAACTATCCGCCTTGTCTCCTGTAGCTGCGCCTCAGCCTAGGGTAACGTCTACCTATACTGGTCATGCTTTAAATGATCACACTACTGACTTGTCAGAGGCAAACCATTGGCAAGTAAATTCAGCTGGAGACGTTGTTCTAGGGGCAGAAAATTCGCAGACGGCTCAGGTTGCCTCCACTGATTGTTTGGCTAGTCGTGCATAGAGCGTATGGAGAGCGTATAGTTTGAGGTGGCTGGCACAGGCTCTCTCGCAGCAATCTCTTTCAAAGGTGCGTATGCTTATCTATCCTTTTAGCGCTATGGATAGAAGAATAACTTTAGTTTAGGCATACAGCAGATGTCATTGCACAGAGGCCTGGGAGATCTTTCAGAGAGAATTGCATTGGCTAATGCAAAGCCAGTACTAGATAGTGGCGGGTATGTGCTAGTTGTTTTGAATCGGGCTTTGAGAGGCGATGATAATCCGGTGTTGGATGGTGCGATCGCACATGCCCATCATCTAAATCTTCCACTTCTCGTATACAGCGAACTAGACGAAACCTGGCCCTACGCTTCAGACCGATTGTTTTACTTTGCGTTAGGCGCATTCAGAGAGCTAGCAAAAACGCTAGCAAAAAAGGGAATCGTCTGCATTCAACAATTAAAAAAAATAGGAGATAAGCCTGTATTGCCGCTGCTCATCGACAGAGCTGCCGTCATCTACACAGACCAAGACTATACCCACTGGGACAAAGCAAAAATCCAAACCTGGATAGACTCAGCTCAGCAGTCAGTCTTTTTTGTGGATGCTTCACGACTAGTGCCCACCAGTCAGCTGCCGCAAAAGCTGAGAACAACCCCTGCCTTTAGAAAGGCCCACGGTGCCCTAAGAGAGAAATATGTGAGCCTGCGATGCGCTACCAACGAAGCCCTCGCAGAGTATCGCCTACCCTCACTCGACCCATCAGAATTACCGACAGGAAACTTCGCTACGCATACCGATGCCGATCTAACCCAGCTCATTAGTCAATGCGACATCAACCATGACATTCCTATCTCTATTGAGCATCCCCCTACTCAAGCAGAACTGCAGCAGCGCATCAACCGATTGAAAACAGACATCTTATCCAGATACAAATGGATCAGAAACAACGCTGCACTGGAGCATTCCACCTCACAGCTATCACCCTACCTGCACTTTGGCATGCTCAGCCCTCACCAGCTGCTCCATGAAATAGAAAGCTCAGACGTTCCAAAAACCTACACCTGGAAGTTCAGAGATGAGTTTTTGACCTGGCGAGAATGGTCTCACCACCAAGCCTTTCACAATCCAGCTATTCACACCTTTGACGGCCTATCAAACAGTGCCAAAAAGACCCTGCTCGCCCACGCAGACGACAATCGCCCCGAGCTAAGAACAAAAGAACAGATTCTATACGGCGAGACCCCCGACCCCACTTGGAACGCTGCCCAAAAAGAATGGCTCCATACCGGCTGGCTACACAACAATCTCAGAATGTACTGGTCTAAGCAGCTCTTACGTTTTACCGACTCCCCCCAATCTGCCTGGGATATGGCCTGCTATATCAACGACTACATTTCACTAGACGGACGCGACCCAGCGACCTATGCCTCTATGCAATGGGCCTTTGGCAACGCCAAACCCGGCTATAGCGAAAAAGAAATCTATGGCTGGGTCGCTCCCAAATCTGATCGAGCAATTCTAAAGCGAAAAGGCATGAAAGAATGGATAGAAGCACGCCAGTAAATGACAGATAATGAAAACTACTGCTTACTTTCGTGATGTTGTTATCACTAAGCATCCTGGGATTCAAATGAGCTGGATTGAACACGTAGTAACGAATCCGGTAAAGCAGCCAACTCAGAGTGATGGGCGGTTCGTTGTGTGGGGCAATGTTTCTGAGGCAGAAGGGCGAGCATTAAGAGTCGTTTTATTAGAAGATGGTGAAACGCCCCATACTGCATTTTTTGATCGTAATTTCTTGAAGCGGCAGCAGAGAGGAGAAGAGCCCCAATGAAGATTAAGTACTTTGCGGAGACAGACACACTCTATATTGATATCGCTAATCGACCCAGTGCGGAGACTGAGGTAATTAGCGAAACTTTGATGGTGGACTTAGGGCTTGTAAATTAATAAGTTCATGCAAAGTGATTCTTTGTTAGTCGAGGCTGAATGACATAATTCCACTGCGAGCAAATTTTTCGCCGAGTGAGGTTGATAGTCGCCATCTGTTGATCAGAAACCTTCACTTTGGTTGGGTAATG
>JBCBKQ010000217.1:0-10058 GCA_038521595.1 Cyanobacteria bacterium J06627_28 | reverse complement strand
CTCATGTAGGTGCGTATTCTCTGGTAGCCCTGGTCAAAGTCCCCTGCTCGAATCATTGCTTTGGCTGTTACCCAGGCGTAATTTGCGTAAAAGCCTTCTTCTGTAATGTCGAAGTCACGTAGCGCATCTGTTGCGTCTTCGCCAAGGAAAATTTGAAACTGTTGTAGTGATGTTTCGAAGATAGGCAGCGCTAGGCTGGGCTGCCCTTTTGTGGAGAGCATATCTCCTAGTAGCTGATAGGACATCGCCTGATGCAGCGGGTTTTCCATCTGTTCGATGATGGCTGTTTGCTCTGCGATGAACGCTGCTGGTGTTGTTATGAGTGCTGGCAGCTCCAGTCGCATTGCCCATAGCTGATCTCTGTAGGTATGGGCGGCTGTGGGCTCTATTTCACGGAGCGTTGAAGAGGTGTCTGTGGCACTGTTTTCCTGAGCGTTTTGCAGCGCCGCCAGGGCTGCGATGTCAAAGTCTGAAAAGAGTGCTGCGATCGCAGCTTGCTCAGCAGAGGGCGTCACTGCCTGTGGCTCAACATTGTTCAGCCAGGGGGATGCTTCTGCCACGAGCGCTTCGCTTACCTGCCTGCTGTCAATGTTGTTGAGCAGTGTGCGTAGGCTTTGGTACTGGCCATGCTTAGCCTGCAGGCGAACAATGTCAGCGAGCGTATAAAACGCGAAATGATTGACCGTTTCAGGATTGGGATTGGTCTGCAAGAGCGCTTGCGCCAGTAGCGCATTCATTTTGTCAGCGTCATCTATGAGATCGCCATAGACTGCCGCTAGCTCAACTAGCCGAGTCGCCTGACCAAAGCTGGGCAAATCTATTTCCTGTAGCTGTGTCTCTGCCTGTGTCAGCCAGGGAATGGCATTTTCTGGTTGGCCAAGGCAGGCATAGCTTGTTCCCAAGGCACGCAGCACATCATTTTTATACTCTGCATCCTCTATTTGGTCTATCTGCGCTGCTGCCATAGACAGCAAAGATTCAACAAACTCAGTATCAGAGACATTGGGCTGCTGGGGCGTGTCGCACTCTGTCGGTGTATGTTGCAGCCAGGTATTGTTATGAATGGCTGCAAAGTAATCCAGGATCTCTTCTGAGGAGTTTACTTCTGGTGGCGGGACAGGTAGGAACCGGGCGCTTGCGGGTAATGCCGCCAGACAACAGCTCGCGCCAAAACTAAGGGCGAGTGAGGCTGAACGAAAGAGTTTACTGTGCATGGATACAGGGTGCTTGTGCGGTGGCGGTTGTTTACATATCGGGACACCGATATCTCACGATGCCGAGGTCAACGGCGGTGAGGGCCGTGCGATCGCTCGGTGGCTGGAAGGCCTCTATGTTGGTAAAGGGTGTGCTTTCGCTGTATGGCTGAACATCTGTTTTGTAGGTGTATTTTGCAGGTTGTAACAGTACATACTGCAGAGTCGGCGCGTTGGTAGAGAGTGCTTTAGAGGAAACAAAATATTGAATCGAATCTTGATAAAAGGATGCCCACATATTTTCTGAGCTTTAGTCATTGTCTGGAATTCTTTTTTGGTTGAAATCAGCAAAAATGACTGGATGAAAGCGACCAAACACAGTAACTTTAGACCTGTCAGGTATTTGTACTTGGCAGAGGATTTTGAGATTTTCTGGAAAATAGAATTACGGAAAAAAAGCAACGAGCTGCCTGAAAAAAGAGAATATTGGTGATGATGGGAACGCCGGTGTCGGAGGTTGAGATTGATAGTGAGCTGGTTAGGGCGCTGTTGCGATCGCAGCATCGAGACCTTGCCCATTTGCCCATTTCCTATGCAAGTGCTGGCTGGGACAATGTTTTATTTCGTCTGGGTGCAGATTTGGCTATACGGTTGCCTCGCCGCCAGCTGGGCGCAGACCTCATTAAAAAAGAGCAGATTTGGCTGCCAGTACTGTCTGACCAGCTGATGCTACCGGCTCCGATTCCGCTGAGGGTAGGTGAGCCTGGAGCGGGCTATCCGTGGTGCTGGAGCGTGGTGCCTTGGTTGCCAGGTAATACGGCGGACACTGGCAGCCTGCGTGAAGGAGAATCTGTACGGTTTGCTCAATTTTTGCGCGGTTTGCATACGCTAGCACCACCTAATGCGCCGGCAAATTCCTTTAGGGGCGTACCGCTGCTGCAACGGGCTGCAGGCATGACGCGCTGGATGGCGAGCCTGTCTCAAAAGAGTGATGCTCTCACGCCGAAACTTCAAGCGCTGTGGCAGCGAGCCTTGAGGATACCGGCAACGACTGAGCGGCGGTGGCTACATGGTGATTTGCATCCGCGCAATATTTTGAGTTGGCAGGGCCGTATTTCTGGGGTGATTGATTGGGGTGATTTAACAGCTGGGGATGTGGCGACTGATTTGGCCGCGATTTGGATGCTGTTTGACTCGGCGGGGGCTCGTGGTGAGGCGATGCGGGCCTATGGTATGTCTGAGGCGTTGGTTGTGCGATCGCAGGGGTGGGCCATCATTTTTGCCGTCATTCTGCTCGACACTGGCCTAGTGGATAATCCGGTCCATGCTGCGATTGGCCGTAAGACGTTGTCGCGACTGGCCGATGATTTTGGCCGATGATTTTGATAGGTAAAGGGCGTGTCATCCCATCGTTAGAGTTGTTGGAAAAGGAATGCGCACCTATTATGTATAGCAATCGGCGCTGTCATGTGCGATCGCAGCGATAGGGCTAATGAAAAATGGGCTAGAGATGAGCGATGAATACTGAACTCACGTATGAATTGGTTGGCGGTGGCATGGCGGTATTGGCCTTGTTAATTGGCCTGCGAGGTACGCGCAGTCAGAAGCGCCTAAACGCTGAAAAGAGCGAACTTCAGACAACGCTCAAAGCGCAGATTACGCAGCTAACCCAAGAAAATGAGACCTTTACAGAAGCCTTAGGTCTCGCCAAAGGTGCGGTGACCGCGCTAGAGCAGCAAACAACGACTCTCAGCAATGCCCGTGATGACCTGCAAAAGCAGTTGAAAGCATCAGATAATGAGCTTAAAAAAGCAAAACAGCAGTTAGACGCTGCGGCTGAGCAGGCCAGGGGCGAACAGCAATCGCAAACCTCTCGACTAGCCGTGCTTCAGGCCGAACTGACAGCTGCTAAACAAGAGAGTGCTCAGCTCGTTACAGACAAGCAGGCTACTGAGCAAGAGCTGTCGGCGTTAAAGGCACAGCTCTCTAGCCTAGAAAGCGAGTCTTCTCAGCTGGCGACCGTGAAAGCTGAGCTGGAGAGTGCCCTCTCAAAGGGGGGTGCTACGCAGTCAGAATTAGACCGTGTAAAGGACCAGCTGACGACTACGCAGGCTGCGCTAGAGGCAGGAACTAAAGAAAAGGATCAGCTGGCAGCAGAGCGGGAGACGGCAGAGAATGCGATCGCAACTTTAAAGCAGCAGGTTAGTGAGCTAACCACTCAATCTGAATCGCAGCAGGCAGCACAAAAAGCCGAAGCCGCAGACGTGGCTCGACTAGAGGCTGAGCTGGCCACCCTCACTCAAGAGAAAGAACAGCTAGCCACCGAAAAACAAGCCGGGCAGCAAAACGCCGAAGCTAAAGTTGCTGAGCTAAACGAGCAGGTAATCGCCCTCACCGCGCAAATTAAAACACTCGAAAATGCTTTGGCAGCAGAAACCCTTAAACAAAGTGAATCGCAGCAGCGGGTGGCTGAGTTAGAAGGGCAGCTAAGCACCTTGTCTGAGTCGTATGCGAAAGACTCAGGCTCGGCAGATGCGCAAACTCAGCTCTTGAAAGGAGAGCGCGATCGCGCCCAACAATCAGCCGAAGCCGCCAAAGCCACCATCGCTGCCCTACAAGCAGAGCTTAAAGAAAAAGATACCGAACTGTCCGCCGCTGAAAAGCAGGCTCAGTTTCGCCTAGGTGCCCTAGAAAAAGACCTTGGCACTCAGCTACAGCAGCTCACCCAGGAGCGAACAAGCCTACAAGACGCTAAGTCAACCGCTGAAGAACTGGTGAAAACGCTTCAGGTTGAAATGGCGGCGCTAAATGAACAGAATGTGGCCTTTGCCGATGCTGCTAAAAAAGCTGACTCTGGGAAGACAGAAAATCAAGCCTTGCAGCAACAGATAGCGTCGCTCATTCAAGAGGGCTCTGAGCTAACGCAAAAACTGACGACCGCAGAAAAAACGATTGTTGAATTGCAGCAAACTTCGCAGAAGCTGACTGCGGATAAGGCAGCGTTAGAAGAAGCTATGAAAATTAGTCAGCAGGTCATTGTCAGCCTTCAATCGGCAGCGGATAACTCACCTGCTGGTAAGTCTCTAGAGAGTAAATCTAAAAAGAGCAAGGCTAAAAAAGCAACAGATAAAGCAGAAACAGATAAAGCAGCAACAGATAAAGCAGCAACAGATAAAGTCAAGACCGATTCGGCTCCTAGTTCGCCCTCTGATGCAACAGTAAAGGAAACAACAGAATCAAAGCCAAAGGCCGACTCAGAAACGACGTCGGGTGCGCTAAGCGGCAAGATCTTTGTGATTACTGGGACGCTGCACGAAATTACCTATGAGCAGATTGCTGAGCGAGTAACTGTAGAAGGGGGACGCATTAACAAAATGCCGAGCTCTAAAACGGACTATATTGTCGTTGGCGAAAATCCTGGCAATAAGCTCAAGAAGGCTGAAAAGTGCAATGTACCTCAGCTGACAGAAGCTCAGCTATTAGAGCTGTTTGCATCGCTTTAGATTGGCATTATTTGAACCTGTTTGCATTGCTCTGTTTGCATTGCTCGGGCTGCATTGCTCTGTTTGCATTGCTCGGGCTGCTTCTTCGTTACCGAGACCATTTTGCTACCACGACTGTTTCATCGTGTTGATATCGATGACGTTAATTTTTTTGCGGATGCGATCGCTCAACCGACCCAATTTTAGTTTTCTCGCAATAAAATCAGCCGATGTTAGCGGGAGTCCGTACTTTTGGGCTCTACGGCTCAAAATGCCAAACTTGTTTTGTACCTTGAGGGTGAGCCTACCCAGACGAGAGACTCTGAGATGGGGTAGGCCGCTGAGTGCATAGCCTCTATCGACCAGTAAGGGGGCAATGCGTGCTTCTATAAGCTGAATCTCTCGTTTAGAGAGCTTGTGGTGCCACTGATTGACGAGTCTGCCATCAGGTAGATTGTAGTCGGGACCGTTGGCATAGTTCATCATATCTGGGTGGTAGCGAACCTCTGTCGGAGCGGCTGCGTTCGCGCCCATAAACTGGCAGATGCCATCTAGCGTATTAATAGTGTCTTCGATCAGGCTCTCAAAACGCACTTCCATCCGACGATGCTCTGGTACTTGCAGTTTGAGTTTGTCCCATAGGGTTTCGGCCCTGACCCAGCGCTCTGCCCCATGCCAGCCATCACCCGCCCAGCCCATTTTCATGCAGGAGCGACTCACATCACGCCCGTCACGCACAATATGAATAAAAGAGGCGTCTGGCCAAATGTCTAGCAGACGGTCAAAGTGATGGTGAACGGTTGCGCCAACGATGGGCTTATTGCTAAAGCCCTGAAACTGTTTCAAAAAGCTGTTGACCAGTTGAGGGTAATTCAGGCGGCGGTCAATGCGGGGCCTGTCTATGAGGAAGTTTCTATCGGTTTGCAGCCAGCGATAATAGTCGGCTAGGTCAAGAAATCGGCCCTTGTTGTCTATCCCATAGATGCCGTATTCAAACTCAGCTCGAAAGGTAATCTTTGGATGGTGGTTTAGCATGAGGCGCAGCAGCGTGGTGCCCGAGCGCTCAGCACCGACCAAAAATACGGGTCGCTGAATCATCTCAACGTCAGCTAGACCCTCCTCGCAGAAGATATCGGGACTATATCCCCGATTGACCATTGCATCTTTAGGTAGTTGATTGACCATTGGTTTGCTTGAGGGCTTTCTGGCAGCTTTCTGGAGGCGGTTTGATAAGTAATAGCTTACTAGGCTGAGTACTATTGCTTCTGTCGATCCGTCAGACTTTTTGCAGGAGGTGGATGTTCCGTTTCTTGGCTGTGCACCTTAGTCACGTGCTTTGGTTCGAAAACCTGAGCTACGGTTTACTATTCATTCAATATTTTTACACCGTGCAATTACTACACCGTGCAATTATTACACCGCGCAATTATCTAAACATTCAAGATGTAGTGAAGACGGTCGTCTTTCGTGGGTAGAGTAACGCTTAACCTGAGTTCGCTCTTATCTTACTGACTTCTCCCTGAGTGCCTGCTGTAGTCTCGAATACGAAAGGCTGTATTAAAGGTTTATGGTTGGCCAGTTTGAGTACCGTCACAGCGTAGCGGGAAGATAGCCCTACTCGCGGTAGTTCTCAAAAAATTCTCTCGTTAATGTGTAGTCAGCTGCTTAATACATTGAGCAGCTAGCTAAGCACTAAGCTTTATTGCAACTGTACTAGGTACAACAAACTTAGTGCAGATGGCGATAGTTGTCGGTTAGCATCATGATGACAGGTCGGATAGTCTACTGAGCTTTATAACGATGACTTCAACGTATTCTTTTACAAGCTTATCCAGCATTGCTACGTCAGAAGAGGCTTTAGCGCTTTTTGATACTTTAGCGCCGGTAGATTTGGACTTTATGATGGGGCGCTGGCGAGGGGGTGCGATCGCAACAGATCACCCAATGGATGGATTGCTAGAAGTCGCCAATTGGTATGGCAAGGAGTTTGTCAGCCCTGAGTGCGTTCATCCACTGTTATTTCCCGATGGGAAGGGCGATACCTATAAGGTCGCGCCGAACGCCCAGCTCATGAAAATGGCCCTTCGACTGCCGCTACTAAAATCAGATAGCCTATCTCCTTTCTTTTCTGTTTCTTTGCCTTTATTCAAGACAGATAAGAGTCAGGCACGGCTACGAATGATGTCTCATCGTGGTCAGGTCAGCGCCACCATGATTTATGATCACTTGCCAATTCACGATGTTTTTAAGAAAGTAGATGACAATAGTGTTTTGGGCTTGATGGACTATAAAGAAACGCCTGAGCCTTTTTTCTTTACCTTAAAAAGAGAGACGCCCCGCGCTTAGAGATATCTTTCTCAAAGAGACAACTCAAATATAAAAGTACTCAATCATGCTGCGTGTGACGAATTACTTGTATTAGAGCATTTCTCTATCAGGTCATTTTTGATTTCCAAGCTTTGCAACCATTTCAGCTCTAGACGATACTGAGAGCTTACGAAACATTCGTTTGAGCGCTTGCTTGACAGAGTTTTCGGTGATCCATAGTTCGGTGCCTACTTTTTTGTTGGTGAGGCCTTGGGCGACGAGTTCAGCAATCTGGATTTCGCGTGGCGTCAAACATTTTGTGGCTGTGGTGTCTGTTTGAAACGTGGCTAACTTTGTCGAGACGTGAAGGCTGAGCGCACTGAGATCTACTAAGTTTTCTGCATTGAAAGCAGCCTCATTGCGATGTCGCGTGACAGAAATGCCGCCGATGAGGTCTCCTTTTGCAATGACTGGCCCGACCATTACATGACCATGGTCAGCCCTAGGACAAATTGTCTTCCAGACGCCTGCTGGTAAAACAATTTCATCGTGAACGGCGCTGTGACGCTGTACCAGATAGCGTAAAACAGGATTTTTTTCGATGGAAATTGCCTGTTGTATCAGGGTGGAGATTTTGGTGTTGTTATCTAGCAGTTCTTCATGGAACCACAGTCTCCATCGACATGCGAAGAAGTAGGTGCCGATTTGTGCCATGACCTGATTGGTGAGGTCGGGTTTGCTTTTAGCTTGTGCGATCGCATTAAAAAGCTCCTTCAAATCAGACGTTACAAGCGTTTCCACTGGCCTCAACCTCCCGATCATTTGCGAAAAGTGTACCCGTTTGAGGTCTATGCTCCGGGGCTTGCTCAACTCTAACGTAGCCATAGCGCTATTGCGAGAGAACACTATGCACAACAACAGTATGACTACGTCTGACTATGCCCATCCTGAAGTCCTCGTGGATACACAGTGGCTTGCAGATCATCTTTCAGACAAAACGCTGCGAGTCTTAGAGGTCGATATGAGCCCAGACCGCTATCAGGGGGCTCACATTCCTGGGGCTATCTTTATCAACATTATGACAGCGCTGATGACTGAAAAATTACAGCTAAATTTAGAGGTTTCTGCCTTTGAACAGCTCATGTCACAGTTGGGCATTACGCGGGAGACAACCGTTGTGGCCTATGGGAGCTATCCAGGGACAGGCGGCTTTATTTTTTGGCTGTTCAAGCTGTTTGGTCATCCAGATGTTCGTGTGCTCAATGGCGGATACCAATCATGGATAGCTGAAGGCCGCTCGACTGCTGCTGCGTTATCGACCTATGCGCCTGCTCCGTATCAGGCTAGCCCTATTGTAGAGGCGTTTAGGGTTGGGTCTGAAGAGGTGATGGCGGCTGTAAATCAGTCTGAAAAAGTGCTTTTGGATGTGCGATCGCAGCCAGAATATAACGGTGAAATATTCTTGATGGCCCCACCGGAGGGCTCGGAACGTGCCGGACATATTCCAGGGGCGGTCCATTTAGAGCATTCGCTGACGCTCAATGACGATGGCACGTTCAAGTCTTTTGAGGATTTGCAGGCGCTGTTTTGTCACCATGGCATCACACCTGACAAAGAGATTTTGCCCTATTGTGCCATTGGTGCCAGAGCGGGTTACGTCTGGTTTGTTTTGAAATATCTCCTGGGCTATCCTCATGTGCGTAACTATGACGGCTCCTGGAATACGTGGAGCCGCCTGCCAAACGCGCTGGTTGAATGAGTTGAGATGAACTACGCCTCAGCCAAGTGACAAACGCTGACGATACTAGTTCATTCTCAACGGGTTCATTCGCAGCTTTCTCTAGGCAGTACAGTACCTGCATTAATCCGAGAGAATTCGACTAGGTCTAATACAGCTTCGCTAGCCCCACCGCTCGTAGACTGATTTAGAATCGAAAGCGCGTCACTATCAGGAACGGTCGCTTCTGTTCCATCGAGACTTGCTTGGCCGATGACTGCGTCTGCGTTCAATGTCCCTTCTATGCAGACGCTGCTGTCGGTCTCAGGGTAGTAAAAGTCCCCAACGACGGTACTCCCGACTTTCTTGAATAGGAAGACAGTGCCGCCGCTTTCTAACAGTTCTGTTGTGTCTACGACTCGGAAAGGTAAGTCAGCAGAGGTAAGCCGATAGTTGCCGTCAGGCAGTGCATCAAACTGACCAGACATTGGAATTAGTGGCCTGCCATCGGCTGGGGTCCATCTGGTGGCAATTTCCTGTCTACAGGTGAGCGTTTTGTCGAACTCGCTGTAGCCGCGACCTCGCAAGCCCTCTACTGTTGCGCCGATTAGATTAGCGTAGTAGCTAGGGTTGTCTAGCATCTGCTGACGGGCTTCGGCGATAGGTGTTTCAAAAAAGTTGAGGCTGCTCTGCGTAGAGAATGTTGGGTTTGGAAACGGTATATTACCTCCCGCAAACGCCTCGGGTGAAGGTGGCGTGAATTGGTACGTAAAGCTAGTATTTCCAAATACTTCTGAGACAACAAGGCTAGCGCTACCGGCAAGTGAATCGCCAGAGTTCAGCGGATCTTCAAACCCAAGGCTAGAATCGTACTCGCATGTCGTAATCGTTTCGCTTTGACTGTGGCTGGGAAGCGCTGAGACGGCTAGGCCTACGGCTGCTAAGCCAACTGGAAGGACTGCCACCGTCATTAAAGGCCGTAGCCATCCGTTAATATGGCTGACTGCGATGTCGAGAGGGCTGTATTTTGGCTGATGCATGAAGGTGACTCAGAAAGGGGCTCTGTACAGAAAGACAGTGTGATTTTCTACTGCCGCCTGTCAGTTCTTCTAGAATCTACTATCTATTTAACATTTTTTCACACATCATCTTGAGGTAGTGCTGCCAGCCATTCTGTTACAGTTGCCTAGAATAATTTCAGAAAGTGTAAATCTTTTGGATGCAACGTATTTGAGATATAGACGGGGTCGTTCAACGTCACGAAAGGCATACCTTATGAGACTATGCTAAAAACACGTCTCAAATGATGTTCCAAAATAGCGTTCTCAAAACGCCTTATAAATTTTAAGATATGTCGTT
>JBCBKQ010000216.1:0-10105 GCA_038521595.1 Cyanobacteria bacterium J06627_28 | reverse complement strand
GGAAGCTAGATAAGGTGCATCCTAGCTACCTGATGACCCTGGCCATTGGTGAATTTGAAGAGATTAAAGACGAGTGGAAAGCCAAACCACTTGCTCAGAGCGTCCATCATTTGGGGCGTTTTACCCATGGTGAGCTTGGCCTCTGCCTTGCGCCCTTTTTCGAAGTAGTAGCGGACGGGTCTGCCTTTCCACTCGTCTTTAATCTCTTCAAATTCACCAATGGCCAGGGTCATCAGGTAGCTAGGATGCACCTTATCTAGCTTCCAGTGATAAATTTTGTCGCTGCCCTTCGCTGTGACGTCGGCCAGCTCACCATTGGAGACAACGGTGAACTTTTTGGGCACCTGCGCCTTGATTTCTGACGTGGCCAGCTGTCCCGGATAGTCAAAGCACGGAAACCAAAAGCGGGAGTCTTCATCCTCGCCCTGGGTCCACACTTGTAGCGGCTTGTCGGGATAGTGCTCGTCTGGGCCGACGAAGTAAATGCCGCGCTGAGGCGTTTCGACCGCGTACTCAATGTTGAGAACAAACGGCTTATCGGTCTTAGTAGGATTCTTAAGCGTTACGCTGAGCAGTTCGCCGTCGTAGTCAAAGTCCTGCTTAGCATTCGCGACCTTTACCGATTTAATTTGCAGGTTCACCGCATCGAGGGTCAGCTTCTTGACGCCATCAATGATGGGATTGATGCGAATTTTACAGGTGCCGCTATAGCGTTTGTTTGGAATGTCAAAGACTAAGTCCAGAGCAATGTGTTCTACTTGTCCGGGTCGATCAGGGTTGTAGTGGGGATATGCGCCGGGCAGTTCAAACGATTTGCGGCTAGCTTGATCGAGCAGGGTTTCGTAGATAGTGTTCATAAGTGAAAAACGTGAGGCGTTGATACGCCTAAATTTAGCGCCTTTCCGGAAAGTTTCATGATGAAAAGCACGTAAATTGTGATCGTTTATTCCAGGTTTAGTTTGGCTTCGGCAAGGTTTGGAATAATGAAAAGCAATATTTCTGATACGTCAGCCGCTGCCCCGCACACGGTAATCAATACGCCTCGCCATCAAATCATCATCAAAAAAAAGAGCCTAGCGAATCGCTAAGCCCTGGGGTTCCATGAATGATTAAATGTTGGATCTATAGTTGGGTTTAATCAGGCTTTTAAACAGCTAAGAGAGGAGTATCCCTTAGAAAAAGCTCCTTACGTAGGCGGTGAGGTTAACACCCAGCGTCGAAGAGGCGCTCGCCTAGCAAAGTACTGAAAGTAATAGTAAGAGCCGCCTCTATAAGATGCTGTGCTCTAGGCAACAGTTTTAGGCATATGTACACCACAAAGGGTAAGCAATCGCACCTCTCAAAAAACTGACTAAAAGGGACCGGCCTCTGGTGCAGCTGAGTTCACAGACTCCAGCAGCTCAGTAAGCGTGCGGGCAGGCTGAGAAGTGGATGGCGCTTCGCTCGTCACAGGGGTGGCGTTTGGAGACATGAGTGCCACCAACAAGGTGGGCTCTTGGGCCAGCTGGTGAGCGATCGCAGCTGCACCGTGCAAATTTATATGACTCGGATCGGCAAAGAATCCTGGCTGAGCGTCCCACTGGGTAAGCAAATCAACCACGCTAAAGCCAAGCGCATCGCTCTGTGCCGCCAAAAATTCCTGGAACTGACTTTCGTGATAGAGCCGAAACTCATCTAGGTAGCTACTGCTCAAGGGTAAATTTACAAACAGCAGCTGCGAATTTTGACTGCGCACATAGTTTGCCGCCTCCCTCAGCGCGACCGTTTGAGCCCCCTCTAGGGTGAAGGGTGAATAAGCACCGTCGTAACGACCGCTCACCCGGGGAAACTGACGATAGTAGTTGGCAGGATCAAAGCGATCGCCCACCGCAGAAAATCCCAGCGCATCTAAACCTTCATCGCCATCCGTTAGCGTTGTGGCCGTTGTCATACCGGCGGACATAGCCTCTACAGACTCAGTCGATTGAAGCTCAGGCAGCTCGGGCAGCTCAGGGACGAATGGCCTTTCGCCTTGGGCAATGGCTTGGTAGCCCGGTGATGCGATGAGGCTTTCCCAGGTGCGATCGCGCCGACCATCATTAAATGCCCGCGAGCCATCTCCCCATACCACTACCGCAGGCAGCTCACCTGGCAGCACCTGCGCCAAAATAAAATTCACGACCTGCGCCGTAGCCCCGTTGACGCTGAAGTTATAGACCTTCGTACCGTCGTATCCCTGACTCGCCAGCTGCGCTTGCAGCACCTCAGGATCGATCCCCTGCAACGCACGGGAACTACCCACAATGAGCACGTCCGGCGTCCCATACGTTTCCAAATAAGAAACATATCCTGCCAGCTGCGCATCAAACACCGCACTGCCTAAAGTGGGAAACGAAAAGCCAGAGCCCTCAGCATCACCGTTTAATTCTCGCGCTGCGGCAGCCTCACGCAATCGCTGCAAATACAAGCGCAGGCGCTCTTGTTGCGTAGGCGTTTCAGATGTAGCCGTTTCATCTGCAGACGTTTCATCTTCGAGCTGCGCTTCAGACTCGGCCTCTTCAAATTCGACATTTTCAGACGCGGCCTCTTCAGACGCGACATCTAAAACTTCAACATCGAGCGGGTCAGGAGACAGTGCATTCGCGGGCATCTGCGTCATCATTGAGCCCATCAACACAAAGCTTAGGGGCTTGATTAAATGCCGGGCCCCAGAAAGCCAAGACACAGAGGTATCGTATCGACGCAAACTTTCAAAAAGAAACAAAACAGTTACAGCCGGGGGTGTACTTTTTGGGCGCAGAAGATTTGGAAAGCAGAAGATTTGAGACGCAGAACTTCCGCCGAAGCTGCGCATATCTACTTACTCATTTTATCTTTTACGATCCTTTCCCCCAGTGATTTCCGTGTGTCAGCCAGAAAACATATCGACCTTTTTACGTCGGTTTCTTTCAATCGCTTGCATAGAGACCCAAAAAAGCGTACTAAGTATCACAATGAGAGCTATTTCGCTGACTCTAACCAAGCCATCCCATTTCTGACAGATTGCTTGGTCGCCCCAAAATCTTAATGACATCACAACAGCGATCGCACTAAGATAATGGTACAAAATTACTAATACAATCCACTCAAAAGGTCATGGTTCAATACACCCTTGCTCAAAGCCCTGAAGTCTTGATTGACGTGCCCGGACGCGACTCTAACAAAGCTCGCGAAAAGGCCATGGATCAGCTAATGTCTCTGATGGATGATGGCAAGCTACCCACCGAACTCGACGATGGATTTAACCCCAAGGAATTTATTGAAGTGAAAGAACCCAAAAAAGGCGAGCCCACCGACGAAGAAAACGCCGTCGTCGAAGCGGTTCAAATCCTTAGCAACCTCGCCAAAATCAAAGTCAAAGTCCAAGGCTCCCGCGAAGAAGCGCTTAAGGTACGCGAACTCATTGACCTGCTCTTTACCGATGAATTCATCGAAGAAGAACAAATCGAAGAACTCAACAGCGGCTTCAAAACGCTCAAAACCTTTGCCCAAACAAATCTGAAATATCGCGATGCCAAAGACGATGCAGAAAACGCCCGCGAAGTACTAGACAATGCGCTGAATCCACCCAGCAAAAAGAAGTAACCCTTATTGTTAGCAGTTGGTTGGGCAACGGGTTGCCAGAGCCCAACCAATCGATATTATCCACATCTGCGGGCCACGCCCTGATAAAAGTAGCCCATCACCTTTGGCAAGTTGGCTGCATAAAATTCTTTTACCTCTAGCTGGTCAAACGCTGCGCCGACCAGCTCATTTATCGGCCGATTGATATGGCAGCCATCTGCCACTATTTTTTGGACTGGCGTCAGTCGGTTTTGCCAAGTCTGAATGCCTGGCTCATTACTCAGGCCATGTTCAATAAAGTAAAACTGTCCGCCAGGCCGGAGCACCCGGTAGGCCTCACTGAGTGCTTTTTCGACGTTGGGAATGCTGCATAGTGTCCAAGTGCACACCACATTGTCAAAGCTGGCATCGGCCATGGGCAGGTTTTCGCCGCTGAGGACTTTGTTGGTGACTGGGATGAGGCTAGCGTCAATGCGTTTTTGTGCGATCGCACTCATCCCCTCATTGGGCTCCACCGTCGTCAGCGACGTCACCGCATCAGAATAATGCGGCAAGTTCAACCCAGTGCCAAAACCAATCTCCAACACATCCCCCGACACCTCCCGTAGCAGCTGTTTTCGATAGTCCGTCATCGACTCCGACGCCATCGTCAGCTCCAGCAGCCGAGGAAAAATCAATTGCGAATAAAGACCCATTTTGCGCTCAATCTTTCTTTTGATGCTATCAGTATTCGACCTTGCGATTGGGCAGTACCCAAAACCTCTGAATCTGGTGCTCTTGAAAAACCTAACGGCGAAACCGAAACGACATCGAAGTTCTGCTTAGAAAGGAATTTGACGGTCATTTTTTCGGCCTCCTTCCTAGCATGAGATAAGCTAAGGAACACGCTACTCATGACTGGCTATGGCATCAGTTCAAATCACTATCAGTTTGCCTGAAGACGTTTATCAACGCGCTGATCGATTTTCTCGACTTATTAACCGTGACTTAGCGAGTGTTTTAGCTGATACGGTTGGCTCTTCGCTGCCACCACTGAGCGATCGGGTTGAGGCACTTCCTGCGATCGCTGAACTTTCTGACCAAGCTGTGCTTGATTTGGCCAGTTCTACGCTACCGACACAGAAAGATCAACGGCTCTCTGAGCTGCTAGAGAAACAGCGGGAGGGTGAGCTAGTCGCTGATGAGACTCAGGAGCTAGAAGCGCTGATGCAGATCTACAACGAGGGTTGGCTTCGCAAAACGGCTGGTGTCGTTGAGGCGGTTCAACGGGGATTGATGAATCCAATGGATTCGTGAGTGACTATATTTCTGCTGAGTTGAGAAACCGTATTCGACAGCAAGCAGAGAATCGATGTGGCTACTGTTTAAGCCTCCAGCAGTACGTTTGGGGGACGCTAGAGATAGAGCATATTATTCCAAAAGCGGCAGGCGGCAGCAGTGCTGAAGAGAATTTGTGGATGGCCTGTCGCCCTTGCAATAGCCACAAAGCAGATCGCACTCACGGAGTTGACCCGGTGACAGGAAAGACTGTAGCGCTCTTTCATCCACGGCAGCAGAAGTGGTTTGAGCACTTTGGCTGGTCAGATGATGGAACTCATATTATGGGGTGATCGCCTTGCGGTCGGGCAACTGTCGAGGCCCTACAGCTCAACAATTCCTTTGCCATTGCGGTGCGACGCTCTTGGGTTTCTGTCGGTTGGCATCCACCTAAAACAGATTAATGCGAGTATCTTAGGGTTGAAATACGTGGTGGTCTCTTGTTGCAGAGTATGTGCTCTACTGTGCGATCGCACAATTCAAAGCCCAAATAATTGTAGTTACTTGAGGTTTGGGAAAAATGTCAACGGAAAAACCATCTCGTAGGGACTGCTCCGTAACACTACTGGTCTAGGAAATTTTTCTAAATCTATGACCGTTGGCTTCGACAACCACAAACGCATTCGATAGCTCTTCCGATGAGTATGTCTCTATTATCCGTATAAGCTCTTTGTGCACAGCATTTGCAGTAGATGGCAATATTCGCAGATAGAGTACACCGGCACCCAACGACTGCACAAAAACCAGGTTGCCATAATCTCTGTCTCTCGTAATCAGTATTCGCCCTTGCGACTGCGCTGTGCTTAGCACCTGTGTATCTGGTGCCCTTGATAACCCCAATTGCGACACTGAAACGACATCAAATCCCGACTTGGCGAGGAATTTGGCTGTCATTCCATAGACATCTTGATCAAGTAAAAACTTCACCATCAAGCCGAAACCAGATTGATGTCTTCAGAGGCTACTAAGGCAATCGCATACTGAAGACAAGCACGAATATCCTCCGGTTGTAACTCGCTGTAGTAGTCGCGAATGATATCGGTAAAAGATAGCTCTTCATTTATGAGTTCGAGCACACTCTGAACCGGGATGCGCGTTCCGGCGATACAGGGTTTGCCAAAGTGGACCTGTGGGTCAACCACTATTCTATCCATGTCAGTATGCTCGCAAGCGATAGCCTCTATTCTATGGCATCCCTCTTATTCAAAAGCTAGCGACTGCTAATTTAACGCCCGTTTTTTTGATGGATCAGACGGACAATCTGTAGGAGTGGTGCGCGGTCGCACAGATTAAGACAGTGGATCTTCGACCGCTAACTTAACGACCGGATACTGTCGGTCAATTAATTTTCTGCCCTTCGGTTGTAGTCTCATCCAGCTTTTTGCAGTGCCTTAAACCGCGACACTCTGGTTTTGGCCAGCGGTCTGCCGTCGAACCAGCTCACTAGCCGATCAATATTCATCGCGGCACCCGTCGCTACATTCTGTAGATGCGTTTTAGCTTGTCCACGGTAGCGAGAACGCCTGAGACCGAAACTCCGAACACCTTGCGATAGCATTCCTTCAATCCCGGCTCTGCGCTTATAGCGTTCTTTACCTTCTTCGCTGCGATGAACGTTTCTAGTGCGTTCTAGCGCTTTATACTCTGCCTGCTGTAGTAGTCCCATTCGCCTCTGGGTAGCACGCGTACATCGGGCTCTTGCAGAACATGGAAAGCAGTCTTTCTTGCTAAATGACACCTGGTTGTATTTCTTTCCAGCTTGGGTGTAGGGTCGCCAAGAGATAGAACGCTTTCCTTCTGGACAGACCACATACTTTTCTGCCCAGTTAATCTCAAAGCGACTTTGGTCATAGCCATCTTCCATCTTGGCCTGCCACTTGGGGTTCTTGCGCGTTGGCCCTACTATCGTAATCTGTTGTTTTTCTGCTTTAACCAGATGTTCAGCATCGACGTAGGCAGAGTCTACAAAGTGTTCTGAAGGGGAGAGTTGTTTATCGATCAACGCTTGATGAATCGCTTGTGTACGGTTCACTTCATGGACTGTCACATCTGTTGTTTCTACATGCGTAATCAGATGACACTGGTCGTCATCACAGGTCTCACTCATATGAACCACATAGCCTAGCCAGCTCATCCCGTAGCGAGAGCGGTAGCGAGCATCGATGTCGTAAGGCGATTCGATGCCAGACTCACCACGGGGCAGTTCCTTTTTTGCTTTCCAGCAGATAGCGGCACTACCCTCCTCAGCATCCGTTTTGTACTCATAGTGCCGTGCAATGACTAACTGTAGCGCATGAATCTTGGCTAGCTCTTGCCAGCCAGCAACATCAGAAACGGTTAGACACTTCAGTAGATAGTCGGCATCTTCGCCAACCTGTTGTCCGTAGGCATCTCGCTTCGATGCGGCCTTGGGCAGTCTGAAGTCTTCGATGCGGCGTCCGTAGCGTTCGTACCATTCTTCAGGCGCGATCGCTGATAGCCATTCAGGTGCCACGCTCGCCAGTTCATTCAAAGCGGCTCGCATCGTCTCACCCACTAGCTCCAGTCGATTGAGCTTTCTGACTGACGCCAGTACGCGCGTCGCGTCGGTGCGTTGTTTTCCTTTGGCTTTGATGATGCCCTTTTCTTGGCAACAGTGCAGCAGCTTGTCGAGTAGCAGCTGTTCCTGTTCTCCAGCGATGAGCCGTTCTCTGAAGTCGCTCAGAACGCTGAAGTGGAAGCCTTCATCTGTTAGGTCTAGTCCCAGTAGATACTTCCAGTCGATGCGAGAACGCACCGCTTCAGCGGCTTGGCGGTCGGACAAATTCTCTCGAAATTGCATGATGGTCACGAGCGCGAGTTGCCACGGTGAGAGGGCAGGTTGACCGACCGTTGCAAACAGCTCTGCAAAGTCACTGTCATCAAAGATCACCCCGAGTTCATCGCGCAATATCAGGTAGGGCGTGCCTTTGGGAAAGGCGGCGCGGGCAATGCGGACAGTCTCAGCTGGAATTACTTTAATTGGTTGCGGTTGGAGGCTCATCGTTTGGCGGCTCCGGGGGGACAACAATGCCTCTACATTAACGCTGTTGCAGCTTTTCGGCATTGACCGACAGTATCCGACCGTTTTCTTTATGAACAAGAGTGCGACCATGCCTCTTTCTATCAACTCTACTGACCTACTTCTGGCAGTTCCAAGTTATCCCTCATAAGTTGATCTGTAGTCACATCAAATATATCAGCGACCTTCAAAATCATTTCAGCATTGGGGATTCTGCGGCCTTTCTCTATTTGCGATACAAATGTATTATGAACATCTAAAAAATTACCTAAATCGATAAGGGTGAGGTGGCGCCTTTTCCTTAAGCAGCGAAGTTTTTCTCCAAACCTATCCATAAACCAAAATTATTGACCTAGTGCGCAGAAACGCAGTAACATCTTCATAGCCATTGCTATGATTACTCTCACAAAGAGGTCTAAGCCTAGTTATGACCACTTCCACAATAAGGCAGACAGATCTATCTATCAGTCACAGTCAAAAAAAATCAATATCAAAAACATGTGCTGAGTATTTCGCCGGAATCGGTCTAGTGCGACTCGGTCTAGAGGGAGCTGGTTGGGACATCGTTTATGCCAATGACTGGGCTGATGACAAATTTGATATGTACTCTGCATATTTCAAAGATGCTTCATCACACTACGAGATTAAAAGTGTCTTTGAAATATGCCATTCCAACGTTCCAGCGTCCCTTCTTGCAACAGCTTCATTTCCATGCATCGATTTATCACTGGCGGGAAACTTAGAAGGCATTCATGGAAAGCACTCTAGCGCATTCTGGGGCTTCTTTGAGATCCTGAAACGTCAAAAGGAGCGTCCTCCTATCGTAATGCTGGAAAACGTTGCAGGTTGGTTAACGTCCAATAAAGGAAAGGACTTCCGTGTGACGCTCAAATCACTCAATGAATTAGGCTACGCCTGCGACGTATTCGCTATTAATGCTTCTTACTTTGTGCCACAAAGCAGGCTGAGAGTCTTTGTCATAGGAACACAAACGTCCACGCCTGACAATAACATCATGACGCTAGCGCGTAGATCTAAGTCACTCACAACCAAAGCACTCAGCAGTGCGATCGCATCTAATAGCGACCTCGTATGGAATTTTCTAGAAGTCCCACCCCTGCCAGATAACTCAACACCTTCGCTCAACGATATCGTTGAAGCTATAGAAAATGATGATGAGCGATGGTGGAAAGAAGTGGAGGTGGCCCGGCACTTAAACATGATGACGCCTATTAACATAGCTCACCTAGAAGCACTAAAAAACCAGTCTTCGTATTCGTATCGCACCATGTATCGGCGAGTTCGCAATGGTCAACAAAGAGCAGAACTCAGAAAGGACGAGATTGCGGGTTGCCTCAGGACAGCAAAGGGTGGCAGTAGCCGACAGATGCTTGTGAAAGCAGGTAAGGGGAAAATTAAAATGCGTGTTATGACCCCGCGTGAATATGCGCGTCTACAAGGTGTTCCAGATGACTATCCTTTACCTGACAGAATCAATCAAGCTTTAACAGGCTTTGGTGATGCAGTATGCGTTCCTGTCATCACATGGATAGCGCAGAATATACTAAATCCTTTGTCAGTCAATTTTTCGTAATCTCGATTAGGCTCCCATCTTTAACTTCTAGCAGCTTACTGCCTTGTTGCGTAACAAAACCATACGCTACGGACCGACGAAACCTCTGGCGTACACCAGTTTCATAGTTCTCTTGAAGCGCAGGTAACCACTGTGCAAACACAGGAATTAGCTTATCTCGACCTACTAGCCATACATGAACGTCGCGATAGGTGCTGCTTCTGGATACAAAGAGGTGATCCACGGCCTGGTCATCTTGTAGCTTCGCCAATCCACGGTTTTTATGATACTGATACTCAAAACTGTTGCCTATTAGGGCTGACTTAACCTCATAATTCATTAGGTCAGCACCATCACCAGGTCTTGCCCGATCACCCATCAAAATCGCAGCAAATACCTCCCAGTCCTTAGACCCAACGCTTCCTTGAAGCGTAAATCCATACTCTTCGTAAATATAGCAATTCTCACTAAGATTACGGCATTGCTCTGAAAGCATCATCAACCACTTCTCGAAAAGGCTTCCCTGATTGCATCTGCTTACGCATTCGATTCTTCAGGACAAACCACTGGTGTTCTATCGGGTTCAAGTCTGG
>JBCBKQ010000215.1:0-10199 GCA_038521595.1 Cyanobacteria bacterium J06627_28 | reverse complement strand
TCTGTAAAGACACCAAATGGGCTCTATATATTTCTGCGGCTCGCAAATCAATAATTGCCAGCTCTCTATCATTTCAACAGGAATAGCAACAGTGCCTTGCACAGACCAAGTATTTCTATCGAATCCTAAAGTATTTGCCATAAGTCGCTCTATCTCACAAAGCCGACAACTTTTTTTCTGATCTTGCTTTGTCAGTCTTGAAAAATCATCACGTCTTCGGTGCTCGGGGTGCAATGGACTTCTGTCATTATCGATAGCAATCAGGAAAAAAATATTCTCTGTTAATCGAGTTTGCTGAATCTGCTTGATTAATAGGGGTAACTTTTTGCGAACTTCTGATATACCGCCCCTCTTTCGCAGACGCCTGGAAACTACTTCGTAAGATTTTCCGGTAATTTTCGCTAGACATCTACTAAAAAAAATATCATCGGAATCATCTTCTGACAGTAGATACAGGTAGCCCATTACGCTCTTTTCGGTACACCTCCCACAAAACCGGAATACCATAAAGAGCCGAGTGGCTCTTCTTCAGGGTCTAAGCGCTCAAGCCTCTCACTCAAAGTTGTAAACGTAGTCTGACCGTTCTCTTTTTCTACAATAATGACTGCGTCTTCATGATCTTTAAACTCGTCTACCAGATAAGGGTTATGGGTAGTTGCGATGATCTGAACACCATGTTCGCTTTTAGATAGGTCAAAGCACAGCTCGACAATGCTCTGAAACAGCCTTGGATGCAATCCACGATCAATATCTTCAATACAGACTAGGGAAGGTTTATGCTCCTGCTGCAATAGGGTAATTAGCATTAGCGCAAGCTGTGTACCTTCAGACAAAAGACTACCTGGTATCGGTCGAGGCAGGTGCTTTTCTCGAATTTGCAACCTCTTACCATCTGCTGCGGATGTGAAGCTTAACTTTTTAATGTCTGGAATATACTGCTTGAAGGTTTTTTCTATGAGCAAAAACAGATCTTCACGGTCACCAGTTTTGAGCGCATCTAAGACTCGTACTACACCTTCACCATTCTCCTGAATCTTTGGATTTGGTTCAATCGACTCCACCATGCCTGCTTTCTTAGGCTCAAGGCTAAATATCTTGACGTTTCTCAACTCTGGGAGAAGAGATTGTTCTCTTGAGTTTTCCCTGATTTCGTAAGACTGATTTTTGTCATTTCTAATAACGATCAGCTGTGCATCATCTGCAAATGCATAGTGCTTTATGGAAGGAAACGCCATGCTTCCATAACTCCTATCATCTTTCACGAGTCCTGTGTTTGAAGCATCTTTTAATAATTTCAGGAAATTAGACTTGCCTGTGCCATTCGCACCAATCAATAGCGTGAATGGCGAGAGTGAAACAGAGGCCTCATAAATTGAGCGATAGTTGTGAACGTCTACTTCAGTAAGCAATTTTTCGCATCGAGTCCTAACTTAGATGGAGCTCTGGTGCCAGCATTGTAGCGCACCAAGCCCATGCAAGATTCAGGTACATAGCCTCTCCCTTCTGCCAGAAACGAAGATTGTTCAACAGATAGAAGCCTATAAAAAGTAGCAAGACTCGGCTGCTTTTCGAAGCATATTTCCTATGGGCTTTGCGTCTACAGAAGGATCTTTTGGCCAATCGACAACTATCCAGCCAAGTACTCGCGCATGTCACCTTGGCGTTTACGAAGCTTGGTGAGTGCTTCTCGTTCGATTTGACGGACGCGTTCGCGGCTGATTTCGAGGAGGGCACCGATTTTGGCGAGGGTCATATTTTTGCCATCGTCAAGGCCGAAGCGGAGGGTAATGACGCGCTGCTGCTGAGGGGTGAGTTCAGCCATGATGCGTTTGAGGTCGCTTTTGAGTGAAGACTGAGTGGCAAAATCGTCCGGGCCGGGGCCTTCATCTTCGAGTAGGTCACTGAGCTGGGTGTCTTGGTTGTCGCCGACGCGCAGATCCAGTGAGAGGGGCTGGCGAGACTTGTCTAGATATTCGCGTACCTGCTTGGTAGTCAGACCGGTGTCTTCTGAGATTTCGGCGATGGTAGGTGTACGACCATTCTTCTGGGCGAACTGGCGCTGGGCTTTTTTGATTTTGTTGAGCTTTTCGGTGATGTGGATAGGGAGACGGATGGTGCGGCTTTTTTCTGCGATCGCACGCGTGATGGCCTGACGAATCCACCAGTAAGCATAGGTACTGAAGCGATAGCCCTTAGCCGGGTCAAACTTCTCGACGCCGCGCTGCATTCCAATAGTGCCTTCCTGGATTAAATCCAACAGGTCAACGTTGCGCTTGATGTATTTCTTGGCGACAGAGACCACGAGGCGTAGGTTTGCCTCTACCATCTTCCGCTTGGCGCGTTCACCTGCGCTCACGACGTCTTTTAGCTCAGCTTCAGAGATATCAGACGCTTTGGCCCACTCAGCGTCTGTAGGCTCACGGTCCAAGCTTTCGGCCAGCTCAGTTTGGATTTGGATCAAAGACATCAGCTGCTTGACTTGCTTGCCCAGAATGATTTCTTCTTCGTGGGTGAGCAACGGCACACGGCCAATCTCTTTTAGGTAGGTACGGACAAGGTCTTTGGAGGCAGCAGCTTTCATATGTCAAATCACGCGGCGGTAAAAGTTTGGGGGAGGACGGTTCTAGAGGTACAGCCACAAATGGCTAATCAATATCAGAAAAT
Source organism: Cyanobacteria bacterium J06627_28 (assembly GCA_038521595.1). Classification (GTDB taxonomy): domain Bacteria; phylum Cyanobacteriota; class Cyanobacteriia; order Phormidesmidales; family Phormidesmidaceae; genus Phormidesmis. Next base: position 7,535 of record JBCBKQ010000215.1, on the reverse strand, counting down.
GTTTACTGCTTGATAAGCTGTGATAATAGTAACAAACTGTAACGTTTATGAGAATAGTACTTTGAAACTAATTTTTTGGAGGCGTATGATTATCTGTCGCTTGTTTCTATAAGCTGCTTGACTAAAGGCATTGAAATACTCTTCTAAAAGAAGAATATTAGAATCTGCATTTGGCCGCACTCGAAAAATATTAAAAAAATGAGTAAGTTTGTAACTTATATTTAACGGCCTTGCATTAACACCCTACATGAGCGTTCGGGTACATTTTGGTAGCGCTCCCCACCGTTTAATAGATAAGTTTCTGCACTGGCTACTGTATTGGCATCCATCTGTAGATTGGTGAAGCCCGGTAATTCTTAGAAGTGATGAATCTAAGAAGCGATGAATCCAAGAAGCGGTGAATCCTAGGATTGCCGAATAATAGTACAAAAATACTAATCCTGCCACTCTGCAATCTTTGTTTACGACTGGATTCGTGCCGTAAACAGGAGACCAGGCTGTTTTTCATCGGCCGGATGCGGCTAGCCCAGCAGCAGTGCATCTTCTGCGAGGCCACCGGGTGTAGTGTCGGTTTGCTGTGCAAAGGCATTTAGCAAGTCTGGAACGGTGAGCCCTTTGCGAGCGTCGCCTGAGATGTCGAGCGCTAGGCTGCCGCTGTGAAGCATGAGGGTGCGATCGCCTAAATCCAGCGCCTGCTGCATACTGTGGGTCACCATGAGCGTGGTGAGCTTTTGTTCGCTCACAAGGGTTTTGGTCAAGGCCAGGATGTAGCTGGCCGTCTGCGGATCGAGGGCGGCGGTGTGTTCGTCTAGCAAGAGCACCTTGCTGGGGGCAAGGGTGGCCATAACTAGGCTGACGGCTTGGCGCTGCCCGCCTGAGAGCAAACCCATGCGATCGCCCAATCGATTTTCTAGGCCTAGCTCTAAGCCTGCGAGGCGATCTCGAAACTGTCTACGCCGTTTGGGATTGAGGGCCGGGCGTAGGCTGAGTGTGCGCGATCGCCCCTGGGCCAAGACTAAATTTTCTTCTACCGTCAAATCGGCGCAGGAGCCTGCCAGTGGATTTTGAAACACTCGGGAGACGAGCGCAGCCCGGCGAGCTACCGACCAGTCTGTAACGTCTTGCTTACCGATGATGACGTTGCCGCGTTGCAACCCTTTGCCAGTCTGTGAATTAACTTCACCACTAAGCACGTTCAGTAGAGTTGATTTACCTGCACCATTGCTGCCAATGACCGTCACAAACTCACCGGCTGTAATCGTCAGCGAGAAGTCATTGAAGACCGATTTTTCTAGAGGTGTGCCCGGGGAAAACACGACCTGAAGATCTTGAAGCTCAATCATGAAGGGCTGCCGTTATGATTCTTGGCCTGCGAAGACGTTTTTGGGATAGGCGATGCGTTTGTGGTTGTGCTGCTGCCATACCTGAATGAAAACGCTGGCGATCACGTCCATGTCGTCTCGGCGCAGGCCGCTTTCTATAAGCTGTCGGTTGCGCCAGCGGGCGCGTAAAATTTTGTTGACCATGGCGTAGGCTTCGTCCATAGAGGCCTCTTGGGGGAGCGATCGCAGCGCTGCCTCGCAGGAGTCGGCCAGCATCGTAATACCCGTTTCAGGGCTTTGGGGAATGGGTCCGTCGTAGCTAAAGTCAGCTGCGTTGACGACAAGGGTGGGCTCTTTTTCCTGCTTTGCTTTGGCTTGCTGATAGAAGTAGCTAATTTTCATATCGCCCTGGTGCTCAGGGATAAACGCCTGCACGGCTTTGGGCAGACGATACTTGCGGGCCATCACAAGACCTTGGGTGACGTGCTTCTTAATAATGTTGGCGCTCTCCCAAGGATCGTCTAAGGCATCGTGGAGATTGGGCCCACCCATTTGATTTTCGATGAAGCCCTGGGGTGCGTGCATTTTGCCAATATCGTGATACAGCGTGCCGGCACGAACCAGTTCTACATTGCGACCCAGGGCGCGGGCGGCGGCTTCGGCAAGATTAGCCACAAACATGGTGTGCTGAAAGGTGCCGGGGGCTTCGGCGGCGAGGCGCTTTAGCAGCGGGCGATTGGGATTGGCAAGTTCTGCTAGGCGAATGGGCGTGACAACGTCGAAAAAGTGCTCCAGGTAAGGGCTGACGCCTAGAGCGACGATACTCCATGCGATGCCATAGAGGCCGTGCATAGCCGAGCCCACAAAGACAGCCTTCCAAAGGGGCGCTGCAATAGTGGAGCGCATGAGGGTCAAGATGAGGTGCACAATTGCTTGGCTAAGGCCAACGACCCCACCGAGCAGGGCGAATTCTTCGCGCGATCGCAGCTGAGGTGCAATCCAAGTACCGAGTAGCGCTGCTGCCGCCCCTGATATTAAAGAAACCACGTCAGCGCCCGCGCCAATGGGTAAAACCAGAGTAATTAATCCAACAACCGTCATGCCTAGAGGCGCGCCATAAAAGCTGCCCACCAGCAGTCCGACAGCAGGTAGCCCGAGGGTTGGGAAGTTGAGCGCCGCCAGCAAAGACACCGCTAGGCACAGCAGCACAACGAGATAGTGATCACGCTGATTGAGCTGGTTTTGCTGGCGGTGGTCTACCCACAGGTAAAGCGCCACAGCAGCCACAACCAAGATGCCAAATCCGCAGAGGCCAATCCAGTTAAAGTAGCGATCCGTCAGGTCAAAGTGGTCGAGCAGCACAAAGTCTGATGAATCGATGACTTCATTCGCTCTGACAATGAGATCGCCTTCGTTCACAGACACCATGACAGGGTCTATTTGTCGGACAGCCTGCTCTAGCTCCTGCCGGGTGCGCTCTTCATCCTTAGTAAGGTTTGGCACGATAGAGGCTGCGAGGACGTCGGCAGTCAGCTGCCGCACTTCAATACTGGGCTCGACCGGCACTCGCGCTTCGATTGCCCGGCGCAGCATGTCATCGGGAGTGCCCTCACTGACGCCCTGCAGCATCATTTCATTAAAAATCGTCAGTGCGTTGGTTTCTAGGGTTGACCACTGTGATTCTGAGAGCTCAAACAGCCGATAGTTATAAAGGGGTTGATTTTGGGTGCTGGCAGCAGCGACGAGATCTTCGTAGGCCTTGCGGTATTGGCTGCGGCGAGTGCCTACTCGCGTCTGTAGTAGAGAGAGGCCTTTATTGCCAGAGAGATCGCGGTAGGCGACCAGCTCTCGGAGGGCGAAAAATTGTTCTGAAGAGAGGGCGCTAAGTTCTGCGGTAATTTGTACAGGCAGAGAAGCAATGCCCCTGTTTTCAGGCTGTTGAGAGGGTTCTGTTTCGTCGTTTGCCGACAAATTATCTGACGAATTATCTGGCGAATCGTCTGGCTGCTCTTCTTGTTTATCGCCTAAGATTTCAGTGCGATTGTCAGTGCGATTTTGACCTTGAGTATTTGATTGGGTGTCTGCTGGCGTGGTGTTTTGATTGTCTGAGGCTTCGCTGTCGCTGAGTCGGCTTTCCGCAATGATGCTGAGCTGCTCTACAGAAAGGCTCTGCATTTTTGCTAGACGCCAAGTGGTTTCCCATTGGGTGTCTGACGCCTGGAATAAAAAGTCTTGGGTGGATTGCGAAAGGGTTTCTAGATTGATGAAGTTGGGGCGTCCGGCCTGGTCACGCAGCTCTCTGCCCTGGCGTAGCAGCGTTCTAAGCGATCGCTCTGCGGCGGCGGTGCGCTCTGGGTCAATTTTGAGGACTTGAACGGCCCCATTGCGGACGTCGTCGCGGCGAAGTTCGGTGGCCCTTTTGTCTTCGACGGTGGCGGCAGCTGGAGCGTAGAAAGTTTGAGATGACAGGGAGCGAACGTCTAACCCTGGCTGACGATAGAACCGCTGACCCATGCAGGTAGCGAGTAGCAGGACCGCCAGCAAGGTGATTGTCCAGGCCCGGCGAGATTTATTTGGCGAGACGATAAGGGTGTGGCCCGTAGATTGTTTCGTCGAGCGAATAGTTTGCTTTGTAGATCCCTTAGATGATTTCTTTTTTGTCTGGTTGGCTGCCTGGTTAGCGGTTTGCTTTGCTGTCTGACTGACGGTAGCAGCGCCGTCGTCGGCACTGTCTAGGAGTAAAAACTGTTGAGCGCTACTGAGCCAGGGCGAGCAGCGATGATGGAGTCGCCTCTTTAGATAGCGACCAGGATGCCTCAGTCGCAGAAAGGAGTGCGACCACAGCTGATAAACCCGATGGGCAAAACGACGCAGAACACTCATGGGCTCTACCTGTTTACCTGTTTAGTACGCCGCTGGTGCAATGCGACCAGCGACCATACACAGTAAATTTGATCGGGTCTGAAAATAGTTCATTTGCATATTATAGTACGCAGATTTCTAGGCGTTTATGAGTACCTATTGCCACCATTGGGAAATGGTCCTTTTAGTCGAGCCCTTTTAGTTAAGGCCTTTGAGTCAAGCCCTCCAAATCAAGACCTGTATGTCAAGACCTTTGGGTCAAGGCTGTGCTAGCTGAAGACTGCAGTGTCATCGCAATGAGTTGGTTTCTCAAATCAACTTTTTTTAATTTGCTTACTGTCTTGTCTACCCATTTTTTGCGGGTACACCGACTATTGAGCGCCTGATCTAGTATTTTTAGCTAGCTTTTTGGATTAATGGTGACCTCGAGAGGCTGAGTTTGTGACGGTTCAGGATAAATGCCTGCCCACTGATAAAACAGACGATCTGATAGGGAAAGAACCTGTTGACGGCTGGGTAGCGATCGCATTTCTAAAAAGCGACTGGTAGCGCGCGCGGTTAGCTCTATTGGCCATTCTATTTGCCGCCATGTTATCTGCCGGCATGCTACTTGCCATAGTACCGACAAAGTGGCTGTGCTCCCCGCTGCCCCCGAAAGGATTCCCGCTATCGCTGGCGCGCAGCAGTGTGAAGAAACGGATGACGTAGCCATAGATGCACAGGCGTAGCGCACCGCAAGGCTGTGGTTTTGGGGATGTTTCATGGCGCTCAATATTCCTATGATTAGCGGTTGAGCGCTTGTGAATTCGGCTGCTATTAGCGGTTGGTATGCGCTCTTGTGATAGGCGCTTTTGTCGGTGGGCAGGCACCGGGCGGGCCAGTCAGGCGCCGATGTAATAGCTATCCAAAGTTCGATGTAGCGATGGCTGACTGCAGGGGGGATATTTTGGTCAAGGTTTCGTGAGTGAAAAGCCTGAAGCAAACCGTTTTTAGAAACAGGCTGTGCGGAGGGGTGGCCGTATCCGCTCATGGCGAGTGCGATCGCATCTCCAAACACCAGTGCATTGGCGACTAGAAATGGCTCGCAGTCAGCTAGAACCGTCAAAATCTTGAGTGACTCGCCTGGATATCTTAGGCAAATTGGTAGCAGATATGGATAGAGCTGGCTAAGGCTGGTTGGTCTAGTCGAATTGATATAGCGTGTGAATCCGCCTGCTAAAAACGCTTCAATACTTTGAAAATAGAGACAAACCTCGTTTCTGAGAGCCTGAATGAGCGAAGGCTCTGCTGCTGAGTTGCTGGCGCAGATTGGGGAGACGAGGTTCAGACCCAGGAGCGCTCCGGCAAAGCGATCCTTAGTCTGTATAGGTTCTGTGCTTTCTGAAGATGTCAGCCCGAGCGTACGGGCCAACGCCTGGATGTGGGTGCGAGCATCGTTGGTCAAGGTTACGTTGCCTGAGTCGTCCATAAGCAAGAGCCCGTTAGTTGCCATTGGTTGCCATTAGTTGCCATTTCTTTAGTCTTGGCGGTGAGTGCTGAGTTTGCAGTGCTAAGTTTGCAGGTCTGACTTTGCAGTAGGAAATATATCTGTTTATATAGATATGACTCCGTTGATACTATGCGCAAGCCTGAGGAGACCTTATATGGGAATGGGGCGATCACAAATCATGACTGCTGTAGGCCTAAGTACGCTGGTTAGTGCTGTTTGGGTCGTAGGCGAAGGATTTATAAGAAACAGCGATGCTACTGAACTCGCCCAGTCTGAGTCTGTATCCCCAAATTCTCGAACGACAAGTTCTCGAATGACAATTACTCAGGCGACGATTACTCAGGCGACGATTGCTCAGGAGGCAGACACTCAGGCAACGGATACTCAAGCCACGGGTTTCCCTACACTGACCTTGGGAAGTACCGGCGAGGCCGTTCGCCAACTGCAGGCGACCCTGACGCTTATGGGGTTTTATCAGGATACGGTAGATGGTAGCTACTCAGAGTCTACTCAAACGGCAGTGACTAGCTTTCAGACGGCTGCTGGCATTGCTGCTGATGGGATCGCTGGCCCGTCTACATGGCGAAAACTACTGCCAGTCCCTAGCGATGTCACGACGACAGTGGCCGCAAGCCCAACGCCTGCGCAAACCGCGACACCGGCGCAAGCCGCGACACCGGAACAAACCGCGACGCCAGCACCGGCCGCAACGCCGACACCGGCCGCTCAACAGCCTGCTGCACCCACGGGCCCGCCTATACTCCGGCCTGGTGCTGAAGGTTCAGCGGTGGCACAGCTACAGATAGAACTGCAAACACTGGGCTATTACAACGGTGCCATTGACGGTGGCTATGGCGAACAAACGCGGGCCGCCGTAGAAGAATTTCAGGCAGACAAACAGTTGGTTGTGGATGCAGTGGTTGGCCCCTCTACTTGGAATGCCTTAAGCGAAGCCTTGAATTAGCGGAGCCTTAAATTAGCGGAGCTTTGTATGGGCCGCATAGCTTCATACTGCCGCTATCTGAGATGAAAGATCGCACTGCTCGCGCTCATTGGCCTACGTTTATCTGATCAAACCAGTCTGGTAAATCGCTTCCCGTGAGCGCGGCGTCATAGCTTGTAAACGTGCCGTTGCTGAAAGCGCCACCCGCATGGTTGATAAACATGAGGTAGTCGCTCATGAGAAAGTAAACGCCCACGATAGCAGCTGCTGAGGAGGCAACTAGAAAGCCCGCCAGCATAAGTGAAAACTCCTGGTTTTCTACAGCCTTGTTCATGAGGTTAAGTGCCCAAAAAACAAGCCCTGTAACGATAGTGAGGATCAGTAGGATCATTATGTGGAGCTTTGCATGTGGAGTTTGGGACCTAAGAAGAAGTATGGTGCAAGGTAAAGAGTAAAGGCTGCTATCAAGTCTGTGGGAAATGCGTCGCTTACCGTCAGGAATCAGCTACCAGTAGGGTATAAACCGTATACTTTGGACTGAGCAGCAATTTTTGCCTCTGCGGTGTGCCTTCCCTACAGGCCCCCTAAAGGCCTCAGAGCAACACCGTTCACATATCTTAACAGGATTAGCTGCTTTGTGCAGCTCACTGGAGGCTGGGTTTGATTTGCCCGTATTGCCGTGAATTGCTTTTGCTGTGGCTATCTTAGCGCTGAGCGCAATACCTAATTAGGAACTTTACTTGATATGTCTTTCTCATTTAAGGTACTGCATTATTTACGAAATGATGCGATTTTATAAGGTTTTGTAAATAATGCATTGACTAAATAATTTATTGAGGCTCAATAGCTGTTTCTGGGAGGTTGCACAGTTGAATCGTGCGCGTTAGCGTGAAATCAATAGCATCCCACCCATCGCCTC
>JBCBKQ010000214.1:0-10202 GCA_038521595.1 Cyanobacteria bacterium J06627_28 | reverse complement strand
TGAGATCGATCAAAAAATTGATTGGAGCCAGGTGGAAAAGAGATTGCGGCTGGTGGTGGTAGAAGTGTATTCGAACATTGTGCGCCATGCTCACAATGAACAGCCTGAGCTGCCGGTGCTGATTCGCATTGAGCTAGAAGATAACAATCTCTCTTTGGAAGTTTGGGATCAGGGTGCGGGCTTCAAGTTGGATAATTATGCGGCCCCTTCGCCTTCTGATTTTCAAGAAGGTGGCTATGGCTGGCTAATTTTGCACCGCATTATGGACAGGGTGGAATATCAGCTCCATGTGGGTGGCGAAAGAAACTGTCTGAAGCTACAAAAGGACTTGGCGGCATCGGCTTCTGCTGCCTAGATAGGCCAATGTAGACAGGCGGCTTAGATAGATTAGGCTTTGCCGTAACGGGCGATCGCACTGTCTCCGGTCTGCCAAGCCCACAGCTGGTCACCCCATGAAAAATGCCACCATTCATTGGGGTGCTGGCGAAACCCTACGCTCACCATGACCTTCGCTAACAGGCTGCGATGATGGTGGGCTTTTTGATGTTCAGGGTTCTCAGCCTTTTCAAAGTGGTTTGGGTAGGAGCGCGGAGAGACTTCATCAATGGGTGAGCCCATATCTACAGTATTGCCTGCCGCGTCTGTCAGCGTTAAATCGATGGCTGCGCCTGTGCTATGGGGCGGCGGCGTGTTGGCATTGTCGCTGGGGATGGCCCAGAATTTGAGGACTTGGGACTGAATGCGCGATCGCTCTTCCTTTTCCATGGTTACAGGATCTAGCCCTTCTTCTGCTGCTAGCTGGGTAAAGGTATAGTCCACCATAAACTGCTGTACGGGGATGGGCCGGTAGGCGTCGAAGATGGTTAGCTGCCAGCCTGGGTAGTGCGATTGCAATTTATCTTGAGCCTGACTTAACCTATCGAGAACGCCCTGACGCAAAAAATACGGAGAGTGCTCACCATAGGGCGCGCCCAGTGCCTCGTACGGATGGGGTGATGTAACCGAGAAGTTTTCTAATGGAATAGGCACGAGGGGCTCTGAGCACTCCTCTATGGGCACTTGTTGATAAGGCTTCATGTTTATAGGGCTTCAGGAACGAGACTAAGCCGTGACTAACTGGCTATCACGAACATAGCTTACAAAGTTACTGAGGATTTGCAGCCCTGCATCTGAAGATTTTTCGGGATGGAACTGTACAGCCATCAGGTTGCCGGAGGCGACAGCGGCGGTTACAGTCTGGCTACCGTGGGTGATGGTGGCAGCCGTTACGGTTGAATCTGAGGGGGCAGCGTAGTAGGAATGTACGAAGTAAACCCAGGCCGCATCCGGGATACCTTGCCAAATGGGACATTCAGGCTGCGTGAGTGATAGTTGATTCCAACCCATGTGGGGAATGGTGAGATTGGGTTCTGGCTGAAACCGACGAACCCTTCCAGGAAAAATGCCCAGGCCCGGTTCACGGCCTTCTTCGCTGCCTTCGAATAACACTTGCATGCCGACGCAAATACCAAGAAAAGGCTTGCCGCTACGGGCAATGCGGCGAATAGGCTCGATCAGGTGGCGCGATCGCAGATGCTCCATAGCCGGATCGAATGCCCCTACCCCTGGTAAAACTACACCGTCTGCCGACTCAATGTCAGCGACATTATCAGTTACTAGCGTCTTGGCTCCGGCTACTTGCAATCCCTTGCAGGCAGAGTGCAGATTGCCCATGTCATAATCAATAACGGCGATAGTCGTCACAGAGCAGCGAACCTCTCAGGCGCGTTTTACCCTAAAAGTATATGACAAACGCTATGGCCATACCTGCGATCGCCATACGACATAACCCCATACGACATAACCCCATACGGCATATCTCTAATTCGATGACAGCAGCTCCTTTGTTGATAACCTCCTTTCAGCCATGGCGGGCTCATCAGCTGTCTAACACGTCAGATGATTTGATTGCGGCGCTTCAGCAGAGAAATCAGCTACCTACGAATAGTTTCTGGGTTAGAAATGTACCTGTTAATTTCGAAACGGCGTCTATTCCTGTGCTAAATGCCATACAGCAATGGCGTCCGCATACCGTTGTGTGCTGCGGGATGGCTGAAAAACGAGCGCAGTTATCTTTGGAGAAATTTGCTCGGCAGGGCGGCCGAACGTTGGAAACAGGTCTAAGTTTACAGTCTCTCTTACTAGGTAATCAACTAAGTGAGGTGAGTTTTGATGCGGGGGCATATGTTTGCAATCACCTCTACTACCAGATACTGAATGCCATACAAACCAAAAAGCTAAAAACTCAGGCGCTGTTTATCCATGTGCCAATGCTGACGCCAGAAAACCGTCGATGGATAGCTGAAGACTTTGCGGCTATCTGCTTCAGGCTTCAGGAAATGTATAGTTCGAAAACCGTGTAGTTCGAAAACCGTATAGTTCGAAAATCGTATAGTTCGAAAATCGTATGGGTCGACGCATTCGCTGCCCATAACTCGCTGCCCATAATTCGCTGCCCATAATTCGCTGACTGTAGCCAAACAGTAAAGCCGAACATCCCTAACAACATAGAACCTTTATCAAAGAATAGTTGATATTGCGGATGGCATCACCTAGTGGCCACAGCGGGTTTGGTGGTAACTGATGATTTTTGAAATACTTTGTAAAACATTGACTTTTTTTGGAATATTGTTGGGAATGATGATGCTACAGCCTCTCTCACTTAGCTGATGCCACTACCCAAGGCTACAGCCCTTGTTTTACAAAGCTAAGTGAGTCGCAAAGATCGCAATGCAGCCTGCTCTTTGCGAAAATTCCTCAGGTCGCTGTTTCCAGGTCGTTCGTGCCATATTGCCATGTCTCGTTTTGTTACACACATGAAAGAGCAGCTATTAGATACCTGCTTATCCATGCCTGATGGCAAAGAATTCAGTGCTGCTTTTTGGCCCGATCCTGCAAGTGACTTCGCTATGGATTGCTTTTTACGGGCGGTGAAAGTGGGGGCCGTTGCTGGGCTGCTGGCGCGTATTTGCTATTACTTTCCTGAGACTGTGCCAGGTACGGTTGAAGATGTCTTTCGCTATACGGATGTGCTTAATACGCGACTGAAGCACTCCCAGGTATTTGTTGTAAAAGATTTAGATGGCGATAGAGGTTACTACCTGAGAATGGATGCTGTGCTCGAAGGAGGCTATAGCCGCAACAGTATCTCAGCTTTTCTCGATGACGTGACTGAAGATGTCGATATTTTGCTACGTTACTTTCGCCCACCGGCAATCAAGCAAGACTTAACTAGCCCTAAAATCATCAAGGCCACCATAGCTTCTCTCACTTAGCTTACGCCACTACAAAAGAACGTACACAGCTACGGCGCTGTAGTTAAGTATGCTAACAAGCATGGTTAGCTGAGCAACTCCTTTCAACCTATGAAAAAATTGCATTTTATCCGCCATGCCAAATCTAGCTGGCGTAATGCTTATTTGGCAGATATTGATCGTCCGCTGAATGAAAGAGGGGTGCGCTCATGCCAGGTGATGGCAGCGCAGATTGTGAAGGCGGGCTGTCCTTTGGACAATATATTTTGTAGTCCTGCTGTGAGAGCGCAGTCTACGATTGAACATATTAATGAAGCTATCGTTGACCGGGAGTTAAGCTGGACAACAGATCGCAGGCTGTATACCTTTGATGTGAGAGATTTACTCAACTGGTGTCGTGAGCTAGATGACGAGCTAGCAGAAGTGACGGTTGTTGGGCACAACAATGCGCTGACGGATTTTGTAAATAGCATGAGCGATCGCACGATAGAAAATCTGCCGACCTGCGGCTACGCGCAGCTAACGCTGAGGGAAAAAGACTGGCGTTCTCTATCGCCTAATTCTGTTAGGCTTACTGACTTTCTCAAGCCAAAAATGTTTTTACCCCAAAAATAAATTCCTGGCTTTAGTTGCAGGTTCTAACACCTAACACTGGCATCTCTAATATTTGGTGCGACCCCTACGTGTAGACAGCGCATTTTTCTCTAAGAATTCGATAATCTGACCGGCAATATCTAAATCGGTTGCGTTTTCTATGCCTTCTAACCCAGGGGAGGAGTTAATCTCCATGACCACAGGGCCATGGTTGGAGCGTAGTAAATCGACACCGGCTACTTTTAGTCCCATTGCCTTAGCCGCTTTTACTGCCGTGCTGCGTTCCTCGGAGGTTAACTTTACGGCGGCTGCGTTGCCACCCCGGTGTAGATTAGAGCGAAACTCTCCGGGTGCGCCCTGTCGTTTCATGGCCGCAACAACTTTGCCATCAATTACAAAGCACCGCAGGTCTGCACCTTTTGCTTCTGCGATAAACTCTTGTACTAAAATGTTGGCATCTAATCCTCGAAATGCTTCGATGACAGAGGTTGCTGCCTGGGGGGTTTCTGCTAGTACAACGCCGATACCTTGGGTGCCTTCCAACAGCTTAATAACGAGCGGGGCACCGCCAACAATGTTCATTAATCCTTCAATGTCTTTTGTGGAGTGGGCAAAGCCGGTGACAGGCAGGCCAATGCCGTGCTTTGAAAGAATTTGTAAGCTGCGTAGCTTATCGCGAGAGCGAGAGATCGCTTGAGATGCGTTGGCAACAAAGATGTCCATCATTTCAAACTGACGAACTACGGCTGTGCCGTAAAACGTACGTGAGGTGCCAATGCGAGGAATGACGGCGTCAACGTCTGCTAAGGTGTCGCCTTGGTAAAGTACCTGAGGATTTTGAGACGTGATGTCCATATAGCAGCGTAGGTAATCGATTACGTCTACGTCGTGCCCTCGGGTTTCACTGGCTTCGACGAGGCGGCGGGTCGAGTAGAGAGAAGAATTTCTAGAGAGGATGGCTATTTTCATTTTTTAGTGATTTTCTTAGTGATTTTTTGGCCGTATGTTTTCTTCTTTCGACCTTTGAGTTTTTTCTTGGAGCCTTTGAGTCGTGGAGTAGGAAGCGTGCTCTGTAGATAAGATTGGCCAGAATCGACTAAGAAACGCCGCCGTACGGCCTCTCTGCCTAGGAGCATTCGAAAGCCCATTTCATCTCGATTGGTCAGGGTGAGTTCGATGGGCCATTGATACTCACCTGCGGTAACGGTTGTTCGGATGACGGGGCGTTTTTCGGTTTGGCCACCCGAGTTGCGCACGACTCTTCTATCGATGAGTTTGGCTTCTGCGATGATTGTTTTTTTGTGGCTGCTTTGAGAAGGGTGAACTTTGAAGCGAACAAATTCTACGCCTTCTCGTTCAAAGAAGGTGATGTCAAATGCATGTAGGGCAGACGAGCGGGCTCCGGTGTCAATTTTGGCTTTTACGCTGGTGACGTTGAGCCCTGGGAGGGCTAGCTTTTCGCGCCACCCGATGACCGGCAGCGTAGGCTGTGTAGGAGCCGTCATGTTAATTGACTGTAAATGGGCTGAGGAAAATAAACGGGGAAAATTAAACGGTTAATTCAGCACATTTGAGCATAGCTTAGCCTGGAACCGAATTATCGAATCTTTCGATAGATATTTTATGTACTTGTTTGGGGATTGAACAGGGTGTGATTTGGGCTATTTGTGTGTGTTCAGATGGTTCAGTAGTGATGAGGGGCCGATGTCTTTGAGTCGATGGCCTGTGGGATAGGTGCGATTTTTTTGATCGGTAAAGAAGTCGGGCTGCGATCGCGGTGGAAGATAGCGCAAAAAACGACTGCGCAATTGGAGAGAAGTTGTCAGTAACGTCTTGAGACTAGGGGCGGCAGGTTCCCATCCTAGAGCCTGTAGCAATGGCGCATCAAGTAAGGCGGGAATGGCCGGATTTATGAGCGATCGCACACCCTTCGGAAACCACGATAACAACATCTGCCGAGTGGCATTGGCCACCCGTTGATTGGCTTCTCGATAGGCAAAATTTGTCTGTTCGTAGTCTTGGTTGTAGCTTTCAAAGGCTTCGTAGGATGGTGGAACATCAGTGATTGACATCCGGTGACCGACTTCGCGCCAGAAAAAATATAAGGCGTTTTTCTCATGGAGGGTCAGCTTTCGCCAGCCGAATTGTTCAATCCAGCGAACAGGCTCATAAATGAAGGTGGAGAGCACATAGAGAAAATCTGCATTGCTGATGGTGTACCGCTCATGGATAGCGTTCATCCGCTGCAAGAAGGCCGCTCCTCTTGGATCGTTATAGCCCCATTTCAACAGTTCTGAGACGATGATGCCGGTATCGTCGTAGCGCTTTTGGGCATGGTGCTGAAATTCTCGGGTGCGATCTAGCAGGGCGGCGACGCTGGGGATGCAGAAAGTTCTGAGCAGGGCGAGTTCGAGCGATCGCGTCATATCCCATGGGAATTCGTAGCCTGCAAGCAAATGGCAAATTGCGATCGCATCCTGCTCAGGATCGAGCTGTGAGATGTGCTGCGCTACTGTCTGCTGCTGGTTCTGCATTCGTTTTCGGTTCCTAAAACTTGTGCTGATCGTTTGCAATTAGTAATAGGCTAAATCAGGACTGGCACAAATTGAGGCTGTAGAGAGAAGACAAGACAGAAGACACGCCCTCAATTCGTTCATAGATGCCCAGTCATGACCTACACTTTTGGACAGCGACACTCTGCAAAACAGTCTGGAAAACAGATGGGACTCAATGGTCATGACTATCCACCGCCGGCAGCGACGCCGCCCCTAGGCGGACGATATCAAATTAGTCAGCGTCTAGGGGCAGGTGGCTTTGGGCAAACCTTTCTGGCGCAAGATTTGCACTTGCCAGGGCATCCCCGCTGCGTCGTCAAGCAGCTAAAGCCCGCCGTAAACAACGTCCAGGAACTACAGATTGCCAGACGTCTGTTTGACACGGAGGCGACGGTGCTGTCTCTGCTGGGCGAGCACGATCAGATTCCTCGGCTGCTGGCCCATTTTGAAGAAAATCAAGAGTTTTATCTGGCTCAGGAGCTGATTGAGGGGCAAGATTTGGAGGATGAGCTGGCGCTGGGCGCGCGCTGGTCAAATAAGGACGCGATCGCATTTCTTTCAGATATTCTCGGCACCCTGGCCTTTGTGCACAGCCATCGCGTCATCCACCGCGACATTAAACCTGCCAACATCATTCGCAGAGGCAGGGACGGTCGCATCGTTTTAATTGACTTTGGTGCTGTTAAGCAGTTCACAACTCAGCTGGGCACAACAGCACACTCTAGCCTGGGCCGGACGATTTCTATTGGCACTCAGGGCTATATGCCAACTGAACAAGTCTCGGGGCATCCGAAATTTAGCAGTGATGTTTATGCTGTCGGCATGATTGCGATTCAAGGGCTGACGGGCCTGCATCCCAGTACGTTTGGCTATCATGAGCAAACGGGCGAACTGCTCTGGAAAGAGAAAACCAGTGGAGTGCATCCAGCTTTGAGCCAGCTCATAGAAACTATGGTGCGCTTTGATTTTCGTGCTCGCTATGCGAACGCTTCTGTCGCATTAGAGGCTTTGAATGCGCTGCCGCAGAATGTTCGTCAGGGGCTACCCACTCTCTTGACGACACCTCATTCGATGGCTAGCGAAAACCTAGCCGCTGAACCAGCACTTGAAAAATATCGGCCCGCTGCGCAGTCTCTATCACCTGCGACAGCTCACACTGTTGCGGTTGGTCAGTCCCCATCGAAAGCCCCATTGCCCGTCAGGCAGGATACGCACAGCAAGAAATCTGGACTGGCTTTGCCAATCGGTATTGCCATAGGAAGTATTGCTTTGCTCTCAGCCGGAACCTTTGCCTGGCAAACGCTATCAGCGTCATCTGTGAATAAGCCTGTTGTTGAATCGCCTGTTGTTGGAGAGCTTGTTGGTGGTGGAAAGTCTATTGATGAGACTGATCGGCCTGTTGTTGAATCGCCTGTTGTTGAATCGCCTGTTATTGAATCGCCTGTTGTTGAATCGCCTGTTGTTGAATCGCCTATTATTGAATCGCCTGTCGTTGAATCGCCTGTCGTTGAATCACCTGTTGTGGAGCCGGTAGAAATTCAGGTGGAGAGTGCGATCGCAGCCTTAGAGCGCTTTTATGATCATGTGTCTTATAAAGAATGGGCCAGGGCGCGTAGCTATTTCAACGAGGAACTCGCTCAAACGTTTAGGCCGTCCTTCTTTCAGCAGTTTGAACAGGTCACTGTCGAATATTTGCAGGTGACGTCTCAAACGTCAGACACCATAGAATTTTTGGGTCAGAACACCTACTACTATCCTGACGGTAGCCTACAGATAGAAGAACGTACCTTTACTTTGCAACTGATTGACGAAGAGCCCAAAATTGTTGCTTCGGACTTTGTACGAATTACCCAGCGTCGCTAGGCCTTTTGACGATTAGCCATGTGCTAGGTCTTTTTGCTATGGCCAAGGCGACATAAACGGCAGATAAAACTGAAGAACACTCCAGAAGTTCGTATTGGCAGGATTGGCAACATTTGCCATGTGCAGCTCGTAGATGGAATCGGCAAAGGCGGAATGGCTGTAGCCTAGCTGCTTAAAAAACTGCGAGGGTGTCAGCTGACACTGGGTTGGATAGCGGGCACAAAAGCGCTGCCAGATGTGCTCTTGTAGCCAATGGTTTAATGCACCATGGGCATGATGTGCAAATTCTTGAGTAATGAAGGGCTGATTTTTTCGGCGGACGGCCTGCATGTAGCCGATGGGCACACCCACTGGACAAGTAATATGCTTTCTGCGCTGGCCGTCGTTATCTCGCCAGCCTTCCATGACGTAAATGAGCGCCTTTTCGGCAGATAGTGGCTTTTGAGAGTGAAAGGAGCGCCATCGCCTAATCGCAACTTCTTTTTCTAGCCATTGCATTAGATCAAAGAACAAAAGAGGCGTGTTTTGCATGGTCACGTATTGTTCTAGGTCGTGAACCATCTCTGGGGAGAGGTCGTGGGTATGGAGGGTTGGATCTAGGGGGTTGGCGTTCATGAGGGGGACGAGTTCGCGGAGGTAGCGCGATCGCATTACCCTCTGCCGCTGCTCAATGGCCTCTTCTAGTGCAGCAAGAGACGGCAATTTAAGCCATCTATTTGTATTATCAAAAAGTCTAGAAAACGATTGCTTTCGTTTCTTTCGCCTGTAGAGTTTCTTTAAAGCGGTAGGAATGCCTTCTACGACATTATCTAGACGGCTATCTTTATCAGGAAACGGGCATAGATCAAACCTTAACCTAGAGAGAACAAAAGCATTTCTGACAACGCTAGGATGGTCTATTTTTTCTACAGCGGCGAGAAGTGTTGTCCTATCGCCATAAGGACATATGGTTGGATCGGCTTTAGCTGCTAAAAATAGTTTCCTAGATATTGTCCTGTACTCCTCACGCTGGGGAAGTGATTGAACGCGCTGAGATACTAACCGCCACGCAAACTTAGGAAACTTGGCCGCAGAACTTACAGACTGACGAGAGTCCTCCTGATTGAACCACTTGATTACTTTAGATAAGTGGCTTTCCTTTAGCTGGGCTACGCCTACAGATTCCTGTACAAATTTAGATAGATTAGACAAAATAGTGAATATAAATATAGTAAACAGTCAGTTTGGATGAGAAGCCGTTGGTTGCCTAATAAGTTTTATCCATCGGACATTTCTGGTAAGCAATAGTAGCCTGATTTTGAGCGATACATCAATGATTATCGATACCTACGGGAAAGTTTGTGGGCAGGATTATTTTCCAGAGAAATATATCCATTTTTCAAAGACTTTACACTTTTGAGAGTGGACGCTCACTTTGTGGATTTAGAGCACCGAGCGAAGCCAATGTTTCGCTTTGAGACTCACTCAGCCCAGTCGCTCCATCCAAATTCATGCCTTTGTATGGACTATCGACGCTTAATTTCTTTGAACAGTTGTCAGTATCAAGCTCTGATAAATGGAGTATTCCTGATTCTCCACCGCTCGCTAAAGTTTTGCCATCTGGACTAAAGGACAATGACAAAACTGGCTCGTCATGTGTTGTGACATCTCTTACCCAGTCACCTGTGTTAGCCTGTCGTAGTTTGACAACTTTGTTTAATCCTGCACTGGCTAGATGCTGACCATCTGGACTGAAGGTAATGGTTCTAAGCTGACTTTTGTCATCTACAGTCAGCAAACAATCTCCTGTCTGTATATCCCACAATTTGATGGTTTTATCGTCGCTACCGCTGGCGAGTATTTGGTGTCTCTCAGAGAGCGAGATAGTTCTTACTCGGCCTTTGTGCCCTCTGAAAGC
>JBCBKQ010000213.1:0-10221 GCA_038521595.1 Cyanobacteria bacterium J06627_28 | reverse complement strand
CATCTGGTGTTAGCAGCATGTTTTTACTGTCAAGTGTCAGCAGCGTACGACCCGGAGGTGCGATCGCAAATCTAGCAATCTCTTGTTCGTAGTCAATCAGTTCTTTTTTGGCCAAGGCTAAGCAAATGCGATCCCGCTGAGCCACAGACATTTTACGACTAGGGGCCAAAGACACTGCGTCACTTCGATATCCCTCACAGCCCAACAGCTTTAACAACAACGTCAGCTCTGCCGCTTCTAGGCTCACCATTTGAGTACTGTCTCTCCAATGACTGCTCCTTATTATCTCCAAGTCTATTTATTTCAAGGTGGGTCGTTCACTCACAGGCATATTGCGCTCCCAAAAATAGCCATCACCGTAGCCTTGAATAGCGCCCTCTCGCTCTGCTAAGGTCAATCGCTTCTGAGCCCAGCAACAGTACAGCTTTTCCCGCTCGATGCCTAGATAGTGACGTCCTAGCTTTTTGGCCACTACAGAAGTCGTGCCTGATCCCAAAAACGGGTCAAAGACGACATCTTTAGGATTTGAGCTAGCCAGAATCATTTTAGCGATGAGCTTTTCGGGCTTTTGGGTAGGATGGTCTGTGTTTTCGGGCATGGACCAAAAGGGCACGGAGATGTCTGTCCAGAGATTAGAGGGATGGGTGGCGCGGAAGTTGCCTTTGTCGGTTGCTTGCCAATCTTTGGGAGTACCCCCTGCATCACGATAAGGAGCCCTTACCCGCCGCTGCACCTTTACCGCATCCACATTGAAGGTATAGTCACCACCAACTGTGCCAAACCAAATATCCTCCGAGGCATTCTTCCAGTTACGCTTGGCCCCACGCCCCTTCTCTCGCTCCCAAGTAATCCGATTGCGTACCTGAAAGTAATGATTAAACACCTGATAAATCGCATTTGATGACTGCCAATCGCAGCACATATATATAGAGGCGTTTGGCTTTAGCAGTCGAGGTAGCTGAGACACCCAGCTGGCCAGCCAGTCTAAATAAGCATCTGGTGAACGAGATCTAAACTTCGAGCCATTGAAATCCTTTGGACGGTTGTAGGGCGGATCAACGATCAACAAATCGACAAAAGCGTCGGGCAGTAAAGGCAAAGCATCAAACACGCTTTGATAGATAACCTGGTTCAAAATTGACACCACCGACGCTGGCTGGCGCAGCGTTAATAGCTCAGCCGCATAGCGATCAGTCTCTTCCGCACTCAGCGTTAACGTTCTGTTATTGGGGGCTTTTTGCTTCGGCAGAGTTCGAGGGCTCCAACCCATCAATTTCAACGGTCAGCTTATCAGATTCTTCAACCGAACCCTTGACTTGGAACTGAACCCTTTAGAATGGAGTGGTTAGTTTTCTTAGCTCGTTACGCGATCGCGCTCCTATGTTTGAAGCCCTCTCAGAACAATTTGAATCTGCCTGGAAAAAGCTCCGTGGCCAGGACAAAATCTCGGAGGCAAACATTACAGAAGCACTCAGAGAAGTAAGGCGTGCCCTGCTAGAAGCAGACGCCAACCTCGATGTCGTCAAAGCCTTTGTCGCCGATGTCAAAGAAAAAGCCCAGGGTGCCGACGTTATCTCTGGTATTCAGCCCGACCAGCAGTTTATCAAAATCGTCTACGACGAGCTGGTCGAGACCATGGGCGAGACCAATGTGCCCCTAGCCGATAGCGACAGCAAGCCCACCGTCGTACTCATGGCTGGTTTGCAGGGCACAGGTAAAACGACCGCATCTGCCAAGCTGGCCTTGCATCTGCGCAAGCAAGATCGCTCTGCTCTACTCGTTGCCACAGACGTATATCGTCCAGCTGCGATTGATCAGCTACTGACACTCGGCAAGCAAATTGATGTGCCCGTCTTTGAGATTGGCGCAGAGGCGAACCCTGTAGATATCGCACGGCAGGGTTTGGCCAAAGCCAAAGAAGAGGGTATCGATACCGTCATCATCGATACCGCAGGCCGACTGCAAATTGACCAAGACATGATGGCCGAGCTGGCTGAAGTCAAAAAGATCGCGGAACCCGATGAGGTCTTACTGGTTGTCGATGCGATGACGGGTCAGGAGGCCGCAACCCTGACGCGTACTTTCCACGAAGAAATTGGCATTACGGGTGCCATTTTGACTAAGATGGACGGCGATTCGCGTGGGGGCGCGGCGCTGTCTGTACGGCGAATTTCTGGTCAGCCGATCAAATTCATTGGTGTGGGCGAAAAAGTAGAAGCGCTACAGCCTTTCTACCCTGACCGCATGGCATCGCGCATTTTAGGCATGGGTGACGTGCTCACCCTGGTAGAAAAAGCCCAGGAAGAAGTTGATATTGCCGATGCTGAAAAGCTACAGGAAAAGATCCTATCAGCCAAGTTTGATTTCAATGATTTTCTCAAGCAAACCCGCTTGATGAAGAACATGGGTTCTCTTGCGGGAATTATGAAGTTAATACCGGGCATGGGAAACAAACTTTCCTCTGACCAACTGCAGCAGGGCGAGCAACAGCTCAAGCGCTGTGAAGCCATGATCAATTCTATGACCATGGAAGAACGGCAAAATCCTGAGGTGCTCTCGGGCTCGCCAAGTCGTCGCCGTCGGGTGGCCAAAGGTGCAGGCTACGCCGAAAAAGACGTGGGCAAACTCGTCAGCGACTTTCAGCGAATGCGGGGGCTAATGCAGCAAATGGGCCAGGGCAACATGGGCCTTCCTGGCTTTGGTGGGGGCGGTTTCCCGGGTATGGGCGGCGGCAATCCAATGGGTGGAAACCCTATGGGTGGCGGGCAATTTGGCGGCAGGCAAATGCCTGGCTGGCGAGGCGCACCGGGCGGCGGCAAAAAAAAGAAAAAGAAAAAAAAGAAGGGATTTGGCTCCCTCTAAAACACGCCTCATCAACTCATGAACAAGCTCCTGCTACATGCTCTTGAGAGCGGCCTTCAGAGCGGTCTTAAAAGCGGCCTTAAGAACGGCCTTAAGAGCGGTCTCAAAACCGGACTGACCCTTTCTAGCCTCTGGCTCGGCCTCTCTACCGCCGCCCAAGCGCTCCCCGGTCAAACCATGAATGAGGCAGAAGCCTGGATGCAGGCCCACCCGACACTGCGGGCACATCCTTCCGAACGGCTCTCTATTCGTCGTAGCGAGACGCCTTCGCAGCGATATACCTTTCACGGCTCGGTATTTGCCCCAAGTGGCACGTCAGATCAAAGCCTTTTGATTCGTCGGCAGTCTGGTGAGGCGCTAGTCGTCCATTCTGAAAAGTTTACGCTGGTTGATATTGTTCGTGGGGTGAGCGTGCCTCGGCTAGAAGATGCCTTGCGATCTATCTATGGGGCCGAGGTCTTTGCCGACTATCGACGGGCACAGACGCTGGTGGTGTATTCGCCAGATAGGGCTGAGGAAAGGGGCACTGCGATCGCAACCCGTAGTCATCTGCTAGAAGGCGACCTCTATGGCTACCTCATCGAGGTGCTGCCTGACGATAACGGCAATGAGCAGACCGGCTCAGTGACGGTTATGCTCCGCGAGAATCTACCTGCCATCCAAGAAGGCATACGTGCGCGCGCCTACCAGCTCCAAGAGGCCAAAAACCCCGATGGTAGAAGCGTCATTCGTGCCAACGGTGTGTCACTACGCGATCTCTTAGAAAACGTCGACGAAAATATCGACGAAAACATCGAAAATTAGAACGCTTCTTTGCCATCATCCCGCTTTGAGCTGGCAGAGTTGGCGGCCTAGTGCTGAGTGATTAGCTTTGGCTACTTTGTATTTCACCGACCCAAAAGGACATTAATGCGAGCACGACGACCCGTACGAGATTGTTGGCTGGCCGTTAACCTATCGGGGTTGCTGCCTGGCATGGGCCAATGCTATGGGGATCAGTGGACCAAGGGATTGTTGATTTTCAGCGTGTTTGTAGGAAGCGTTTTCTATGGCTTATGGTCACTGCTAGCTGCCGAGGGAATAACGACTCGTGCCTTTTGGATGGTGGGCTTGGCTACAGTTGTCTATTTTCTCAACGTTTGGGATGCCTTTGCCACGGTGGGGCGTCCGCTACATCCTCTAGGCGAAAAGTACAAAGGACAAGACGTCTGGTACGGGGTGTTTTTATCACAAATTTTGCCAGGACTGGGACACTTCTACCTCAATCAAGCCGTCATTGGCGGCGTGTTTTTAGCCATTGGTGTAGCACTCTCTATCCTGGCCAATCATCAGCCTATTTTGCTACCGATAGCCTGCACCGTATGGTCTGTAGCGGGCTACCACGCCTATCGCACCACGCCGCTGAGTCCAGGCACTAACCCTAGCCGCTCTGGGCAAATGCTCATGGTGGTTGTACTGGGAAGCTTGCTCTTACGGTTATCAATTGGCAGCCTGCCACTGTGGATAGACCAGGCTGTGATGCAGTGCATTGTGCCAAGTGAATCTATGGTGCCAACCTTGCAGGTAGACGACCGAATTTTTGTGAGCCGCAGTCAGGTTTATCGCCCGAAAAATGGTGATGTTGTGGTCTTTAAAGCACCGCTAGAAGCCTTAGAGATTCTAGGAGCCGATCCGGACACACTTTTTGTTAAACGAGTAGTTGGTTTGCCCGGCCAGCAGGTAGAGGTGAGAGACGGCAAACTCTGGGTCAATCAAGTCCCTATCCAGGAAAACTACATAGCGTCAGATATTCGCTACCGCTGGGGGCCAGAGCTAGTACCGCCAGGAGAATACTTTGTACTTGGCGACAATCGCAACGAAAGCGCAGATTCTCACGTCTGGGGAATGCTACCCAAAGCGTTCATTATTGGTGAGGCCTACAAAATTTATTGGCCTGCAGAAAGAGTGCGATCGCTTCAGCGTTAATTCGCTCACATTGATACAACAATGGTTTGGTTTATTCTGCACGACTCTCCTCGAATGCATTGAACCGCCGAGAAAAGCATCTGAGAAAAGTTAAGTAGTACTTATTTCGTCGTCCGCTCTTTTTTTAAGCTTTCGACGGCAGAGTCTATACCAGCTGTGCAAAGGGCTTACAAGGCTGGTGACATATAGCATCAATTCACTGGCAGCTACCGTATCTGTGATTACGCGCTGACGATACTTCAACAAATGTCGCAAGATTTTTCTGACATCATTAGCGGCGTATAGCCAGATGAAAATAGGCCTTTGCCAAGGATCTAAGCTGAGCATACGAGTGTGGTAGCGGCTCAGTCCAATTCCCTTAAATAGCTTCAACAAATACTCTTTTGTTAAACGATTGGCCGGAATATCGTGGTGTAGCCACATATCGGCGTTGTACCAAACGGGCCAGCCTGCTTTTTGAATGCGGAGCACAACTTCTAAGTCTTCACCGGCTTCTCGGTCACCAAACTTGTCAGCGAGGAGGCGCTCTTCGGGTACGTTTTCTAGCCAGGCCTGACGGCGAACGACAAGGCCAGCCCCCGGCGGCAAAATTTTGGCCTCTGGGCGATAGGGAATAGATTTGGTACCGCGATCTGTCAGCGCTAGAAACGCCGAAATTCTCTCAAAGTGGGCGGGGGGTGCCGTCGCAAATTTGCCGTGAATCCGACTGCCATAGACGCCCACATTAGGATGGGTTTGACCAAATCGATAGGCAGAACGTACCCAGTTTAGCCAGGGCAAGTTGTCATCATCTAAGTAACCAATCAAAGGGCTGTTGGCGACTTTTGTGCCTAGCTGACGGGCGTATCCAGCTCCCTGCTGCGGCTCAAACTCATAGCGCAAAGACAAATTTTTTGGCCATTGAGCCTGATACTGCTGCACAAGAGTAGCCGTATCATCTGTGCTGTTATTATCAACAACAATCACTTCCCAGACCATATCATCTACGCCTATTTGGCAGCGCAGGCGTGAAAGTACCTGACCTAGGCGTTCGGCCCCGTTGTACGTAGCAATGACGATGGTAAAGTCTACAGGTACCCGCTCAGGAAACAGCCTTCGAAAGAGGGGTCTCAGCCCCTGAAGTCGCTTTTTTGACAGCTGAACGGAAGGCAGCTGAGTAGCTGATGGTTTGGGAGAGCAGGCAGCAGTAGCAAGTGAACGCACAAAAGTCAGCCAGAGAGTAAGAGCAAAGAAGCTAGGCTCAAAAACGTTGAGCAAACAAAGACAATGCACCTATTTTTATTGTTCCCAGGCTGAGAATACAGCTATCTGCGCCTGCCCTGAATCATAGACTGAAGTTGCCACTGACATCAGTAGACGTCTAGCGTGATGTCCGTTGTAGGCACCTCACGACGTCTTGCTCTTGTGGTTACACGTTCATTGTTTTTAGCAAAGTTGTATAGCTCAATATCAAATCGATTATTTTGTTGGAAAAAAGCATGAAACTCATCACTTGGTTTCCGCTTAGGATGGCTAAATCTTCGAAAGGCTAAATCAAAACGCCCATTTAATACAGAGCGCACAAAGCTTCGATCCCATCTATGGGTTTTGTTTTTCTGAGAAAGCTCTAATCCTTCTTTCCAACCTAAAGAATTACACAAACCATGAAGAGCATGTGTCGATTCTAGAATAACCACGTGATCAAATAAGAGAAGATTAGTTTTTGCCGTATGAAACGCTTCCGCGCCAATCTTTTCTTTGTAGGCCTGCTCAGTGCGCGATAGAAATTTGCAGTAAAAGTCAGATTGACTAAACTTACTGACATTCATAAACGCTTGGGGACTACTCACATTGTCATATCCATGCCAGTAGTCAAAGTAGAAGTTTGACAAAAACCTTTTTAAGGGATCTCGCAAACAGGTAATTAGAACAACTCGCGGGTCAGCAGCCAACACTTCAAAGTTTACAGATCCCCACTCATTAGCAACAAACGTGACGCCGGAGTCTTCACAATGGTCAACGAATTTAGTGAGTTCAGCATCCGAAAAATCCCAAGGGTTGAATCCCCCTACCGTCCCTTTTTTACCCTGTGGCAAGACAGGAATGCCATTTTTATGCTGAGTATAAAAACTTTCGTTGTTGGCAACGGCTAAATTAGTCACTGAGGTTCCTGCAGCTTTGTGAAAGTGCTGAAACCAAATCAATCGATATAGAATACTATTCATGCTAGATACTTCAGTTTTGGCTGGGCAAGTTGGACGTTTACCGTATCCGTTGACAACTGTTCTAGATGCAGCCTGAAGAATTTAATACTTTGAAAATCGCTACCCTAGCGATTTACTACAACGATGAGCTGTGATAGTGAACTATGACGATAAGCAGAATGCTTATATCAAGACATCCTATTGTTTAAATATATATCAAATTATCAAATTAGATAAACATGAGGAGCCAGCAGCCAGCATCTTTAATCAAGTCTCATGCATATTAGAAGTCTCTATTCGTGCCGGATTCAGGGTTAGGGTGTAGAGACCGCTCTTCTCGAAGCGTAGGGCTAACGAGACGCCAAATCAGGCCTGCTTTTCTGGATTTCTACGCGCTTAGCTTCATAGAATGACGGTTATGGCCTCTTGTGGTGGCGTAAATGAGAAACGCAACTAATGAGAAACGCCGCTATTGCTTTCCGCGTTTTGCTGTAACGATGCCTCTAGCCACTGTTCAATTTTTTCTAACAAATCGCCTGCGGTAAATGGCTTGCTGATGTAGTCGTTCATACCCGCCTCTAGGCATTTATTTTTGTCGCCTTGCATGGCGTGGGCCGTAATCGCAATCACGGGCGTGTTTCTATTGGGAGACGATTGCGCTCTGAGGCGGCGGGTTGCTTCGTAGCCATCTACCAGTGGCATTTGGCAATCCATCAAAATAATGTGATATTGCTCAGCGGTCATTTTTTGTAGGGCGGCCTCGCCGTTTTCGGTGGTGGTGATGTTTGTATAGCCCGAATCTTCTAGCAGCATCACGGCAATGTCACGATTGTCTTTATTATCTTCGGCCAGCAGAATGCGAACATCGGCGGTAGAAAGTTTGGGCTTTTTGCCAGTATCGGCAAGCATACTGCCATCGCTCGCTTGCGATGCTCCGGTAATGCCCAAATCGATAACGAACCAAAATTCTGAGCCTGCGCCCGCTGAGCTCTCGACACCAATGGTGCCGCCCATCAGCTCAATAATCCGCCGAGAGATAGTTAGGCCAAGCCCTGTCCCACCGTACTGACGAGTACTAGAGGTATCTGCCTGAATAAAGGGCTCAAATAGATTTTCTTGATCGTCTACGGCAATACCAATGCCGGTGTCGCACACGCTGATTTTTATTTTGACAGTTTGGGGCTGCTGCTCTATCTGTTTAGCTTTTATATCTATCTGGCCGTTTTTAGTAAATTTGATGGCGTTGCTCAGTAGGTTGCGCAACACTTGCTGTAGCCGAAAGCTGTCACCAACGACGTTATCTGGCAGCTTTTCGTCTATTTCTAGATTACAGGTGAGGCCTTTGTCTTCGATGCTGTACCTAAAGGTAGAAAAAACCATTGTGAGCATGGCACGCAGCGCAAAAGCGTCTGATTGAATTCGTAATTCGCGGGCCTCTAGCTTTGAAAGATCTAAAACGTCGTTGATGAGTGTCAGCAGCGTTGTGCCGTTGCGATTGAGCACTTCTAGTAGGGAGCTTTGGCGCTCGGATAGTGACGTGCGTGCCAGGAGCTGACAAGTCCCCAAAATGAGGTTCATGGGCGTGCGAATTTCGTGGCTCATATTGGCCAAAAATTCTGACTTGGCTTGGTTGGCTGAGTCAGCGGCTTGGGCAGATGCGATCGCATCTTCTAACGCACTCTTTTGCTGCCTTAATTTACGCTCCGACAGCTTACGCGGTGTAATATCTGTCGCCAAACCCAAAATCTGTTGAACCGCGCCATCTTCGCCATAGCTAAAGACAACGCTACGCAGAGTCAGCCATATCCACTTACTTCTGTTATTGCGAACACGGACTTCCGTTTCTAAAACCCGCTCAGGATTGGCTTCAAACTGGCGATAGTAGCGCACTAGCTCACCGCGATCATCTGGATGCACCAGCCCAGAGATTAGCTCTGTACCCATCGCAGCAATCTCTTCTGTAGAAAATCCAAGAACCTTTGTCACTGAAGAGTTGGTATACACATTCTGTCTGGTTTCTAAATCAAAAATGTAGATAATGCCTGGATTTGACTCAGAGAGTTGCCGAGCAAAGTTTCGACTTTCTTTTAAGTCATTTTGAACTTGCTTCAATCGCGTCACTTCATTGACAACCGCGCCCACCCAACGCCTACCATCTTGTAGCTCGATCGGAAAATAGCTCGCGGTCCAGTACCGATATATTCCAGGTTTTGCAGGTAGTTCTCCCTCAAATTCAACATCTAAGATAGGCTTTCCGGTTGTCAGCACTTGCTGATACATTTTTAACGCCTGCTCTCCCACCTCAGAAGGAATGATCTCTGTTACCAGTTTTCCAATGTGTGTTTCTACAGGTTTGTCATTAATCTCGGCCAAGACCCTGTTGACCCGTAAGAACTTGAGATTTTCATCGTGCAGTGCAAAGCCTACCGGACTAGTGTCGTATACCGTCTCTAAAATCGCATTGGTTTCTTTTAGCTGTGACTGCATCCGCTTGATTTCAGTCACTTCTAAAAAGGTCAAAACAACACCGTCAATGTCACCATCTTCTTTTCGATACGGATATGCCCTCAGCAGCAGCGACTCATCTGTGCCCGCATTAAATCCTTCTTTTTCGACGGCCTCTTTTCGCTCTAAAACACTTTTAGCAAAGGCTTCTAGATTAATATCTTTAACCTGATGGGTAAAGTCTGAAATCGGCCGATTGACATCACCTGGGCGCAAGTTTACAACGGCTGCAGCAGCTGGGGTAAACCGACGGATATACAAATTCTTGTCTAAAAAGACAACGCCTACATTGGTACTACGCAATAGATTGTCGATGTCTTCGTTGAGCTGCACAAGCTCTTTAATCTTGCTCTGATATTCAGAATTGACGGTGTATAGCTCTTCGTTAACAGACTGCAGCTCTTCGTTTGTACTCTGTAGCTCTTCGTTAGAGGCCAATAGCTCTTCGTTAGTTGCCTGTTGCTCTTCGTTAATCGTCTCTAACTCTTCAATGGTGACCTGCAAATTCTCACGGGTTTGCTTGAGCTCATATTCCAAAGAGCTAATCTGCTCAGCCGCATCGCTAGAGAGTTCATAAGAGTCTATTGACTCTGTGGGCAGCAGCGTTCCCATCTCAAACATCACCACTAAATAATCGTCTGCACGAACATCGTCAGACTCAAAACCGATGCGAAGATTAATACTGTGGGTTTGATCCTCCCGCTTG
>JBCBKQ010000212.1:0-10315 GCA_038521595.1 Cyanobacteria bacterium J06627_28 | reverse complement strand
CTCAGTGGTTTGTCAAAATTCGCCCCATGGCTGACAAAGCCCTCGCCGCCCTAGACGATCAGCAAGATCCGCAATTTGTCCCTGAGCGCTGGACAAAGGTTTACCGCGATTGGCTGGTAAACCTCAAAGACTGGTGCATTTCGCGTCAGCTGTGGTGGGGACATCAAATTCCCGCTTGGTACGTAACTAGCTCAACCGATGGCGAAATCCGAGACAATACGCCTTTTGTCGTTGCCAAGACAGAAAGCGAAGCCTGGGAAAAAGCCAAGGCCAAATACGGCGACGACATTCAGCTCACCCAAGACCCAGATGTGCTCGATACCTGGTTTTCTTCTGGTCTGTGGCCTATGTCTACCCTGGGCTGGCCCGATACCAACGCGCCAGACTATCAGTTTTATTACCCTACTCAAACGCTGGTTACCGGGTTTGACATTATCTTTTTCTGGGTCGCTCGCATGACCCTTATGGCAGGCCACTTTACTGGCAAAATGCCCTTCGACACCGTGTACATTCACGGCCTTGTCCGCGATGAAAAGAACCAAAAAATGTCGAAATCCAAGGGCAACGGCATCGATCCGCTGCTGCTAATCGACAAATACGGCACAGACGCATTGCGCTATACCCTAGTGCGCGAAGTGGCAGGTGCAGGGCAAGACATTCGCCTCGACTACAACCGAGAAAAAGACGAGTCTCTCGCGGTAGAAGCTTCGCGTAACTTCACCAACAAGCTATGGAATGCGTCTCGCTTTGTGATTATGAATCTGAATGGGCAGCTCACAACAACGTTGGGAGCACCCGGCAGTGCAGGTGAGCTAGAGCTCGCTGACCAGTGGATTCTCTCTCGCTACAACCAAACGATTAATCGTACCCGTGACTATTTAGACAAGTACGGCATGGGCGAGGCCTCAAAGGAGCTCTATGAGTTTATTCGAGGGGACTTTTGTGACTGGTACATTGAGCTAGTCAAGCCTCGGCTGTATGGCGAAGGCGGCACGAAGCAAACAGCATTGCAGACCCTGGGCTATGTGCTCGAAGGAATCTTAAAACTGTTGCATCCATTTATGCCGCATATCACAGAAGAGATTTGGCATACGCTCACTGGCATTGGTGAGGAAGACTGTCTCGCTGTGCAGCGATACCCAGAGGCGGACGAAGCGCAGATAAATGGAGAATTAGAACAACAGTTTGCTCTGTTGATTGATGTGATTCGTACTATTCGTAACCTGCGAGCAGAGGCAGATGTGAAGCCGTCGGCCAAGATTGAAACTATCTTGAAAACCGATAGTGCTAGTGAGCTAGCGGTGCTCAATGCCATGCAGGGATATATCAAAGGTGCGGCCAGAGTGGAAACGCTCAACATTCAAAGTACAGACTTTGCGCCGGGGTCAGAACCTCTTGCAGAGACGCTTCCTGTTGCAAAAGCTGCAGAGATTGTTGAAACGGCTGCTCCCGGCACGATTGATTCAACCATCGGCACGCCTGCGAGTACGCCTGCCAGTACGCCTGCCAGTACGCCTGCCAGTACCGCTGCGACGACTGGCAATAGTTTCCAGCTGTCTGAAAACGACGAAGCATGGAAGCAGGTATACAAAGTTATCTTCCAATTTTTAGACAATCCCACAAGATACTTTGACGGGTTCTTTAGCGACTACAAAAAGCCTGCGCTCTCTTTCGCCATTATTCTAGGCACTATCGTCACTTACAAGGTTCTAGACTCGATGCTAGACACCCTTGATGACATCGGGCTGCGTGGAGTATTCCAGCTGATTGGTTTGTTCTACACGACGCGTTTTGGTCTGAGGAATTTTTACCGGGCAGAGGACCGCGATCGCATCTTCTCCGACATTAAAGACACCTGGGCCGAAGTCGCAGGCAAAGGCAGTCCAACCCAAGCGCGACCAGCCGCCCAAGCTATTAGCAAACCTGCCGAAGCTTACATACAACAAGATCAGGCTGCTAAAGCTGTCGATGTTTCACCAGCTCCCTCGGGCGTGACGCCTGCGGAGCTTATCAAGGCCGACTCTCAGGCGTTGGGCAATGACACCGAACAGAAAAAAATGTTCTCTGGCGTGACAGGCACCGTGCAGGTGTTGATTCCGGTAGCGGTAGACGTTGCAGCGATGCGGGCCAAGCTCGAGAAAGACTTGGCTAAAGCAGAAGGCGAAATCAAATCGTTAACGGGCCGGTTGAGCAATCAGGGCTTTGTGGATAAAGCACCTGAAGCCGTCGTACAGGGTGCACGCGATGCCCTTGCCGAAGCTGAGAAACAGGCAATGCTCGTCCGCGAACGGTTGGCAATGCTTTAATCTCTATCGTTAAAGCATGAAAACAATGATTGAACTCTCTTCTGGTCAGTCCATGCCTAAGCTTGGCATGGGTACATGGCGCATGGGCGAAAGCAAAAGGCGCTTTGATGATGAGGTCAAGGCTTTGCGCCATGGTCTATCGCTAGGGCTTTCGCTGATTGATACGGCGGAAATGTATGGCGAGGGTGGTGCGGAGGAAGTTGTGGGAGCTGCGATCGCAGGCAAGCGCTCAGATGTATTTTTGGTGAGCAAGGTGTATCCGCATAATGCGTCAAGAGAGGGTGCGATCGCTGCCTGCGAAAGAAGCCTCAAACGCCTAAACACCGACTATATTGATCTCTACCTTTTACATTGGCGCGGCTCCGAGCCACTGGCAGACACCCTAGATGCCTTTGACACCCTCAAGCAAGCCGGAAAAATCCGCGACTACGGCGTCAGCAACTTCGATGTAGACGACATGGAAGAGGCGATACAGCTGCCGACTGGCAAGCAAATCGTGACGAATCAGATTCTCTACAATCTAAGCCGACGCGGCGTTGAGCACGATCTGTTGCCTTGGTGTAAACAACAGAATGTTGCGGTGATGGCATATTCTCCGATTGAGCAGGGGAGATTGTTAGGGAATAAGACGTTAGAAAAACTTGGGAAGGCAAAGGGCGTGAGTGGGGCACAGGTTGCGATCGCATGGCTACTGCACCGAGAAAACATCATCGTCATCCCCAAATCTAGCCGCATAGAACATATCGAACAAAACGTCGCCGCACAAAAGATAAAGCTCAGCCCAGAAGACATAGCCGAGCTAGACACTGCTTTTCCGGCTCCCGCTCGTCCGATACCGCTACAAATGCTGTAAGTCAGCCCCTATGAAATTCGCGCTGACCTATTCCAGTCGATTTTTACAGATGGCAACAGCATACAAGGCAAAGCTGCTGTGCTCAGGCATTTTTGTCTCTGGGCGCGAAGCTGATGCATTACTGTCAGAAGATTTGGCGGTCGATCAGCTTGCGCCTTTGCGCTTGCTCAGTGCCCAGGCGGACTATGAGAATCAGCTAGTGACGGTCTCTTGTCTGGGTGGGTTTCAAAGTACGGCGTTGTATCGACCTGGATTGGGAAGTACGTTGGTGTTTGAGGGTGAAGTTGAAGAGCTGAAAGCGCAAAGCGCAGAATTCTGTCAGCGGTACGAGCAAACCCCACGAAAACAACAGCCCTTGCCCATCGCCCAAGCACTCTCTAATGAAATAGATACAACAGCTTTAACAGCCGTCATCGATCAGGCCTTCAACAACAAAGCAGCTCGAACACGCACGGTCGTAATTCTCCACAAAGGAGAGATGATTGCAGAGCGCTACGCACCCGGCTTTGATGCGCACACACCCATGATGGGCTGGTCTCTTAGCAAAAGCGTTGTCAATGCGCTGATAGGCATTTTGATACATCAGGGCAAGCTGTCTCTCTCACAGCAAGACCTTCTTCCTGAGTGGCGACAGCCCGGAGACCCCAGACGAGAAATCACACTCGATCAGTTACTACGCATGAGTAGCGGGCTGACTTTTTCAGAGACCTATGCAAGCCCATTATCGGATGCGACAACAATGCTTTTTCAGACGGGCGATCGCGCAGCCTATGCAGCCCAACTATCACTAAAAGACAAACCCGGCACCACATTCAACTATTCCAGCGGGACAACAGTCTTGCTCTGTCGCATCATTCGTAATGCAATAAGCGGCTCACTCACAGACTACTTTGCCTTCCCTAGGCAGGCACTGTTCGACCCATTGGGCATGACGAGCGCGGTGATGGAGCCAGATGCCGCAGGCACGTTTACGGGCTCGTCTTTTATATATGCAACAGCGCAAGATTGGGCAAAGTTAGGCCTACTGTATTTGCAAGATGGCTGCTGGCAAAGTAATGGACGATGGATGCGCCTATTACCGGAAGGATGGGTGAATTATTCGAGTGCACCGAGCGAAGCTGCTGATTTTTATGGGGCGCACTGGTGGCGCGGGGTGCCAAACTCTTTTACAGACAAGGCACGAAGCCGGGATGACAGCTGGCCAAAGGATGCGTATTTAGCCGCAGGGTATCAGGGACAGTTTGTGACAGTGATACCGAGCTGTAAACTAGTCGTCGTGAGGTTAGGACTGTCACAAAGGCAGAATAGCTGGGATCAGGTGAAATTTATTGGAGACATGATGGCAGCCGTGAAAAGCTCAAAGTTATAAACAGATCTTGGGAGGCAAAGAAGGCGCTCTATCTTGCTAACGACTTAGCATTTTCCCAAAAAGTTTTCTTGAGTTCAATGCTAATAACCTGAAGAAAACAACTACGTTAGAAAGCCTTTGGTAAGCCTGCTTGTTTCATGACAGCATTTGCCGTATGTCGAGACTTAATAGTCTGATCAACAACAAAACGCCGTTCAGTAAGCGGGCTGTACCAAACTTCGTGATCGCCCTTACCACTTCGAACAAATCGACAGCCCGCTTCAGTCAACTTCTTCTTCAAGGCAGGCGTAAACGACTTTGCCATTTAGGCAGCTACCTGAATAGATTCTTGCCGACGACTCGTTAGCTCGATGGTTACCACACTAGCTTCACGCTCAGGAATAACATTATTCAACTGAAGCAACTCTGGAACCATGTTTTTCAGCTTTTGAGTCAGTGTTTCTAACGTTTCAGACTCAGTCGCCAAACCGGGCACATCTTCACTGGTTGCCACCCAAACTTGTGCTTCGCTATCCCAAAAAGCATCAACCTTGCAATTAATTCGGTTCATATTGCTCTCGACTCAAAGCACAGCTACTGCCAGTATAAATCACCCAACTCTTAAGTACTTCAGCGGCATCGCAGAAACTTCGGAAATCTCCCTGATGGGTTTGTAGCTACCTAGCGAGTAGCATCAACATCCTGGAAATTTATCCGAGCACTACCATGAACCCTGAAATTCTCACTAGCCTAGAGCTTTGCCTTACCCTTTCTATCTCCGTCATCATCCTGTGCCCAATCCTGCTGTACTGTTTGCCACGACGAGAAAAAGCTGTATAACTCCTACGAAGGCAAACGCTGAGCGAGCACAGTCATTTACGCAGTCACCAATAACGAATCACAGAACAAATATAGCAATCTGCACTAAGCTTATTGCACCTAGTACAACTACAGTCCTTGTTCTATAAAGCTTAGTGCTTAGCCAGCTGCCCAATGCATTAAGCAGCTGGCTAAGCAGCGCAAATCAGCTACACAAAAAGCCCGAATCTCTACATGAGATTCGGGCTTTCGCCGTTTCAAGCGTTTAACTGACAACACGACTTGTCTGAAGAGGTCTACAAGGGATGCTGTCAGGATTCCTAAGAAAAATGTCAGTCACTCAAGACGCTATTTTCTAGCACTTAATCCAAAACGTGAATCACGCCGCAGGCCGCTGCGCCTTGGGCTGCATTTGTCAAAAAGCTGTCATCATTGGTCAAAATGCCAACGCCACCAGCAGCGACAGCGCCCACTAACAAATCTTCAGTCAGATTTCGCTGGCCCTCTTCCTGAAGGGCATCGTTTGCGACATTACAGGCTGCACCCGCAGCGGCACCATTGACAGCATCATCTACACCGACGCTATCACCCAAAATCACACCTGTGCCCAAGCCAACACCAGCACCAATGGCAGCATCTTCTAGGAGGTCGTCTGCGCGGGCAGGTTTAGCAAACATTGCCATTAGGCCAGTGAGTGCGATCGCAGCCAGCCAGGGGGCAAGGACACTCTTAGACGCGTTAAAGCACTTCATAGATACACCTCGTAACGGAGTGAAAAAACTTAACCGTGACAATGATTTAAATCATACCTAACGGGTTCACTTGCGTGACAACTTTATAGCCCTAATTGTTATAGCGGATCCTATCTTTAGGCATAGATTTTACTCTATTTATCCTCCTCAGCTATCGGTTCATTCATTGTTTTATCTACGTGCCTACTAACGACCTAACGCCAATACTGCATTTTGCCCGCCAAAACCAAAGCTAAAACACAGCAAATTACGCAGTTGCGCCGCTCTCCCTTCTCTGACAAACGCCAGAGTAAAACCAGCTTCTTTGAGGCCGACACAGGGTAAAAGCGCCTGACGGTGCAGGCTCAGCAATCCACAGCCCACAATCACTGCCCCCGAAGCACCTAACGTGTGGCCAGTAGCCCCCTTCGTTGCCATCACGGCCATAGCAGCGCTGCCACGCAGGGTCTGCAAGTGCGATATCAAGGCAGCCTCCATCTGGTCGTTTTGTAATGTGCTGGTGCCGTGGGTGTGGACGGCATCTATATCTTTGGCCGCAAGTCCACTGCGAGCTAAGCACAAAGCCACGGCCCGCTGTCCCATTTCATAGCTGGGGTCAAAAGAACTGACGTGGTGACTATCGTTGGTAATGCCGACGCCTAGTACTTTGCCGTAAATCTGTTTGGCACTTCGCGCCGAGGCCAAAGCCGCTGATTCTAGTACCATCAGCGCACCGCCTTCACCCAGCACAAAGCCTTCTCTGGCAATGTCGAAGGGGTAGCAGCCCGTTTTGGCCAGTGCCCCCATTTTGCGAAAGCCCGCAATGGTCATGGGGGTGATGGGCGCTTCTACCGCGCCTGCTACAACGCGATCGCATACTCCAGATCGAATCAGCTCAGCCGCCTGCGCGATCGCCCATACCCCTGTCGCGCAGGCGGCCATCGGTGCTAGCAATGGCCCCTGCGCATTCACCGTTTTTGCCACTGCGATCGCAGGTCCATGAGCCAACGCCCCAAGCCAATTGCCCTCAACCTGTCCAGGCATTTGCCGCTGCTGTTGCGACATTTCTTCTAGAGTCTGTAAATGGCTACGGCTAGAGCCCACCACCACGCCGCAACGTTCACCAAACCCTAAGCCAGCTTCGAGGCCGAGGTTCAAGCCTGCATCTTCCCAAGCCTGCCGTGCTAGATCCACCGTCATCGGCTGCAACGCCGCAGGTTCTTTGCCCATCATCGCCAGGGGGCCAGGGGCCAGATCTAAAAATGGCTGACGAAGCGCGATCGCACTTTCGCCAGCCATCAATCTTGTCCAATTTTCTGCTGCGGTATCTCCCAGCGCCGTTGCCATTGCTAGCCCAGTCACCACAACATCATGGTTTGCGACATCATGGTTTGCGACATCATGGTTCGCGACATCATGGTTTGCAGCAGTCACTGTCCCACACCTACTCAGCAGGCTCCGCTTCAGCGGCTGCGCCTTCTGGCTGCACCAAATTATCGGCGCCTGCAGTCACCGTTACAGAACCAATCACGTCGCCCAGCTGAATATCATCAACCGTATCCATACCGTCTGTCACATAGCCAAAGACCGCGTAGTTACCGTCTAAAAAGGCTAAATCTGCGAGGGTGATGTAGAACTGCGCAGAGGCTGTATTTACCCCAGAGCGAGCCATTGCGATCGCGCCCCTACGGTGATTTAGCTCGGGCGCACCCGTAATCTGAGCCTCTGGAAACGTCTTGCCATACACAGGCTCATCCGCATCTGCTGGCAAAATTTCCAGAGGAATCTCACGGGGACGACCCGTTGCAGGGTCAATGTATCCACCCGTACCCAACTGGCTCGTTGGGATATTAGGATTTTTACTTTGCGGATCGCCACCCTGGGCCACAAAAGGATCTGGTGACGTCACCACTCTATGGAAAATAGTGCCGTCATAAATGCCCTTCTGCGCCAAATCAACAAAATTACCAGCTGTGTAAGGCGCTTTATTGCCGTCTAGCTCCACAGTGATGACATCGCTGCCCACCTTGATTTCTACCGTGGCAGACCCATCTAACCGGGGAAGCCCTGCGGTAAGTTCTTCTACCGTAGGGCCCACATTAACTGCCACAGGTGGCGCAAGTGGCTCACTGTCTGCAACGGGTGCTTCTGGCGTGCTGCACGCGCTGATTATTAGTGCGATCGCAACCAGCAAAGACCATCGTTTAGCGTTAGACCCAAACCCTAATGTCATCCTTTTAGCTCCTATGTATAGTTTTTTGACCATAGCCAAAACAAAACGGCCAAACAAAACGGCCAAATAAAACGGCCAAATAAAACGGCGACACCGCTTCAAAAGTGTCGCCTATTCTGTCACAGGCCGAGCCAGACTTCAATGAGTCAATTACTAAGGCGCCCTCGTATCTAAACAGACCCACCTATGGAATAAATAAGTTTATAGCCCTTCCAAAGGCACCTGCAAAAAGCGAGCCAGCTCAGCGCCTTGATTTTCTAACTCAGACAGTGAAATCGGCTGCCCCACGCGGGTCATAGGAATATCGCCCTTGCCCTTTACCTTGAGATACAGCGCTCGCTTGGGATTGAGCCCCTCGCTGATTTCTGCACGCACCGCCAGCAGGTCACTCAGCGGATAGCGAATGTCAATTGTCCGGTTCTTACCGGGAAAGCCCTTGCGAAAAATTCGAGCCTCACTCGCCGTCTTATCAAACTCGTTGAAGCCGCCGCCGACATCCCAAGAAATAATTAGGCAGAGATAGGTGCATAGCAAAATTGCTGCCGTCCCATAAAAGCCCATGGCAATGCCCTGGGGAATAAAGACCAGCTGAGCGGGTAAATCAGAGAAAGGCAGTAGATTGGTCTTTAGAAAGCTCGATAGGCCGGCTAAGAAAAAGCCTACTCCGCCAATGGCGGTCACCCCGGCCCAAAAGTAATTGCTAGGGCGACGCGCACCCAATATGTCTCGACGTAGTACGCGATCGCTGGTCGATTTGCTACCAGCTGATTGTTTACTAGTCGCCTGAGCAGAAGCATCAGAAGAGGCAGGCGTTTTAGAAGCAGTCATATTGAATCTAATGGATGGCTAATGAATGGCTAGGAGACTATTAGAGGCTTACCCACTAGAGGCTTACCCACTGCTTCCCCTACATATGGATAGGTGCCGTAAGCGTAAATGCCGTGGAGGTCTCTCCACAAACAAGCGCCGTATATAAAGGATAGTTACGCAGCAGTAAGGCGCACTCACTAAATAGTATCGGGTTACTCAGTCATCTTTGCGGCCGTCACCTTAATTAATTCTATTTTGAAAGAAAAAATTTATTAATCGTTAAGAATTTGAAAGGATTTAATCGGTGATTGCTGTCATTAGCTGAACTGATGAGCGAAGAGTGTATCTAAGGAGACAAAGGGGTTTTGACGATTTTACACAGGCTTTTGGGTGATGTGCGATCGCATCTGCAACGGCTGTAAACCTGATTCTTCAACGGCAAAAAAGAATCTGAGAGCTTACATAACAGATTGTAAAAATATGAATCAGTCCTTATGATAAGTACATGCCAAAATCCTTTAAGGTGGCGTATTTTACCCACCTAACCCTGGACTGATTTGGATAATCCATAATTTTCGGTCCGTTGGTATTTGGTTTACATAGGTCATGAGCTTCGGCATATGGCGTAAACCTGATTACAAAGGACTTATATGCTCTCGTTAGCTATTTATTGGCTGACTAAGGGTCAAAAAAGCCAAAAAAAGAGGATTCTTTCATGACCATAGCAATGGGACAAGCGCCCGCCGCACGGGGGCGGTTTGACGTCCTCGATGACTGGCTAAAGCGCGACCGATTTGTCTTTGTAGGATGGTCCGGCTTGCTTCTATTCCCCTGCGCCTTCATGGCGGTAGGTGGATGGATGACCGGCACCACGTTTGTCACCTCGTGGTACACCCACGGGTTGGCCAGTTCATATTTAGAAGGCTGCAACTTTTTAACAGTTGCCGTCTCCACCCCCGCCGATAGCATGGGCCACTCCCTGCTGTTGCTGTGGGGCCCCGAAGCCCAAGGTAACTTCGTCCGCTGGTGCCAGATTGGTGGCCTGTGGTCGTTTGTTGCGCTGCACGGCGCATTCGGCCTGATTGGCTTCATGCTGCGTCAGTTTGAGATTGCCCGTCTGGTTGGGATTCGTCCTTACAACGCCATCGCCTTTTCTGGTCCGATTGCGGTGTTTGTATCCGTGTTTTTGATGTACCCATTGGGTCAGTCGTCTTG